>JAZUMN010000083.1:0-22685 GCA_045603645.1 Alistipes sp. | reverse complement strand
ACCCACAAAGGTAGATGCCAATCATTTTTGCCTGCAACCTATTCGCTACTGCAATGGTCACCAAAGTGCAAAAATGTGGCATGACGTTATATATATTGTCCGAGCCGAGGCGGTGAAAAGCCAACTTTATGTTGGGTTAATCTACCTTATAGCTATTCTCTCCTGCCACCGCCTACCCACAAAGGTAGATGCCAATCATTTTTGCCTGCAACTTAATCACTACTGCCACAGCTACCCGTGCAAAAATGTGGCATGACGGCTTTTATTCAGGGAGTTTAGGGAGTTCAGGGAATTTAGAGAGTTTGGCGACGGCGCAACTTCTACTATAATAAGGTAAGACAGATGGAGTTTACTCCAACCAACGCAGCCGCAAAAAAAAGTGAAGTTGTCTAACAAGGCTACTTTGTCGTTACGCTTGTCTCGAAAATCCTCATTTACGCCGAGTAATTAACCCACACAAGGGTGGCTTTTCCTCCTCGCGGCACGGCAAAGTAAACAAGCTTACTCTGCTCTCGCTCCGCAGCGTCGGTTGCGGTTTTTCATCCTGCGAGCAGCTTCAAAACAGCTCTTGTTATACAACTTCAAGGAAAAGAGGTTGTCCTTCAAAAACTTGTTGAACAACCTCTGTTACCGCTAAAAAAAAGGCCTCCCCTACGGTTAGGGGAGGATTTAGGAGGGGTGTTCGAATAAAGACTTTTTGATGGCGAAATCTGTGATTTCGATATCTTTACTCGTCAAAGGCTCCCATCAAAAAGTGGAGGTGGCGGGAGTCGAACCCGCGTCCAAACCTGGAACCCAAAAGCTTTCTACACGTTTATTCTGCGTTTACTCCTCTTGCGCAGGATGGCCACAGACAGCCTAACCTTTTGCCGCAGCCTCTGAGTTTTCGCACGCTAACCGAGACACATAACGTACTATCCCTTAAAAGATGATACCCCGTATGAACAGCAACCAAAGGGCGCGGCCGCCATTCGGGATACTCGTCTGCAAACCTCCTTGGGCTCGCGGATTAAGCCAATTTTCCTTGAAAATTAGGCAGCGAGTGCATAGCTATTATTGCCATTTGTAGTTTGAGTGTTGATATTTACGAGCCACCACACAATGCTCGACGTGCTTACAATCAAACTCTACAAGCTGTCAAAACCGGTCACCCCCGTTTGACGTGGCAAAGATACAAAATAAAATGCAAATTCAAAATCATACTCCGTAAATAGCTTTTTTCGTGCCGTAGAAGATGATTTTTGCGCTTTCAGCCAATAATTGGAACTTTTTAGTCGAAAATAATTCTTAAATTTATTTATTAATGCTACCTTTGCCGCCAGTTAGGAAAAAATTTAGGTTTATAAACTCAAAACAGAGTCTAAGAATGAATTGGTTTTGTTCACTATTTATGGGCGAGGGCATAGCACACACGGTGCTGGTGCTTTCGTTGGTAATTACGTTGGGCATAATGCTGAACAGGATAAAGATTCGCGGCATATCGCTGGGTGTGACGTGGATTCTCTTTGTCGGCATTGCTGCCGGTCATTTCGGTATGACCATAGACCACAACACACTCCATTTTATCAAGGAGTTTGGTCTTATATTGTTTGTCTTTTCTATTGGTTTGCAGGTGGGCCCGGGTTTCTTCTCTTCGTTCAAGGAGGGCGGAATCAAGATGGTCAGCTGCGCCGCTGCCGTTGTGGTGCTGGGCGCTGTGACGACATACATCATTCATCTTGTGACAGGTACTCCTATGCCTACAATGGTGGGTATTATGTCGGGAGCCGTGACTAACACCCCCGGTCTGGGTGCTGCACAGCAGGCCTATGCCGACTCTACGGGCATAAACGACCCTTCGATAGCGTTGGGCTACGCCGTAGCCTATCCTTTGGGTGTTGTGGGCATCATACTCTCACTTATAGCGGTACGTTTTATTACACGCGTAAACTTTGCTGAGGAGAACAAGGCGTTGGAGGTTATGCACAGCGATCATTCCAACGTAGAGCGCTACTCGCTCATCTTCACAAACGGAGCCTTGGAGGGACACACCATTGCACACCTCAGAGAATTGGTTAATCGCTCATTCGTCATCTCACGCATTATGCACGACGACGGCTCGATAACCATTGCCGACGGTAACAGCGTACTGCGCATAGGCGAGAAGTTGCGACTGATATGCTCACCCGAGGATCACGAGGCTGTGGTTGCCTTTCTGGGTCAGCCTATCGAGATGAGCAAGGAGGAGTGGGGTACAGGAGCTGAGTCGCCCACGCAGCTTGTATCACGCCGTATAGTCATCACAAAGTCATCTATCAATGGCAAGAAACTCTCGGACTTGCGTCTGCGCACCAAGTACAACATCAACATCACACGCATAAACCGTGCAGGTATCGACCTGTTGCCATATCAGGGTATGGAGTTGCAGATTGGCGACAAGGTGATGGTTGTAGGTCAGGAGAAGGCTATCGAGCAGGTTGCCGGTGTGCTGGGTAACTCGATGAAAAAACTCAACGAGCCTCAGCTGCTGACTATCTTCTTCGGTATTGCTCTGGGTGTTTTGTTTGGCTCTATTCCTTTGATGAACATTCCTCAGCCTGTGAAGCTCGGCTTGGCGGGTGGCCCGCTGATTATCGCCATCCTGATAGGTCGCTTCGGCCCTCACTTCCACCTGGTGACATATACTACGATGAGTGCCAACCTTATGTTGCGTGAGGTGGGTCTGGCAATGTTCCTGGCGGGTGTCGGCATAGGTGCCGGTGACGGCTTTGTCGATGCAATCGTAAATGGCGGTTACCGCTGGATAGGGTATGGCTTTATCATCACGGTATTGCCTCTGCTCATTGTGGGTATCTTCGCACGTCTGAAACTGAAAATGAACTACTATACACTTATGGGCCTTATGGCGGGTAGTGTCACCGACCCGCCGGCATTGGGATATGCCAACTCTACGGCGGGCAACGATATGCCGGCTGTGGGCTACGCAACGGTTTATCCCGTTGTGATGTTCCTCAGAGTTCTCACAGCACAGCTGCTGATACTTATGGTAGCGTAATCTACACAAAGGGGAGTGTCTAACAAGTTCTTTAGACACTCCCTTTCTGTTAGAAGTTGTATAACAAGAGGGATTTCAAGGCTTGCATAGCCCGAAAAAGCGGAGTTTACTTGGCGTAAATGAGCATTTTGAGGGCAAGTGTAACGCAGAAATCACCTTGTTAGACAGCTTCTTTTTTTTGTGTTTCAGCGATAAATAATTCCACAAAAGCAGTGTATTGTGGTGAAAGTTTGTTACTTTTGCATAGATATATCAAGAAAATTACGACAATGAAAAGAGTATTTCTTTTGCTGGGTATGCTTGGCTTGTTCTCTGTGGCCTGCGAGTCGGGTGTTGAGTGGCTGGGCGATGGCACCGGCAACGACGACAAGCACCACAATAAGCCGGAGGATGATAAGAATAGCGGCAGCAATAACCAGACGCAGAATATCTTTTTCCAGGACAACAACACCAAGCGTCTCTGCGTTGAGGCGTGGGACAGAAATGGCGATGGCGAGTTGTCATACGAGGAGGCCGCAGCCGTCACCGACCTCGGCACAACATTCGAGGGCTCGGTAATAGAGGCGTTCAACGAGTTACAGCACTTCACAGGCCTCAATGTCGTGGCAGCAAAGGCCTTCTCGGAGTGTATGTCACTTAAAGAGATTACGTTGCCCGCACAGGTTGTAGCAATTGAAGAGTATGCTTTTAGGCGTTGTATCGTTCTGAAAAGGATAATCATACCCGAGAGCGTTACCGAGATTGGCACTTGTGCATTTTACGACTGTTTGGAACTTGCCAATATTGTGCTGCACAGAAACATAGCTGACATCGGCGATTCTGCTTTCAGGAGCTGTACGGGTACCCTGACCATAAGCAGTAAGTTCATTGAGTCTCACGAGTATAATCAAACCGATGAGAACTGGCTCACCGATGCCGGCTTTACAACCATCAATATCGGCGATGGCGTGACTGTGATAGGAACTACGGCATTCAGGGGCTGCACATCGCTGATGAATGTGATGATTTCAGCAAGTGTGACATCCATTAGGGATGCTGCGTTCTACGGTTGTACCTCATTGGAGGGGGTCTATTGTCAGGCGGAGCTGCCTCCTGCATTAAGTCCGTATGCATTCCACAACAATAGCGAAAATAGGAAGTTTTACGTTCCCGAGGACTCTGTCGAGATATACCAGTCTGCCGAGCTGTGGACAACCTATGCAGATGTTATCGTTGCATATTTCTAATCGTTAAGAGTTGTGTCTCACGGGTACTAATGTGTGGGTATTTTCAACAAAAAAGTCGTAAACAGCAGATGTTTTGCAAAAAAATATCATTAAAACTCTTTTTTTTAATAAAAAGTTTGTTATATTTGTAATAGTGTTTGCGACAAGACATATTCTCGCAGGTGCAAACAATACATTTGCCGTAAATAAATTTAACCAATAATATCTACTAAAATGAAAAGACTATTCTTTTTACTTGCAGCAGCTGGAATGATATTCACAGCTTGCGAGAGCGAGAGCGAGCCCGAGCAGGCTTACATTAAACTTAGTGAGACAGCAGTATCAATCAGCCCTGATGGCGGCAGCGTAGATGTTACCGTCAGCAGCAATTACGCTTGGAGTGTTACTACTGACAATGACTGGTGTACAGCATCAGCACAGAGTGGTCAGGCTAACCCAGCGGGTCAGAAGATAACTTTCTCAGCTGAGCAGACATACGACAGCCGTGAGGCTACATTTGTGTTCAAGTGTGGCGACGCTGAGGAGACTTTGACAGTATCACAGGAGTTCAAGAAGGCTGTTGTTGCCGATGGTGACCAGCTGTTCGAGTTAACCGTATATGGCAAAGAGATTGAACTCAAATATAAGGCTACCGTTGAGTGTGAGGTTGCTATCCCTGAGGAGGCTCAGAGCTGGATTACAGTTGCCGAGTCTACAAAGGCTTTGGAGGCAGGT
This sequence comes from Alistipes sp., assembly GCA_045603645.1. Taxonomy (GTDB): domain Bacteria; phylum Bacteroidota; class Bacteroidia; order Bacteroidales; family Rikenellaceae; genus Alistipes. Next base: position 17,711 of record JAZUMN010000083.1, on the reverse strand, counting down.
TCTGTAAAACTCACAGTTGCCGATAACGTATCAACAACACCAAGAGAGGCAGTTGTAAAGGTTGTTTCAACTGAGGATGAGGATGTATATGCTGAGTACACAGTTAAGCAGCAGGCTGTTTCGATTATGGAATATACTTCAACTGATGGCAACATAATAGAGCCTAATGAGGAGGATTTTGGCGTAAGACTCTTAACAAACAAATATGAGGATGGTAAGGGTATTATGAAATTGGCCGGCCCTGTTACCAAGATTGGAGACGAGGCGTTTAAGGATTGTACTACACTTGCTACAATCACAATCCCTGAGACAGTTACTGAGATTGGTGTACAGGCATTCCACGGCTGTACAGGTTTGACAGCGTTCAGCGGTAAGTTCGCATCTGAGGATGGCAAGAGCCTGATAGTTGACAAGACTTTGGCTGCATACATCATCCCTGAGACTTTTGTTAAGTACACAACACCTGCCGGCATTGAGGCTATTGCTCCTAAGTTGTTCTACGGCTGCACAACTCTTGCTGAGTTGGAGATTCGTGCAGACATCACAGCTATTGGCGCCGGTGCTTTCGAGAACTGCTCTGCACTTGTTTCTGTTGATTGCGAGAGCACTACTCCTGCAACTCTGGGTGCTGCGGCATTCAATGGCTGCGCTGAGGGCCTTAAAATCAATGTTCCTATCAACGGTTTGGAGGCTTACCAGGCTGCTGACGTTTGGAAGGAGTACACCATTCTCCCATACTTTGGTGTAGTGATTGAGTAAGTTGCTTGCAACGCATAATAAAGAGGTTGTCCAACAAGTTTTTGAAGGACAACCTCTTTTCTTTGAATTTGTATAACAAAAAGAGCTAATTTTAGGCTTGCGCAGACTCGAAAACCGCAGTTTACTTGGCGTAAATAAGGATTTTCGAGGCAAGCGTAACGACAAAGTAGCCTTGTTAAACAGATTCTTTTTTGTCTATTTATTATCTTTCTCACGTTTTCGATAGGGGCAGGTGGCATCGTCACAGCTGCTGCACTTTGCATATCGGCGGGCGTTAAAGCTCCTTACAAGAGCCCTTACAAGCCACGCTATCACCATAACGAGTATTATGCCTACAACTATATTTTGCCAATTCTCTACCATATCGCAAATATAACTATTTTTTCTCACTCTCCAAATCCTGCCATCCCTCACCCAACGCCATCACCAGCTCGGCATAGTTGACGTATTGCTGTGCCACAAGGGTTATAAGCGACAGCTGCGACTCATACCAGGTCTGTGCCGTGGAGATTACATCCAGGTAATCATCAAAGCCCTGCTCATACATTGCCCGAGTAAGGTCGGCTATGCGTTGGTTGGCTATGACGTAAGCATTATAACTCGCAATCTGGGCTTTGAGGGTAGCTATGGCTATAAGTGCACTTTCGACCTCCTCGACAGCGGTTATTACCGTCTGCTCGTAACTCTTCACAGCCTGCTCATACTCCGAGCGCGCTATCTGCTCATTGCGCTTCAACCGTCCAAATGAGAATATGGGCTGTGTGATACCTGCTGTGGCACTCCACTCCCAATCGCCATCGGCAAAGAGGTGTTGTGCTGCGGTGCTGAGCAGCCCGCCACTGCCTGTCAGGGAAATTGTCGGAAACCTGTTGCTGCGGGCTATACCCACACGGGCTGCGGCGGCTTGCAGGTCGTAGTATGACTCCATAACATCGGGACGCCGACTGAACACATCCGACGGTACACCAACCTCAGGTATGGCTGGCAGGGCCTCAATGCTCAGCGTGGCAGGCTTTATCATATCGCTGCGAGGCATACTGCCCAGCAGGGTGGAGAGCGAGAGGTTGCTCTGCACCACAGCACGCTCGTACTTCGACACATCGGCACGCGCCACAAACACCAGACTCTGAGCCTGCTCCAAGGCAAGCGACGTAGCAAAGCCCTGCTGTTGCATCTGCGAGATAAGCATTGCCTGCTTCTCTCTTAAAGCCAAACTATGCTGTGCAATTTGAAGGCTTTGCGCCGCCTGCGACAGTGTGAAATAGCTCTCTGCAACCTCTTTGGTGAGTGAGAGCAGCACACCTCTGTAACTCCACTCGGAGGAGAGTATATTGGCCTGTGATTCGCGCCTGGTGTGCTTCAAAGCACCAAACAGAGACACATTCCACGACACGGTAGGCTGCAAGGCAAAGTTATATACATTGCGCTCCCGAGCCGTAGATTCCGCACCAACGCTGAACGCCGCACCGAGCGAGGGAAGATACTCCGAGCGGGCAACAGAGAGCTCATAACGAGCCGCCTCGATGCGCAATGCCGCCACGGCGAGGTCACGGTTACACTCCAATGCCTGCTCCATAAGCGAGTCGAGCGCAGGGTCGTTGTATATCTGCCACCAGCGACCTTCGAGTTCTTCCTCCTCGCTCACAACAGCATCCTGATAAAGAAAGCTGTTGGGCATATCGAGGTTGGGAGCTTCCAGACGCGTAGCACACGAACTAAACGTCAGCATAAACAATGCAACCACAGCGGTGCACTTTGCTACACGTCCCCACTTGGCAACCATATAGTATGCAGCGGGGTAGAGGAACACACCTATCATCGTGGCAAGCAGCATACCTCCGACCAGCGCCACACCCAGTATGTTGCGTGCCGTGGAGTATATGCCCGAAGCGAAAATCATAGGCGCAACACCCAAGATAAAGGCAAAGGCAGTCATTATGATAGGTCTCACACGCTCCTTGGCTGCCATCATCGCCGCCTGTGCAAGCGACACATTGTGCACGCTCTGATATATGGTGTTGGCATACTCGACCACCAGGATTGCATTTTTCGAGGCCAGGCCAATAAGCATAACGAGCGATATCTGAAAGTAGATGTTATTCACATATACATCCCTGAATGCGTGCGCACCCAGCATTGCCAGCAGAGCCCCCACAACAGCTATCGGCACACTCATAATGATTGCCAGCGGCAGTCCCCAACTGTTATAGAGTGCCGCCAAGGCTAAAAAGACAAAGACCAGAGCCAGCAGGTAGGCAAATATACCACTCTTCGAGGCCTCTGCCTGCTGATACGACACTCCACTCCATGCGTAGCCCACATCATCGGGCAGGAGTTGCTTGGCTCGGCTCTCTATCAGGCGCATAACATCGCCCGTGGAGGCTCCCTGCGCAGGGGTCACCGACACCTCTATGGACTCCGACTGATTAAACTGTGTGATATACTCGACACCCTCCACGTCACTAACCTCTACAAAAGCCGACAGAGGCACACTCTCACCACGGGCATTGCTTACATAGTAACTATCCAGCGAGCGCTCGGACTTACGCCTGCCCGATTGCGCCTGCACATATATCTGATACTGCTTGCCAAAACGGTTGAAGTTACCCGTATAGTTGCCACCTAAGTAGGTCGATAGGGTAGCGTATATATCCTTCAAGGCTACGCCCTCGCTCATTGCCTGCTGCTTGCGTATGGTAATGCGCTTTTGAGGTATGCCCGACTGGAACTGCGTACTCACCGCCGCCACCTGCTTATCCTGTCGCAGCGTATCCATCAACTCATTGGCATACGTTTCAAGGTAAGCCATCTCACGACCTTCGAGGTTCAGCAGTTGAAACGATATCCCCGACGTTGTACCCAGACCCGGTATCGAAGGCGGAATAAAGGCGTAACACATAGCCTCGGGAACGGCTGCATACAGCTGCCCTGTCAGTTGCTGTGCTATCTGCATCGCCGACAGTTTGCGCTCGGAGACATCTTTCAGCACTACAAAGACAATACCACTTGACGAAGAGTTCACACCCGCTACAAGATTAAACCCTGCCGCCAACGCCGAATACTCCACATCGGAGCGCGAAGATATAATCTGCTCGACGTGTTGCATAGCATCGAGTGTTGTGGGGAGTGCCGTAGCCGAGGGCGTAGAGACCATCACCATCACATAACCCTGGTCTTCCTCCGGCAAGAAACCCGTGGGCAGCCATTGCCACGCCACAATCAGAACGGTCAAAGTGGCAACAACAAAGAGAGCTGTGCGCCAGGCGTGGGTTACAATTGTCGAAGTAAAACTGTCGTATCGTCGTATAGCACCATTAAACATACGGTTAAACCATATAAAGAACTTGTTTTTAGTGGGCTTATGCTGTCGCAAGAAGATAGCCGACAAGGCAGGAGAGAGCGTCAGTGCATTAAATGCCGAGAACACTATCGCCACCGAAATAGTTATGGCAAACTGCCGAAACAGCAATCCCGTAATGCCTCCCATAAACGAGACGGGCAGAAAGACCGCCAGCAGAACGACAGTCGTGGCAACAATAGGCGAGGAGACCTTGCGCATAGCCTCGATGGTTGCCCTTTTGGGGTCAAGACCCTGCTGAATACCCACCTGCACCGCCTCGACAACAACTATCGCATCATCCACAACCAACCCTATGGCGAGAATAAGCCCCAGAAGTGAGATTACGTTCATTGAGAAGCCGAGCAGCGGAAACACCGAAAACGTACCCACCAACGAGACGGGTATGGCCACCAGCGGGATGATGGTTGCACGCCAATCCTGCAAGAAGAGATATATGATAACCACAACGAGCAGCAACGCGACAACAAGTGTCGTGACGATATCCTTAACGCCACCCTTGATATTCTCGGTGGCATCCACTATCGTATGTACCTCAATTCCGTCGGGCAATTTTTCATCAATTTCGGCCATTACAGCCTTCACGCTCTCACCGACCTTCACGGCATTGCTTCCAGGCTCCTGATACACAACAATCATCGTCGAGGGCTTGTCGCCAAACAGAGCTCGCATATTATAGCTCTGACTTCCAAGTTCTATTTGGGCTACATCCGAGAGTCTTATTTCGTTTCCCTCCTCATCAAGCGAGATGATTATCTGACCAAACTCCTCCGCCGTTGCTACCTGAGGGGGTAAGACAACAGTGTAGGTGTATGCCGCATTGCCGTTGTCGGGCCCTGCACCCAGCTTACCCGCAGGATATATAGCACTCTGCACCTCGACAGCCGACAGCACCTCGTTCAAGTCAAGACCGTAGTAGTGCAGTCTGTCGGGCTTTATCCAGATACGCATAGCATACTCGCCAGCACCCATAATAGTAACGTTGCCCACGCCATTTATTTTCAGCAGGCGGTTTTCGAGATTTATAGAGGCGTAGTTCGACAGATACTCGTCGTCGTAACGCCCATCGCTCGACAGCGTATATACCATCAGGAAGCCCGTCTGGCTCTTGCGTGTCACCACACCCTGCTCCGCCACAGCCTCGGGCAGCTGAGCCGTAACTGCCGCCACATTGTTCTGCGTAAATATGGCATCAAGGTCGGGCGAGGAGCCTATCTGAAATGTCACCTGCATATTCATCGTGCCATCGTTTGCGCTTGTGGTTTGCAGGTAGAGCATATCACTAACGCCCATAACACCCTGCGCCAAGGGGGTTGCAACCGAGTTGTTTACCGTCTCGGCATCTGCTCCGGGATACGATGCCGACACCTGCACCACGGGAGGTGTGATGTCGGGATACTGCTCTATGGCGAGGTTTAACAGCGACACCACACCCAGCAGCGTCATTGCTATTGCCAACGATATGGCAAACACAGGTCGTCTGATGAAAAATTCTCCCATAACTACTTAATAATAGGTGTAACCTTCATTCCTTCACGCAGCTTCTGACCTCCCGTCAGGGCGACCCTTTCGCCTGCCTGCACGCCACTGAGGATGATAAACTGCTCCCCAAATACCTCTGCAACCTCTACACGGCGGTAGTGCGCCCCATCATCGTCAACTATAATCCACACAAAGCCCACACCCTGCGTGCTCTCAACAGCCTTCTGAGGCACCAGCAAGCACCTCTGCTTCGTTCCCATCCCTGTCTCTATGCGGGCATACTCGCCAACCTTTAAGTAGGCATCGGGGTTGGGAAAATCGATAACCAACGTAATGGTGCCTGCCGTAGGTGAGATGTTCTGCCGCGTGTAGTCGTATATACCTTTATATTTATACTCCTCGTCATTGTCCAGGTATAGTGTTATGTCGGAGAGCAACCCCTGATTTTCGTATGTGGCACGACCCGATGAGGCATAGCGCAGATAGAGCGATGTGGGAATGGCCACCTCCGCCTGCAAAGTATCCATATTTGATATGGTCGTCAGGGTAGGGAACTGCGTACCCACACCTACATAGTCGCCGACGTGCGCCGTGGGGTTTGCTGCTATGCCGTCTATTGGTGAGTATATGCGTGCATAGCCCACCTGCAACTGCGCATTTTTCAGTTGCTGGCGTGCTGACTTCACTGCCTGACGAGCCGACTCATACAACGTTTTGTAATCATCCATCTGCGAACGGCTTATGGCTCCCTGCAAGGCCAGAGGCTGCGCACGCTCATAATTGCTGCGTGCCTCACTCTCCTTTGCCTGTGCCGAGCTCAGGTTGGCCTGTGCTGACAGCAGAGATGTTGAGAGCAGGTTGGCATCCAGCTCAAATAACAGCTCGCCACGCCTGACGGGCTTGCCCGCCTTGACGTTGGAACGCAAAAGATAGCCACTCACACGGGGTTGTATGACGGCGTCGTAACTGTTTTCAAGATGAGTAACAAACTCGTAACGCATAACTATCGAATCGGCCACCACCTCGCTAACCTCTATGTCCAGTCGCGGAGCCTCGCCTTGCGATGTGGGGGAATGTCTGCACCCTGCAAGTAGTAGGTTGATAATCAGTGAAAATAGTAATAATCTCTGTTGCATATTGACATGGTTTTTGCTCTTAAAAGGTCAAAAAATATGCCACCAACAGTGAAAATACTCCTAAGAGAGAGCCTATTAGATGTTTTTTTATGATTTTTTACATTTTTTTTAATCGAAATTATTTGATTATTAGAAAATTTCCTATATTTGCATAAATACAAACCATTAAAAACCAATAACATTACGACTATGAAAAATTTAGTAGACCAGATCAATGCTCAGATCGAGCTTTTCTCAGTTAACGCAGCTGCTCAGGTAGAGAAGAACAACAAGGCAGCAGGTACTCGTGCACGCAAGGCTGCTTTGGAGCTCTCTAAGCTCTTGAAGGAGTTCCGTAAGGTATCAGTTGAGGAGGCTAAGAAATAATTGGCATTGACTCAAAGAAAGAATCTGTCTAACAAGGCTCTTTTGGCATCTGCCTTGTCTGAAAAATGCTCATTTACGCCGAGTAAACTCCGCTTTTTCAGCCTGCGAGCAGCTTCAAAATAGCTCTTGTTATACAAATTCAATGAAAAGAGGTTGTCCTTCAAAAACTTGTTGGACAACCTCTTTTTTGTTGCTCACGCAACATTTGTGAGCCAACAACAAAAAGGACTGCTCAACCCGAAAGTTGGCAGCCCCAAATCACATCACAGCAATCCTTAGTATTGCTTCTGTGTGCTAATCTGCGTAAACTTAAAGTCACGAGCCTCGGCAGGCAGCTTGTCCTTAGCAAACCAATAGACCTGGAAATCGCTGAAATTTTTCAGCTGTGCAGCCACATCGCCCGACTTCTCCACATCCCACGAAGAGCAGAATATGGGTCGTCCAAAACGATAGCACATAGCCATAAGCCAGCGTGACTCGGCAGCAGGCATCTCGGTATAGAACGACGTAACATCACTCAGACACCATATCTTATATACCAGCTCGTAGTCGCTGCCACCGCTATACTCAAAACGGTTCCAGCCGGCTCTGCGGCCGTGTTCCAGAGCTCGCCAGGGGTTGAACCCCTCCTCGAAAGGCTTGACACTTACAACGGGAGTCATCGTTAGTGGCTGGTTGGCAAAGGCCGTGCGTGCGCGCTTGAAGATGAGCGTCACAAGGTCGGAAACAAGCTTTTTATCCGTAACAGTCGCCCCCGGGCAGTAGTACAAATCCCACGCCTTAATGCGTGTGTCACAGTAGAAACGGTGCACAACAGCACCCACATAGCCGGCAAGCTCCTGAGCATCGTTGTGGGCATCGTTGTCGTCAAGGAGTACGGGTATGATTGTCACGCCGCAATCCTCGGCTGCGTAGAGCATCTTATCCACACGCTCGATGAAGGCTTTGCTGTCGGCCTTCCACTCGTTGAAATCGAGTTTTACACGCATAGCATTGCAGGCCTCGCCCTGTGCGGCCTTCTTGTCCTGGATAGAGTAGCCGGGCACAAATGAAGAGTTGGCACCCACCAGCTGTCCTGTCACCATCCAGCGCCAGGCACGGGTGTCGTTCCATCGGTCGGTGTACTCAATGCCCTGGTCGAGGTTCTCACCGGGCTCTGCAAAGCGATAGTTGCGTATGAGCTCTATCTCGCGTGAGTCGATAACGTCGCCATCGCTGTAAGTCACATTGTGGAACATAGGCATATATGGGTCGTAGGCTGAGCGTGTCCAGCGAGGTTCCCAGTTACGCTCACCTGAGTACAGTCCCCAAATGTAGAAGCCCATTCTGTACTTGGCAAAGATGGGCAGTGAACGCTGCACACCCGAGCCGTTGTTACGCGCCAGACACTCTGTGGCGATGATAGGGCGGTCGCTGATAGACTTCACATAGTCGAGCATAGCATAGGCGCGCTGACCCTCGTCACGCGCGCAGTTGTAGAAGTGTATGTTGTGAATATCCATCATAGCCTCCACCTCGGTGATGCGTGGCATAGCCTTGCCCTTCAAGTTAAGGTCGTGCCAGAACAGAGAGGCTGTAATTGGCTGCGACACGTTCTCGTCACGGAACCATCCGACCATCTTTTCGACAAAGTCCATACGCTGATAGGTGATGGGGCGGTGAGACGTTGATGGCTCGTTGAACACATCCCAGAAGAGGATGCGCTTCTCCTTGATGAAGGGGCGCACCACAGCACGCAGTTCCCTCTCCACCTCCTTCATATCTCGGTCGAATACAATGTACGATATGTCGTGAAGCACGGGCTGCACCGTAAGGTCGAACTCCTCGGCATCTTCGAGCATCTCACGAATACACTCTATGCGCTCCTCGACAGTGCCCGCAGGCACCCAGAAACGTACGCTGTTGAAACCCAGCTCAACAGCCTTTTTAAGAATAGCCCTTCGTGACTGACCAGGATAGGCGGGTATGGGGTCATTGAAACCCTTTACAACTCCTACGCGCTCGTACCAGTCCCACGCCTGCTTCTCGGTCCACTGCTTGCGCTTGGCCTGGGCGGGCACAAGGCACATCAGGCAGATGGACAACAATAATACTTTTCTAAGCATAACCAATTTACGCAGCACCATAATTCATACTCTATGTAATAAGTTGGAACTACATCGGCTTCGGTGCCACAAAAGCAGATTTATTCACAACTCTACAAAGTTAATAAAAAACTCACAGAGGGATTTTTAGGAACACGAAACCCAAGAAAGCGGAGCATACTTGACGTATGTGAGCATTTCCTGGGTAAGTGTGACACCAAAATCACCTTGTTAGACGATTTTTAATCGTTGGGGTAGGCAGCTATGAATACATTCCGCTTACGCAACTCGTCCTGAACCTTGTGCAGCTCGGCAAGAGATACACGGCCTACGACATACTTGTAATCGTCAGAGATGTAGTTCTCGCTAACAGACTCAAACTTCAACAGGTCGAGGTCGGCATAGTCCTCATAACGGTAATATACGCGGAACGAGTAGTCGGTGGTGTATTCAGGCAGCTGCGAGTCATTACGCTTCTTGTACTCATATTTGTAGTCATACAAGCAAGCCGTAATGTCACTCAGCACAGCCGAGCCCGTAGGGTAGCCTCCTGCACCGCGACCAAACATAAACTGCTTGTCGTAGAACAGACCCTTGATAACCACACCGTTGAACTCATCCTCGACGCTGTAAATGTATTTATTACGTGAGATAAGCTGTGGCATAACGCTCATAATCAGCTTGTTACCTGCAACCTTCTCAACGTGGGCAACCAGCTTGAAACGGCGCTCCTTCTCGTTGGCAAAGCGTATGTCGTCGTCGTTCATATTTGATATGCCGTAGGTGAAAATCTTCTCGGGCGCAACGTACAGACCAAAGGCGTGGATGGTGATGATGATGAGCTTAAAGAGCGAGTCCCAGCCGTCGATGTCGAGTGTGGGGTTGCTCTCGGCGAAGCCCAGGTCCTGCGCCAGCTTCAACGCATCGGCATAGGACATCTTCTCGTTGAAAATCTTCGAGAGGATGAAGTTTGACGAGCCATTGAGAATACCCTTAACCGAGGTGAGCAGGTCGTTGTCATAATACTCCTCCAAGTTGCGGATGACGGGGATACTGCCACACGCCGAGGCATCGTAGAGCAGAGCCACATTGTAACGTGCCTGCAAGTCGATAAGCTCCTCGATATGGTGCGCCAGCATCTTCTTGTTACCCGACACCACGGGCAGGCTCATCTGCAAGGCACGCTTGACGATAGTGTAGGCGGCATCGGCATCGTCAATAAGCTCGACGATAAAGTTGATGTCGGGGTCGTTGAATATATCGTCTGCATTGTCGGTAAACTCGGCATCGATAGCACGCTTCTTGCTAAGGTTGCGTACGCAGATACGCTTAATCTCCACATTCTTCGAGCCTATGCGCTGCAATACATCATACAGGCCACTGCCCACAGTGCCAAAGCCGAAGAGTCCAATGTTTAATTTCTTTCCGTTCATAGTATATTTCGTTTTGTTAATCCTCTAAAAAGTTCAAGATAATGTCATTCAGTTGCTTGTGCTCGACCAGAAAGCCGTCGTGACCAAAGTCGGAGTCTATGAGGTGGTACTCCACGTTGGGTATGTTCTCCACAAGGATAGTGTGGTCCGAGGGTGGGAACAGTATGTCGGAGGTTATGGCTACAACCAAACTCTTGGAGCGTATCTTGCCGAGTTGCTCCTCGACCGTGCCTCTGCCGCGACCTAAGTTGTGAGAGTCGACAGCCTGCGAGAGACGGTAGTAGGAGTAGGCGTTGAACCTGCGGCGCAGCTTATCGCCCTGATAGCGTTGGTAGGAGAGCACTCTGCGCTCGAAGCTCGCCTCGTTGGGGTCGGCATCCTCCTGAGTCTTGTCGTACGCCATACCACCACGGTAGCTCAGCAGAGCTATGCTGCGTGCCGCAGCCATACCCGTTACGCCCGCATCGTCCCTGCGCTCACCAAAGGTGGGGTCACACTCCACGACCATACGCTGCGACTCGTTGAAGGCCGATGCCCAGGGCTTGGTACGAGGGGTGGTGGCAATGAAGGCTGCACGCTCAGCGAAGTCGGGCTGCATAACGCACCATTCCAGACATTGGAAGCCTCCTATGGAGCTGCCTATAAGCAGTTTGACGTGCCTGATGCCCAGATGCTCGGCCAGCACCTGATGGCAGCGCACCATATCTCTTACCGTGAAGCGGGGGAAGTCCCCGTACCACTTCTCACCCGTAGAGGGGTTTACCGACAAGGGGCCCGTAGTGCCGTAATGCGAGCCGAGGAAGTTGGCGCACACGGTGAAGTACTTCTCAGGGTCGAGGAAGCAGCCCTTCTCAACGGTGTGAGGCCACCAGTCAGCGACATCGGAGTTAGCCGTCAGGGCGTGGCATACCCACACAACATTCGAGGCGTCGGCATTGCACTCGCCAAAGCAGTCGTAGGCTATATCGAGCGAGGGCAGAACCTCACCCGACTCCAACACGAAAGGTTTGTTATGGTGGTATATCTTTGTCATTTATATATTGTAAAACTACACGAGGCTACTCGGCGGCAGCAAAGGCCTGCTCGAAGTCTTCGATAATATCCTCTACATTCTCCAATCCCAGCGATATGCGCAGCAGGGTAGGTGTGACACCCGCAGCCTTCAAGTCCTCGGCAGAGAGCTGCTTGTGGGTGGTAGAGGCGGGGTGGGTGACAACGGTTATGGAGTCGCCAATCATAGTCATATTGCCCGCCAGCTGCAACGCCTCGACAAAGCGCACGGTGCTGTCAAGGTCGCCATCAAGCTCGATGGTGAAGACACTTGACGAGCCGTAGCGATAGTATTTCTGGGCGTTTTTATACCCTGCGTGGTCGTCAAAGCCCACGAAGCTCACACGCTTAACCTTGGGATGCTGACGGCAGTACTCGGCAAGACGCCACGTTGCATCGACCTGATGCTTGACCCTGAGTGAGAGGGTCTCCAAGCCTACGAGCATAAGGTAGGAGTCAAAAGGCGAGGGGCAACAGCCCATATCGCGCAAGCCATCGACACGACACTTGACCACGAAGGCTGCATTGCCGAAGGCCTCGTAGAGATTCAGGCCGTGGTAGCCCTCGGAAGGGCCGTCAATCTGTGGGAACTTGCCATTGGCCCAGTTGTAGTTGCCACCATCGACGATGATGCCGCCCATAGCTGTCCCGTGGCCGTTTATCCACTTTGTGGCTGAATCAACCACTATGTTGGCACCCCACTCAAAGGGGTTGCACAGGAAGCCCGCAGCGCCAAAGGTGTTATCCACAACAAAAGGCACATCCTTACGCCTGGCGACAGCCGCCAGGGCTTCAAGGTCGGGAACGTCGCACGTTGGGTTACCCATACTCTCGGCGTAGATGCACTTGGTGCGCTCGTCAATGAGAGGCTCGAAGTCCTCGGCCCTCTCGCTGGCGGCTATGCGGCACTCGATGCCCAACTTACGCAGCGAGATGCGGAACTGGTTGTATGTTCCGCCATAGAGGAAAGGCGATGCCACAATGTTGTCACCCGCCTGGGCAAGTGAGGTCACCGTGAGCAGTATGGATGACATACCCGACGACACAGCCAAAGCACCTACGGCATTGTAGAGCGCAGCAATACGCTCCTCGTAGGCAGCTGTTGTGGGGTTGTGCAGACGTGTGTAGATGTTGCCGCCCTCGCTCAGCTCGAAGAGCTTGGCAGCATAGTCGCAGCTCTTGAAGTGGTAGGCTGCGGTGGGGTAGATGGCTATACCTCGTGAGCCCGTCGAATCAACGTGGTAGCCCCCGTGTATCTGCTTGGTCTCAAAACGTAACTTCTTCTCTGACATAACTATACCTAATTTTGCAATTCTCGGCTGGAACGCATCGCTGTTACATTGTTACATCGTTACAGGGGTGTAATAAGTGTAACGCCGTAACGCTCACGCCGCTTTAATGTGCAAATATAGCATATATTTTATCAAAATTACGCTTTTAGACAAAAAAAATACTCTTATTTAAGGTAAGAATGTGCTCTTTGCTATTATTCCAGCAGATTATGCAGCATAGCATAGACCGTGAGACCTGCGACTGACTTTATACCCGTTTTGTGGGAGATATTTTTGCGGTGAGAGATGACGGTGTGCACCGAGATATTGAGTCTGTCGGCTATCTCCTTGTTGGATAGACCCTTGGCGACCTCAATGAGTACATCGCGTTCACGCTCCGACAGGTCGTGACTATCCTGGTAGGGGTTGGTCTCTCCGTGCTCAACAGCCTTGTGCAGGCGGTGGAGAATCTGCTGAGGACTATCGTAGAGGTTTATCACGCCATCGAACTGACGCATAAAACCCTCGTCACGCACCGACACAGCCAACACCACAAGCGTAACATCCTGCAACTCGGCATACGACGAGCGCAGTGCTGTGCCCTCCTCAATCTGTGTGCTGACAATAACCATATCAGCCCTTGCAACAGGCTGACGCTGAGAGTAGTCGCGCATATCATCACACACAGCAACAACCTCATAATCAGCACTCTGCGACAGCAGCGAGCGTACACCCTCGACAAGTATTGCCGACCTTTCGACCACGGCTACACGGCAGCTCCTCATCGCAGCCTCCTCTCTACCTCACCAACAAGAGGTGCCAACAATTTGACCTCCAAAAGAGTATGCTTCTCCAACTCCTCGCTCATAGCAAATACATCCCTTAGCAGGGTATAGCGTTGCTCGGTGGTAACGCCCTCGGGCAGGTACTTTACGAGTATACTCTTTATGTCGCCTATCTTCAAGCAGATGTCAGTGTGGTCATCCATATACTCAGCCATCGTTTTCTTGGAGTTCTGCTGTGCCAGCTGCTCGATGTAGGGAAACATCTCACGCTCCTCGAAACTAAGGCGTGACCGCACCTCCTCGACATACTCCTGATAGAAGCGTTTTACGACCTCCTTCTCGCGCTCGGGACAGAGACCCAGCACCGACTCAATGCCCGCATCTATCGAGGGTAGGAGGGTTGTGAGATAGTAGTAATGTGAGGCTCTGAGATAGCTAACCAAACACTTTAAGTCATCAGATGAAAGTCGCTCAACCTTAGGCTCATAATCCTTGCAAGCATAGACCTCGCAAATCATCAGAAACAACTCACTCGAAACGCCATATTTTCCGCACAGATCCTCCACCGACACATCGCCAAAGGGGAGCTGCATACCGAAGCGCATAATCACCGCCATTGTCGCAAAATCAGCCTCTATGAGCTCTACAATCTTCATCTCGGGCGAGAAGATAACCCTGTCGGTAAAGTCTGTCTTATATCCTTTCATATTCTCCTTGTTTACAATCCTAACCACATAGCCAGATGATAGGCTCCCCACGCCATAAGCCACGCCACAAGCGTATTGTACACCACCGAGAAGGCAGCCCAGCGCCAGCCTCCTGCCTCCTGAGCTATGGCGGCAATGGTGGCGATGCAGGGGAAGTAGAGCATCACAAATATCATCATTGCAAGTGCCGAGGCTCGCGAGTAGTCACCCGACCTGATGAGTTGCTCACCCAGAGGTGTTGCGTCGTGCTCGGCATCCTCGACAGAGTACAGCACACCTAATGTGGAGACCACAATCTCCTTCGCCGCAGCGCCCGACAGCATAGCCACACTTGCCCGCCAGTCGAGCCCTAAGGGCTTCATCACGGGCTCGCAGAACTTGCCTATACGCCCTAAGTAGGAGTTCTCGGAGTGTGACACGGTAGCAACATCGGCAGCCACCTCTGTGGTCGTAGTACCCTCAGCAACAACAACATCCGTGCGGGGGTAGTAGCTCAGAAACCATATTATGACGGCAGCGACGAGGATAAGACCTCCAATCTTGCGCAGATACTGCTCGCTCCTGTCCCACATATGTCGCAGCGTAGCCCTCAGCGTAGGCACACGGTAGGGTGGCAGCTCCATAACGAAGGGTGTCTCATCCTTGCCGAACATAAAGCGGCGCAGCACCCGTGCCGTGACAAAGGCCATAGCGCAGCCAAACAGATACATACCAAAGAGCACCAGCCCTGCGTGCTCGGCAAAGAACGTACCCGCAAGGAGTATATATACGGGAAGCCTTGCGCTGCACGACATAAAGGGGTTGATGAGTATGGTTATGAGCCTGCTGCTGCGGCTCTCGATGGTGCGCGTAGCCATTATGGCAGGCACGTTGCAGCCGAAGCCCATAACAAGGGGTATGAACGATTTGCCGTGCAGACCCGCCAGGTGCATAACCTTATCCATAATGAAGGCGGCACGAGCCATATAGCCCGAGTCCTCCATAAGCGATATGAAGAGGTAGAGGATGAGTATGTTGGGCAGGAACACTGCCACCGAGCCCACACCGCCTATGATGCCATCGACGATGAGGTCTTTCAATGCTCCCTCACTCATAACACCGCCCACAGCCTCACCGAGCCACCCAAACAGCGACTCTATCCACTCCTGAGGGTAGGCACCGAGCGTGAAGGTGGACCAGAACATAACGAACATAACGAGCAGGAAGAGGGGTATGCCCAGGTATTTGTTCGCCACCACAGCGTCTATAACTGACGTACGGGGGTTGGGCGATGCCTGACTTGCGGTGAAGGTCTCCTTCAACGCACCCTCAATAAAACCATATTTCTCCGCCGTGATGAGGCTCTCTACATCCTCCGAGAACTCCTCCCTGAGTCGTGCTGCACCCTGCCGTGCCTGCTCCTGCCACTGGGTATAGTGCTCCGCCCTGCTAAGATGTTCTACCACAGCCTTGTCGCCCTCCAACATCTTCAAGGCGCAGTAGCGGGGTGGGAAGCACTTGGGCAGCTCCTCCTGACTGCGCTTCATAAGTGCCGAAAGTGACTTTATCTCCGTCTCCAACGAGGCGTTGTAGTTGATGTGTATGTGTCGCACCTTGGGGTTGCTGTTCTCGAAGGTGAGGATGACCTCGTCGAGGAGCTCGTCGAGTCCCTTGCCCGTGCGTGCTACGACGGGAACCATAGGCACACCTATCATACGCCCCAGCTGCTCGTAGTCGAGCCTTGCACCCGCCTGCTCCAACTCGTCGTACATATTCAGAGCCACGACCATCTTGGGGTTAAGGTCAATGAGCTCGGTGGTGAGGTAGAGGTTACGCTCCAAGTTCGATGCCACCACCGTGTTGATGACAACATCGGGCTCCTGCTCCACAAGGTGGCTGCGCACGAACATCTCCTCGGGCGTATATGCCGAGAGGGCGTAGGTGCCTGGCAGGTCGGTGAGGGTTATGGTGTAGCCCTTGTAGTGGAACTTGCCCGCCGTGGCATCCACCGTCACGCCGCTGTAATTGCCTACGTGGGCGTGAGCACCTGTCAGGGCGTTGAATATGGATGACTTGCCCGAGTTGGGATTACCCACCAGTGCCACGCTAATCTCGCGTATGCGGGCTTGGATAGCCTCCGAGAGGGTATCTTCGTTGGGTGATGTGCTGAGGTCGGAGCGCTGCTCGCTAAGCTCGTAGGGTGTGAGCACCTCAATCATAGCTGCCTCGCTGCGCCTGAGCGACACCTCGTAGCCCATAACACGATACTTTATGGGGTCACGCAACGGAGCATTCATCACCGCCTCGACCTGCTGGCCTCGAACAAAGCCCATTTCAAGTATGCGACGACGGAAACCTCCGTGACCTCTGACCTTTATTATTACTGCGTTCTCACCGCTTTTTAGCTCCGAAAGAAACATATCAAACAATTTTGCTCTGCAAAATTACTATTTTTTGCGTAATATCCTAATACCTACATCTCGGGAATTGCTTTTTTAATCTCCCCACAAGTAGGGATTGCACACTTTGGCGATAGTTGCGATCTTTGCAGTGCGGATAGTCCCAAATCAGCCGTGACAGGCTTGGCGAGGCGACTGCGCAGCAAATGAGTGAAAAGTTAAGAAAAGTTTATTTTGTTTGTTTTATGGATATGTTGAAGTTGCTCACGTCGTGAGACGCGGCAACAAGAAGAGGTTGCCCAACAGGTTTTTGAAGGACAACCTCTTTCCTTGGAAGTTGTATAACAAGAGCTAATTTTAGGCTTGCGCAGACTCGAAAACCGTAGTTTACTTGGCGTAAATGAGGATTTTCGAGGCAAGCGTAACGACAAAGTAGCCTTGTTAGACAGCTTCCTTTGTTATGCAATGAGGAAATCTTTATTTCATACACCTCACAATTTTCAGACCGCAGGGCAGCAACGAAAGTGTTGTGCTACCATCTTCGATAAGTCTGGGTACCACCACATTGCGGTTAAGGGCTGTGTTGGCAGCGGCTATATTCTCCGATTCAAGACTCCACACCTCCGCTATGCTATATCCTTCGGGGATGTTGAGTTCTATGGTCTGCTCGGCATTATGTGAGCGGTTTGCCAGGGCTATGCATATATCGCCCTCGCCGTTCATCGTCGCCGCAGCATCCACAAAGCAGAGGTCCTGCACAATGGCAGGTGTGTCGGCAGCAACATCTCCCTCCAAGCGCGCATAGTCACCCAGGCGCACTAAGGCCTGACTTGCACCCTCAATCTCTACTCCAAGCAGGCTGCCCACAAGATACTTGCGGTAGAGGTCAAAGACATAATACA
>JAZUMN010000082.1:0-6236 GCA_045603645.1 Alistipes sp. | reverse complement strand
AACCATCGGACCTTTTGTTGTACCCCCTCAGGGGCTCGAACCCTGGACCCCAACATTAAGAGTGTCGTGCTCTACCAACTGAGCTAAAGAGGCATCAATCTTTCAGATTGCTGGTGCAAAGATAGGGCAGTTTTTTGTTTTGTGCAAATTTTTTTCTTGAATTTTAGATATATTTTGCTCAAAACCTCTTTTGCGTCTATTATTGGGTGACATTGTTTGCACCCGCAGCAAGCTGTACAACGTCAAAAACCGATATTTAGTCGCTGTTCCACTCGTTGGCTGCGTCGATATAAATCACAGGACGTGTGCTCTCCAACGACTTCAAGCGCAGATAGCTCTCATACAGATTTATACCGTTAGATGACTCCTCAGCCATTATGTAGCCTATTACGCACGCCTGGCCGCGAGTGGTGTGGTAAGTAGTCTCAACCCTGTCTATGTAGGCACTTTTCCACTGCGGGTCATTCGTGGGGTTGCCGCCCTTGCGGCGAGAGAGTCCGCTATCCCTGGTGTTGACAGGTATCTGAGCGATGACATACATACCCAACGAGTCGCACATCCTGTACACGTTCTGAGGCACAGCACCCATCTTAAAACGCAGCGCATTGTACTTTAATATTCGTGCTGCCACTATATCCTTGTCCGTAACCGTCAGCGGGTCCATATCGCGATAGAAGAGTTCGGTCTTTATGCCGTTGATATAAAAATCACCCTTCTCGTCTGCCTCGACCGAGCGGAAGCCTATCATATGCGACTGATACTCAACATAGCGACCTTCTACCTGTGTACGCACATTGAGTCGGTAACGCACAGGCATCTCGGCACACCACGTCAGGGCGTAAGGTATTCTTGTGGTGAACTTAACCGTATCCTCGCCACGCATACCAAGCGTTATGTCGCGATGACCGTATGTCACAACCGTAGTGTCGGGGGCTATCAGTTCGTAATGTATGCGTGCCTTCTTGGGGTTGAGGGTCTCGGTCTTAACGACGATGCCCACCTCGACATTGGTAAGCTCACTCTTCATATCTACGAAGGTCTTATGCACAACATCGCGCACGCGAATCATAGGCTGCGACATAACAAACACCTCACCTACATGTGCCTCGGTCTTGGAGTTAAAGCACTCCATCTTGCGGCTGAAATGCTCTTTCAGGATGCGTATCGATATAGTATTCACATCCTCCTTTGATGATTTGGTGATGTTGAACTCCGCGGGAGAGAAGGCATTTGCCGTGTAGCCCACCTTCTTGCCGTTGATATAGACCTCGTAGGCACCCGATGCCTCATCGACATATAGTATCGCCATACGGCTCAGCCACATGAACGGAATTACGTACTTCGACGTAAAGACTATGGCATCCTCTTCCTCGGTGCGTGTCCAATTAGTCACAGGACGCACATATTTCGATGCTACCATACCGGCACCCAGCGTCTGCGCCTCCTCCTGAGTAGGGTATGGCACAACCTTCGAGCGGGGCTTCTCCCTGCCCAGTGAGATGTACTCAGGCGAGGAGTATTCCTGTGCGCACAGAGTGCCTGCGCAGAGGATAAAAAGAGATATTATAAGCAAGAGTCTTTTCATATTCCTATATTATTTTGTATATTTGTCGTCAAAGTTATAAAAAATTTTATTTCCACGATGAATAATACACCAAAACTAAATTTCCCGAGCATAAATTTGCGTGCCATAGAACGAAATGGACGCACTTTGGTGTATGACAGCGTGCGCTCGATGTATATTGTCCTTACGCCCGAGGAGTGGGTGCGCCGTCACTTGGTGGAGTTCCTGTTGTCGCACTGCAACGCTTCACTACGTTCTATCGTCGAAGAGTATCCCGCCACAATAAACGGTATGGCACAACGTGCCGATGTGGTGGTTGTGGGCAATGATGGCAGGCCCCTGCTTGTTGCCGAGTGCAAGGCCACAGATGTTGATTTTAAGAATAAGAATACGCTGCACGAGGTTTTTCTGCAAGCCTCACGTTACAACGCCGTCATTGGCGCTCGCTATATGGTGCTGACCAACGGCCTGCAACACTTCTGCTACGAGCTAACCCCTGCGGGCTATGTGCCGCTAAATCAATTTCCTATTTTAGGGTAACACGGTCTGCTTGTCCTGCTTGCTTTCAAGGTAGGTACGAAAAGCCTCGCGGTAGTTTATGCTCAGAGGTATATCATCTCCATTGTCCAGGAATATCTTTCCGCGCGAGTAGCCCGACACCCTGCCCAGATTGATTATGTAAGAGCGATGCACCCGCATAAATGTAGTTGAGGGCAGGGCGCTCTCCATATTTTTCAGGCGGAACAGAGTGACCACCTTCGAGCCATCGTTCAGGTGCAGACGCACATATTCGCCCACACTCTCTACATATATGATATCGGCATAGCGCACCATGCGCACCTTGTAATCTACCTTGATGGATATGTAGTCACGCTTGTCCTGTCTCTCCTCAGTATTTTCGTCCGAAAGTTCGGCCTCGGGCTTGTTATGTGCCTCACGCATACGCAGCAACTCAAACAGCGAGCGTGCCTTGCTCACAGCCCTTGAAAAATCTTCATACGCAAAGGGTTTCAGCAGATAATCGACAGCGTCGAGGCGGAAGCCCTCAACGGCAAACTCGGCATATGCCGTGGTGAATATTATCATCGGAGGATTCTCCAACGACCTCACCAGGTCAAGGCCATTCACATCGGGCATATTTATATCGACAAACATAACGTCCACGTCATTCTGCGACAGCAGCGCCTGCGCCTCGGCGGCACGACTGCACAAGCCCGCAAGCTGCAACCCCTCGGTGCGGTCGATATAACTCTTGATCTGGCGTAGAGCCAGAGGCTCGTCATCTATTGCAATACATTTCATCATCGCATTACCGGAATTGATAGTTTAACAATATACTCTTGTGCACTGTCCTCGTCTATTGTGAGCGAGTAATTGCCGTCGTAGATAAGGTCCAGACGCTTGCGCACATTCTCCAAGCCTACACCTCCGCGAGGAGTGTCCAGCGAGGTGTGACGCGAGTTGCGCACCTCAAAATGGGTCTTTCCGTCGTGGCACGACAACGATATATAGACGTGCGAGGGTTTGGCATAACTTACGCCATGCTTGAAGGCGTTCTCAACAAATACTATAAGCAACAACGGAGGCACCTTAACACCCACGGGCAGCGGGTTCTCAACATCAAAACGTATATCCACATCGCTCGTATAACGTATGCGCATAAGGGCTATGTAGTGCTCCACAAAGTTTACATCATTCACAAGGTCTGTGACCTGATTCTCAGAGTCATACAACACATAACGCATCATCTTCGAGAGCTCTATGACAGTGGTCTTTGCCGCCTCGGAGTCTATGTCTATGAGTGCGTGGATGTTGTTGAGTGTATTCATGAAGAAGTGCGGGTTTATCTGATACTTCAACGCATCCATCTCGGCTTGCAGGCTCTGTCCTTCGAGGGCTATCATCCTGCGCTCATCTACCATAGACTTAAACATAAACTTAATGCCGCTGTTTGCCAACGCCATAAATACTCCCAGCAACACATTCCAGTACCACGCAAGGTCGGTGAATGACGCTCTGCCGTGTATGATGTCGCTGTCGGTGCCGGCATAGGGCAGGTGACGTATGGAGTCCATATAGTACTCCAACGAATAGAACAGAGCTACGAGCATCACCAGCAGCAGCAATGCATACGAAAAGAATCTCTTGCGAAAGAGCAGCAGCGGAGCAAGGAAGAAGTTGTTTATAATAAATATAAAGATGTAGGGGAAGAGTTTACTCCACGCAATAAATATATCAACCAGCTGCACGTGCTCCTCCGACATCATCTTCGAGTGCATAATGGGCACCAGCAACGCCATCACCCACACCAGCAGGTATAGCAGGCTCTCTCCAAATATCGGTTTATCGGGTTTTACTTTCATCTTTTGTACATTAGCAAGCAATCTTCATCCTGTGCAAAGTTAAAAAAAATTCTGTTTCAAAGCATCGCTTTTGCAAGTTTAGAGGGGTTGAATACGCAAGAGTTTTGTCCCATAATGCCTGCGAGATGATGATATTTGTCCTATTTTTTTGATATCACGCAATTTTGTATTATATTTGCAACGTCAGAGGAACAAGTAATCATTCGATTATTTTTCAATCAGCAAATTAAAATCTATACAATATGCAAGATTTAAGTGCACTCGAAGGTAAATCTTTGATGGAGTTACGTGAAATTGGTAAGGTATTGGGCATCGACGACCCTGCGTTAAAAAAGAAGGAGCTGATGGATAGAATTAAAGCCGTAGCAATGGAGGCGGATACTAAGTCTGAGCCTGCAAATGATACGCCTGCAAATGATTATGCGCCACAGGGTGAGGCTCCAAAGAAACGTGGTCGCCGTCCCCGTATGAATACGCTGCGCATCGAGGAGAATAAGCCCTCATCGGAGGCTGCGGAGAGTATGCGCATAGTTGTTCCCGCTTCGGAGGAGTCAGTCGCTGTGCCCGCGCCTAACGCTGAGCCTGCTCCAAAACCCGCAACAGAGCCCGCAGCAGAGGTTGTCACAGAGGTTGCAGAGCAGTCACAAGAGCCTAAGACGGAGGAGCCCAAGGCGGAGACACCACAGCCTAAGAAGCGTGGTCGTAAGCCTAAGGTGCAGCAGGAGAGTGAGCCGGCTAAGAACGATGCAAAGCCTGCCGCAGAGCCCGCAGCACAGGCTGCGGTTGCACAGGAGGAACCCGCAGCAGCGCAGCAGCAGACCTCGCAGAAGGAGTACTTTGCAGGTGAGGTTATCGGCGAGGGTGTCTTGGAGGTTATGCCCGATGGCTATGGTTTCCTGCGCTCGGCAGATTACAACTACCTGAACTCCCCCGATGATATATATGTATCACCTTCTCAGATTAAACTCTTTGGCTTAAAGCCCGGGGACACCATCAGCGGAGTGATTCATCCACCAAAGGAGGGTGAGAAGTATTTTCCGCTTATCCGTGTAAATGAAATCAACGGCTTGCAGCCCGAATACATACGTGACCGTGTGCAGTTTGAGTATATGACGCCCCTCTTCCCAAGCGAGAAGTTCAACCTCACGGGCAAGGGTCACAACTCACTCTCAAACCGTGTCGTAGATTTGTTCTCGCCCATAGGTAAGGGTCAGCGTGCTCTGATTGTGGCGCAGCCCAAGACGGGTAAGACAATGCTGCTGCAATCAATCGCCAACGCCATAGCCGACAACCACCCCGAGGTGTATATGATTGTGCTGCTGATTGACGAGCGTCCCGAGGAGGTTACCGAGATGGCTCGCAACGTAAAGGCCGAAGTAGTAGCATCCACCTTCGACGAGCAGGCATCGCGCCACGTTAAGGTTGCCGAGATGGTGTTGGAGAAGGCTAAGCGTATGGTTGAGTGCGGACACGACGTAGTCATCCTGCTGGACTCTATCACTCGTCTGGCGCGTGCCTACAACTCTGTGCAGCCCGCCTCGGGTAAGGTGTTGTCGGGAGGTGTGGATGCCAACGCTCTGCACAAGCCAAAGCGTTTCTTCGGTGCGGCACGTAATACCGAGGAGAAGGGGTCGCTCACAATCATTGCCACAGCCCTTATCGACACAGGCTCGAAGATGGATGAGGTTATCTTCGAGGAGTTCAAGGGTACGGGTAATATGGAGTTGCAGTTAGACCGTAAGCTCGCCGACAAGCGTGTATATCCTGCTGTGAATGTTATCTCGTCGGGTACACGCCGTGAGGATCTGTTGCTCACACGCGAGGTGATGAACCGCACTTGGGTTATGCGTAAATATCTCTCTGAGATGACCACCGTAGAGGCTATGGAGTTCTTGCAGAAGCAGATGGGCATGACCGAATCGAACGAGGAGTTTTTGGCGACAATGAACCAGTAATAGGGTTTATAATACAAATTTAAAAATTGGGCTATCCAGCGTTAATCGTTGTGATAGCCTTTTTTGTATAATTATATTGCAAGCAAACCATTTTTTCACTAACTTTACGGATGTAGAAACCTAAAAACTTACAATATGGATAGACGTGATTTTCTGAAGATGTGTGCCGCAACGGCTACATTCTCTATGCTGCGCCCTTTTGGAGCTATGGCAAACGAAAAAATCAACCGCCCTGTGCGTATCGGTTTTATCGGCACGGGTAATCGTGGCACTTACGGCGTAATCACCGCAATGAGCCACAATAACAATATCGAGATATATGCTTTGGCAGACCTCTTCCGCGACCGTATAGAC
>JAZUMN010000081.1:0-43906 GCA_045603645.1 Alistipes sp. | reverse complement strand
AGACAAGGACCTTATCGTCCTTCAAGTGCTTCAAGACCTTACACTTAACTGAGGCGCCTTCTACTACAGGTGCACCTACCTTAACCTGACCGTCGTTGTCTACAAGCAGGACTTTGTCGAAGCTCACTGACGACTCTACGTCGCCCTGAAGACGGTGAACATAGAGCTTGCAACCTTTCACAGCCTTAAACTGCTGGCCTGCGATTTCTACTATAACGTACATTATTCTTAAAATAAATTACATTTTTGCCGAATTTCGGCTTGCAAATATACAAAAAATATTCTCATTCCAAGCCTAAACACTCTTTTTTTTCAATAATTTATTATTTGGCACATTTTTAGTCACTTACACCGAGACAACAAATCGGCTATGACTAACAGACACATTGTAATATATTCGCCTCACCGCGCGCCCTCACTCATTGTCGAGGAGATTGCAAAATATGCCCGATGCGAGGCGAGGTGCTGCACCTCCCCCGAGCAGACCATCGACACCGTATCCGCCACAAGGCCCTTTCTAATCATACTGCTCAACATTTGTCCTATAATAAATGGTGCCCGATTTATCTCACGCCTGCGGTCTTTACCCTCCCCATTCCCCGAGCCGAGCAGCAGGCAGCGTCCCACAATAATGGTTATAGCGTGGCAGCAGGCCGAGCAGACCGTTTTGAGCCTATTGGAGGAGGGTGTGGACCAATATATGACATTTCCAATATGCGTAAATCGTCTTTACGGGAAAATTTCCACATTGCTAAAAAATTCGCACCAATGAATACACTATATACACTATATATAATAGTAGTCGGTTGTATCATTCTGTATCTTTTTGTGTGCAACAGACGTAGTTGCAGACATCACGCCTTGCGACAGCAATATACATCGCTTTTGATATCTACCCTCTTTGATGATTTCCCCGCCAAAGAGCCTCTGTCTGAGATTCGCACACTTAAAAATCGCACAATCCTCGCGCAATCGGTCCACACCCTGATAAGCCACACTTACGGATGTAACAACCTGGAATTAAAACAGTTAATAAGAGATAACAATCTGAGCCGTCGCATATTGCGACAGCTTCCAGCCGCCTCCGTACACAGAAAATGCAGACTGCTCTCGCAACTATCGTCCCTTATCGACACCGATCCACAGGGGGATTCTGTACTCGAAAAATATCTTCGTCACGACAATCACAACCTGCGCATCGGCGCACTTATAGCTCTGCTTGCTGCCAACCCCTCGAAAGCAGCAAACACTCTCTCAGCTATTGAATTCAGGCTGCAACCGCTTGACATTATGCGCATAATATCACTCATCAGGCAGGGGCGCATAACCGTCGCACTGGAACCTCTGTTTGAGAGCAGAAATCGCAACCTGCTAATGCTTAGTATGGCTTTGGTTCGCACATTCGGTATCGGCATTGTCGATAAGCAACTCTACAATATCATCAGAGCAGAGCAAGACCCCGACCTTATTTTCGATGCCATATATACGCTGACATACCTGAAACGCCCCCTGCGGCACAGAATTATAAAGGAGTGCATAGCCTCAATGCCGGAACTGCAACGCAAGCGACTCTGCCGCCACCTATCGGTAGAGGGCTACTCTATGCAGAGCATAAATGCCATACTCCCGCATCCCGAAAGCCTCTATGCGAAACGACTTATAACATCTTTCAAACGCCAACTATTACAACCACAAGCCATTTGATATGCTTTTTATTGAGATTTGCTTTCTTTTGCTGTTGATTTTTGTCGCTGTAAACACTCTATACCGCACCCACACATCAATGCAGGCGCTGCGCTGGCATCAGTTTTTCGGCGGGGAGATAAACCATTGCTGCGAAGGCATTGGCTTTATAGGTTGCTCGGTCATCTATTACAAGGTAAGTGACATCTCCGAAATAGAGCAACTGCTCAGCTGCACATACAACCGCTACGAGGTTATAGTCATCATCGACCACACATTGCAAGCCGAACTATTCGCTACCATTGTCAAACATTATCGTATGGCACGGGTAAATCACCCTCAGCACACAGCCCACGCCTTGCCTGAGGTGAGCCTTTATCGTTCCACGGCACGCAACTTCCGCCGCCTGGCTATTCTCGACTACCCGACTGAGAATAAGTATCAGGCCATAAACGATGCCATATCGATTACCTCGTATGACTACATCATTCCGCTTTGCAGCCCCTATGTGTTGCTTCCGCACGCCATTGACAGCGTTGTTATTACTCTCTCGGACTCATCAGCCCGACACACTGAACTGCTTTACAACGATACCCTGGCTCCGTGCTATGTTTTCCAGCGCGACAGTCTTATCATGCGGGGCGGCCTATCACACGAAGCCGTGCAACGCATACCCCACAACCTGATTCTTAAAAGCCGTGTAGCCCTTGCCCGCAAATCGTTTAGGCACAGGTCGCCTCTTATCACCTGGCTTATGGCAATGTTTATCGTTGCGACCTGCACAGCCATTGCCTTTTTCATATCAACCTATGCAGCCATCGCCTATGGACTGACATTTATCCTTCTTTACTGCTTATCCGAACTTATGCTGCGACAATGGAGTGAAGAAAATTGTTCCGCAAGAGCCGTCTTGTATCAGATTGGTAACTTAATAAGGTTTTTTCGCTCGATAAAATTTAATATTTCATAAATTCGTGTTATCTTTACACAAAATAAAACACTACTACAAATGAGCGAACAAACAGTCTTAGATAAACAGATTAGAGAGTATCTCCTGCCACAGTGCTTCAACGCTGCGGTCAAGGCAGGTGCTGCAATAATGAAGGTCTATAAGAGCGATGACTACCACATCAACCTCAAAAGCGACCACACACCCATAACCCTTGCCGACCGAGAGGCACACAACACCATCAAGGAGTGCTTAGGCCCTACACGCATACCCGTCCTTAGTGAGGAGGGTCGCGAGATGCTCTTTGACGAGCGCCGCAACTGGGAGATGTTCCTTTTGGTGGACCCACTCGATGGCACCAAGGAGTTTATAAAGGGCAACAACGAGTTTACGGTAAACATCGCCCTGATGATGAATAATGAGTGTATAGCATCGGCTCTGTATGTACCCTATCACTGCAAGATGTATGTCGCCGCACGCGGACTTGGAGCATACCTCATTCGTGATGTCAAGCCACAGGAGGACTCGTCGCTGAGCCAGAAGCAGATAGAACTGATGATGGAGCGTCTGCCACTAAGCTCTGCTGCGCACTCTGAGCTTAGGGTTGCCGTGTCGCGCTCGCATCAGACTCCCGAAACACACGAGCGCATTGAGCAGATACGCCAGCAGCATCCCGACCTTAAAGTCATCGAGCAGGGCAGTTCCTACAAGTTCTGCCTTCTGGCCGAGGGTGCCATAGATTACTATGTACGCACCACAAACACCTACGAGTGGGACACCGCAGCCGGAGAGTTAATCCTCGCCGAGGCGGGAGGCTCTACACTCTCCTATCCCGAAGGCAAGCCTCTGGGCTACAACAAGGAGGACCTGCGAAACCCCTGGTTTGAGGCACGCAGTGCAGCGTGCAAGTTATAGACAACCCGAACATTTACCAAAAACTTAATATGATGAAACTAAAAAATGCAATCACTTTTGCGACAATTATGGCAATAACATTCTCTTCACTTTGCTCGTGCGGCAAGCAGGCTGAGGTCACCAACGAAAGTACCTCTTGGATAGTGGACCGTTTTGACGACATTAAGGTATTACGTTATGAGGTTCCGGGCTTCGAGCAGTTGCCTCTCGACCAGAAGCTGCTTATCTACTACTTATCGCAGGCTACAAAGTGCGGTCGTGACATTCTCTTTGACCAGAATTTCAAGTATAACCTCACGGTGCGCCGCGCCTTGGAGCAGGTGTACACCTCTTATGAGGGCGACAAGCAGAACGCTGAGTTTAAGGCTATGGAGAAGTATTTGAAGAAAGTATGGTTTGCCAACGGTATTCACCACCACTACTCAAACGACAAGTTCAAGCCCGAGTTCTCACGTGACTGGTTTGCAGCGCAGGTAGATAAGTATGTCAAGGAGTTGCCTATCGAAAAGAGCCTGCTGCTTGATGTCATCTTTGACCAGGAGCTCTATGCCGTACGCCTTAACCAGACTGATGGTGTGGATATGGTCAAGGAGTCGGCGTGCAACTACTACGAGGGCGTGACTATGGCCGAGGTTGAAAAGTTCTATGCCGATTTGATTGATGAGAACGACCCACGTCCAATCTCTTATGGACTGAACTCAAAACTCACCAAAGACGAGCAGGGTAACATTGTTGAGCGAGTGTGGGAACTTGGTGGTATGTATTCAGAGGCCATTCAGCAGATTATCTTCTGGTTGGAGCAGGCTGAGCAGGTTGCCCAGGAGCCCCAGAAGAGCATCATCAACGCCCTTGTGAACTACTACCGCACGGGTGATTTGCGCGAGTTCGACCGCTACAATGTGTTGTGGGTTGGTGACAATGTGTCAAATATAGATTTCGTAAATGGGTTCATTGAGGATTATGGTGACCCTCTTGGCCGCAAGGCTTCGTGGGAGGGCACGGTAAACTTTATGGATAGCACAGCGTGCCGCCGCACACAGATTATTGCGGCCAATGCGCAGTGGTTTGAGGATAACTCACCTATCAACCCGGCCTTCCGCAAGAAGGAGGTCAAGGGCGTGTCGGCAAAGGTTATCACCGTGGCTATGCTCGGTGGCGACTGTTACCCCTCAACACCTATCGGCATAAACCTTCCAAATGCCGACTGGATTCGTAAGGAGTATGGTTCGAAGTCGGTCACCATCGACAACATAACCTACGCCTATGACAAGGCGGCTCAGGGCAACGGCTTCAATGAGGAGTTTATGTTGCGCGAAGAGGACCGTGCCCGCATCAAGGAGTGGGGCAAGCTGGGCGACGACCTGCATACCGACCTGCACGAGTGCTTAGGCCACGGCTCAGGTCAGCTGGCCGAGGGTGTTAAGGGTGGCGAGTTGAAGAGCTACACCTCTACTTTGGAGGAGACGCGTGCTGACCTGTTCGGACTCTACTATCTGGGCGACCCCAAGATGGTTGAGATTGGCCTGATTCCAACGCTTGACGTGGCCAAGGCCCAGTACGCAGACTATATTATGAACGGTATGATGACTCAGTTCTCGCGCATCGAACTTGGCAAGAATGTCGAGGAGTCACATATGCGCAACCGCAAGCTCATTGCCGAGTGGTGCTACGAGAAGGGCAAGAAGGGTAACGTCATAGAGTGGGTTAAGCAGGATGGCAAGTCATATATCGTTGTGAATGACTTCGATGCTCTGCGCCGTCTTTTTGGAGAGCTGCTCTACGAGGTGCAGCGCATCAAATCTACGGGTGACTACGAGGCAGGCCGTAAGCTGGTGGAAGATTACGCCGTGAAGATTGACCCCGAGTTGCACAAGGAGGTTCTGGAACGCTACGCAAAGCTGGGCATTGAGCCTTACAGCGGCTTTGTAAACCCCGACTACGAGCTTGTGGAGAGTGATGGCGAGATTGTGGATGTAAAACTCATCCCACAGACCAACTACATCGAGCAGATGCTGCACTACTCTGAGGAGTGGTCGTTCCTGCCCTCGATAAACTAAACGACAACTATTACCCATCCTGAAAATTGTATAACAAGAGAGTTTTCAACGCATAATTCCGCTATGAGGGACTTTGCCGGGGCGAAGCAATCAGAAGGAACTTACGCAAAAAACATCTTGTTATACAATTTTTGTTTTTAATTCCGATATTATTGTATAACTTTGCCGCAGTTTTATAGGATACAAAGGTCTATAAAAATGAAAACATTTTATACTGTAAACGAACTCAAACAAGAACTATCAACCCTTGACCGTGCAGGTATAGGCTTTGTTCCCACGATGGGAGCCTTGCACGCCGGCCACCGCTCTTTGGTTGAGAAAGCACGCAAGGAGTGTCAGACGGTGGTGGTGAGTGTATTTGTAAACCCCACACAATTCAACGATAAAAACGACTTACGCAACTATCCTCGTACACCAGAAGCAGACGCCGCAGTATTGGAGGCGGCAGGTGCAGACCATGTACTGATGCCTTCTGTGGAGGAGATATATCCCGAGCCCGACACACGTCTGTTCGACTTTGGTCAGATAGACAAGGTTATGGAGGGAGCCACACGTCCGGGGCACTTCAACGGTGTGGCGCAGGTTGTCAGCCGTCTTTTCGATATTGTCAGCCCCGCCAAGGCATACTTCGGCGAGAAAGACTTTCAGCAGATAGCCGTAATAAAGGCTATGGTCAAGCAATTAAAGTTGGATGTTGAGATTGTGGAGTGCCCTATCATCCGCGACAGCGACGGTCTGGCTCTCTCGTCACGCAACACCCTGCTTACAGAGGGTCACCGCGCAGCAGCTCCTCACATATACGAGGTTATATCGCAGTGCGCACAGAAGATGTCAGAGCTCTCGCCCGCAGCACTTACAGCGTGGGTCACAGAGGAGGTAGAGAAGAACCCGCTGCTTAAAGTTATATACTTCCAGGCAGTGGATGCACTCTCATTGCAGCAGGTTGAGGCGTGGAGCGACAGCCCCCGCATACAGGGTTGCATAGCCGTACAGGCGGGCGACATACGACTTATTGACAACATTAGAATCAAATAGTTATGATGATTGAAGTACTTAAATCGAAGATTCATCGTGTAAGAGTTACGCAGGCAAATCTTAACTATGTTGGCAGCATAACCATTGACGAGGAGTTGATGGAGGCGGCCAATATGATTGAGGGCGAGAAGGTACAGATATTGGATATCAACAACGGCGAGCGTTTCGAGACATATATAATCAAGGGTGAGCGCGGCAGTGGCTGCATCTGCCTGAATGGCGCTGCGGCACGCAAGGTTGCCGTAGATGACCTGGTTATTATCGTGTCGTATGCTCTGCTCGACTTCGAGGAGGCAAAGAGTTTCAAGCCCTGGGTCATCTTCCCCGACTCTACGACAAATCGCATCACAAAATAAGATGGAGACCTTTTTGGAGATAAGCGCCATTGTGTGTGGCATAGTAGGACTATTGGGTGCTGTCGTTCCCATCCTGCCCGGCACGCTGCTCTCGTTCGCAGGTATGGTGTGCGCTTACTTCCTGCCCGCAAGCCAGCTTTCGAGCAATCAGCTGTGGCTGTGGGGTGCTGTCTCGGCTGTGGTCATCATTCTGGACTACATCCTCCCCGCCTATTTCAGCAAGCTTATGGGAGGCAGCAAGGCGGGCATCACGGGCGCCACGATAGGTGTTTTTGCAGGTATGATATTCTTTGGCCCCATAGGAATTATATTAGGACCCTTCCTTGGTGCTGTGATTGGCGAGCTGGTAAATCAGCAGCAGCCACTCGACAAGGCTGTCGCCGTGGGCTTCGGCTCGCTGCTATCGTTCATCGCAGGCACGGGTATAAAACTCATAGCCGGAGGATTTATGATGTATTACATCTGGGTGGATATATTCTAAAATTAAAGGTCGGAATTTCTTCCGACCTTTAATTTTAGAATACCAATCCAAATTTCTCCTTCAACTCCCGCTCAATCTGCACAGCACTCTCAAAACGAATCGCCTCCATACCGACAGCCTTAGCTCCCGTAACATTGTCGGCATTATCGTCAATAAAAACAGACTCCGCAGCCTTTAACGCATAGCGGTCGAGCAGGCATTCATATATCCTTCTGTCAGGCTTTAACAGATGCTCCTCACCCGATACCACAATGCCGTCAAAGAGTGAGAACACCTCATAATCGTAACGTATAAGCGGGAAGGTCTCACTCGACCAATTGGTAAGGCCATAGACTCCATAGCCCGCCTCCTTCAAGCGGCGCACCACAGCAGCCGTGCCCTCAATCTCCTCGCCTATCATATCTATCCAATGTCTGTGATAGTTCTCAATGGCCTCCTTCCACTCAGGATGCTGGGCCGACAACTCGGCCACACCCTCAGCAAAGGGCTTGCCGCCATCCATCTGCAAGTTCCAGGTATAGTGACATATATTTTCCAAAAACCAGGTAGACTGCTCCTCGCTACCGAAATAGCCATCAAAGTAGTAATGAGGATTCCAATCAATCAGCACACCTCCAAAATCGAATACTACACTCTTAATCATAATCTTACATTTAACCTTATTACTGTGAAATCTTTACCAGGGCCTCGCGGTAGGCGTTCAATATTCTCGACTTCGAGATAAAGCCCAGGTATCTGTTCTCCTTGTCTACAACGGGCAACATCCAGGTATTATTTTCCTCAAAGCGAGGTAAAATACTCTGCACCTGCTCGTGTTGTAAGATTTTATAGGGTGGTTGTATCATATAATGCGTAATGGAGCGACCCCACTTATCCTGCTTGAACATATCCTCACGCAGGTCGTCGAGTTGCACAATACCCAACAAACGGCCAAAATTATCAATCACGGGGAAGACATTTCTTCTCGCTGACGAGATGATATGCACAATATCACCCAGCACCATATTCTCCCTCAGGCGCACAAAGTTTGTCTCCATCAACTCCTCCAAGCGCAGAAAGACAAACACCGACTGGTCCTTGTCGTGCGTGAGAAGCTCGCCACGCATACGCAGCTGCTTGGTATAAATGGAGTCATGGTCAAGGGCATAATCAACAGCAAAAGCCGTACCTGCCACAATCATCAGCGGGATAAAGAGCCCGTAGCCGTTGGAGAGCTCGGCGATAAGGAAAATGGATGTCAGCGGAGCCTTCATAACGCCCGCCATAACGCCCGCCATACCTACCAACGTGAACGACACGATAGAAATATTCCAGCCAAAGCAGGCATTGCAAACCAATGCCACGATAGCACCCATAAACGCACCCACAAAGAGCGAGGGGGCAAATGTTCCTCCCACACCTCCCGAGGCATTTGTCGTGGCCATAGCTACCACCTTGCAGAACATTATGGCTATAACATATGTGATGGCAACCCACTCTATGTGGCTAAACTTAAAGAAGAGCGAGTTATCGAACAATGCCGCCACATCATTATGCAGCAGTGCTGTCATACCCTCGTAACCCTCGCCATAAAGCGGAGGGAAGATAAATATCGACACACCCAGCACCACACCGGCAAATATCCAGCGCTTACGTTGTGTGGGCATACGCTTGACAAAT
Source organism: Alistipes sp. (assembly GCA_045603645.1). Classification (GTDB taxonomy): domain Bacteria; phylum Bacteroidota; class Bacteroidia; order Bacteroidales; family Rikenellaceae; genus Alistipes. Next base: position 34,771 of record JAZUMN010000081.1, on the reverse strand, counting down.
GAGCCTACGAGTGAATTTATCGAGGTGAAATAGTATGCCATAAGGCCACAACAGACACCAAGCAGAACATAGAGAGGTATCTGCTTGATGACAAACAAGTCTGCCTCGCCAAGCTCAACGGCAAAGACAGGGTCAAAACCTCGAAAGACAAGAGCCGTGGTGGTTGCCGTAACCGATGCCAGAAGCAACGGAAAGACCGATGCCGAGGTTATGCCCAGCATCAAAATCTCCAACACAAACACCACACCCGTAATCGGAGCCTTGAAGATTGCCGCCACAGCAGCACCTGCACCACAGCAGAGCAGAAGCGTCAGGTCCTTGTAGTTGAGTTGCGCCATCTTACCCACATTCGAGCCTATGGCAGCACCCGTGAGTACAATTGGTGCCTCGGGACCCACCGAGCCACCAAAGCCTATGGTGGTGGCACCACCCACGATTGATGACCAGCAGTTGTGCGAGGCTATGCGCGAATCACGACGCGACATAGCATACAGCACACGCGTAACGCCCTCCGATATTTCGTCACGCACGATATACTTTACAAAGAGTGTCGCCAGAACGATTCCTATGGCGGGGTAAATCAGAAACAATATCTGCGCCCTATCGACAGGAAACCACGTCACCAACGCCGCACGCACGCCGTGCAGCAGAGCCTCAAACACACAGGTACCCAAGCCCGCCAGCAAACCCACCACAACGGCAAGCAGAGCAATCAGCTGACGGTTTGTCAGGCGATTACTCAAACGGCGCACAGAGCGCAGCACCCAATGCGAAAGTTGCTCTTTTACACTCTTAAACATTCTCCCTCAAAACTTTGTCCGACCTACTTTGCCTTGTATGCCTCAGACTGCTGACGTATGAGTTCGGTATCCTCGAAGTAGTTAATCTTCATCGCACGACGTACCATATCCAGGGTCTCGGCAGCCTCGGCGCGAGCCGCCTCGCAACCCCTCTTCAAAATCTCATACACACCCTCAATATCCTGCTCATACTCCTTGCGACGAGCACGGATAGGCTCCAACATCTCCTGTAACACAGCATAGAGGAACTTCTTGCACTTGACATCGCCCAAGCCTCCACGCTTATAGTGCTCCTTCAACTCTTCCACACAAGCGTAGTCGGGCAGATACTCGGCAAAATGCTCTGCACAAGAGAAGGCATCCAGATATGTGAATACGCAGTTGCCCTCAACCGAGCCCGGATCCTCAATACGCAGGTGGTTAGGGTCGGTGTACATACCCATCACCTTCTTGCGCAAATCCTCAGGACTGTCCGAAAGGTAGATACAGTTGCCAAGCGACTTCGACATCTTAGCCTTGCCGTCAGTTCCGGGCAAACGCATACAGGCTGCATTCTGTGGCAACATAATCTCAGGCTCGACAAGCGTTTCGCCATATATAGAGTTAAACTTATGCACAATCTCGCGTGTCTGCTCAATCATAGGCTCCTGGTCGGCTCCGGCAGGCACTGTGGTAGCACGGAAGGCTGTAATATCGGATGCCTGCGAGATGGGATAGGTGTAGAAACCTACGGGTATAGACTTGCCGAACTCGCGCATAACAATCTCACTCTTAACCGTTGGATTGCGCTCCAAGCGAGCCACCGTAACGAGGTTCATATAGTAGAATGCCAGCTCGGTGAGTTCGGGTATCATACTCTGGATGAAGATTGTCGATTTCGTAGGGTCTATGCCGCAAGAGAGGTAGTCGAGAGCCACCTCGATAATGTTCTGACGCACCTTCTCAGGATTGTCGGCATTGTCGGTCAGAGCCTGCGCATCGGCAATCATAATAAATATCTTCTCAAAAAGACCGGAATTTTGAAGTTCCACACGCTGACGCAGTGAGCCAACATAGTGCCCCAGGTGAAGTTTACCGGTTGGGCGGTCGCCCGTAAGAATAATCTTTCCCATATTGTTTTGTTATTTTAATTTTCCGTTTTCTCCCCTCGCAGAACAACTCGCAAAGGTGCGGTTTTACACCGCCTTTCTACGAAAGGAAATACAAAAATAGCAATTTATACGCGACCCACCAAAAAAGTTTGGAAGTATAATTTTTTTTTATAATTTTGTGGAGCGAAATTCATTAAATCCTATGACTATTATTCAACTTCAATACCTCATCGAGGTAGCAAACTGTGGCAGTTTTTCGGCTGCATCGGAGCACTGTTTTGTCACCCAGCCATCGCTTTCAATGCAGATAAAAGCATTGGAGGAGGAGTTGGGCGTCATACTTCTCGACCGTTCAAAAAAGCCCGTCATACCAACCGAGGCGGGAGCCATTGTAATCGCTCAGGCACAAGAGACTCTGAAAGCGTATAACACTATCCGTGAGTCTGTTGCAGAGCTTAAAGGCGAAACAGCGGGCAAGCTCCGCCTGGGTGTTATCCCCACCATTGCTCCCTACCTGCTGCACAAGTTCATACCCGACTTTGTGAAGCGCTACCCTCGTGTTGAGTTGGAGATTCGTGAGATGGTTACCGCCGATATAATCGAAGCCTTGAAGCGCGACAAGATAGATGCTGCACTGGTTGCCAGCGGCACCTGTGGCGAGGGCATCCTGGAACGCGACCTGTTCAGCGACACATTCTACGCCTATGTATCGCCCTCAAACCCACTCTACGAACGCTCGAATATACGCATTGAGGATATAGATATGAAAGACCTCATACTGCTCAGCCCGGGTAACTGTATGCGTGACCAGATTATAGAGCTCTGCCAGGCTCGTCGCAACACCCCCACGAACTACTACTTCGAGTCGGGCTCGCTCGATACGCTTATGCGCATTGTTGATTGCACATCGTGCATGACCATCATCCCCGAGATGGCATTGGAGTATGTTCCCGTGGCACGCCGCCACCAGATTAAGACCCTGGCAAAGTCTGCCACATCGCGACGCATAGCCATAGCCATACGCCGCACCTACGTCAAGACCTCTATAATTACAGCATTGGAGGATACCATAAACGAAAAGATGCAGATGGAGAAGGCTGCAAGATAGTCAAGACATGGGGTTGTCCAACAAGTTTTTGAAGGACAACCTCTTTTCCTTGAATTTGTATAACAAGAGCTAATTTTAGGCTTGCGCAGACTCGAAAACCGCAACCGACGCTGCGGAGCGAGAGCAGAGTAAGCTTGTTTACTTTGCCGAGCCGCGAGGAGGACAAGCCACCCTTGTGTGGGTTAATTACTCGGCGTAAATGAGCATTTTCAGACAAGGCAGATGCCAAAAGAGCCTTGTTAGACAGATTCCTGAAAGGCTTTCAAAATACTCCACATTACCCACCAAAAGCAGGATAGCTGAACCCAAAAATTCACCTATTCTGCTTTTAGCATCTGTCGCCCACACTGAAAAACTACGTTTCGATGCAAAAAACCTCATTTTAGACCCAACAACGGGACATAAATATTTCATATTGTCACAAAAAAAACATAACTTTGCAAAGTTATGATGGCCAAATCTGGGCGCAAGCGCAATTTTACAACAGCCATCACGTTATAAATTAGTGCAAAACAAAACAAGATTATGGAGAAGATAATTGAAACGATAGTTACTGCGATTCAAGACAAAAAAGGTAAGGATATTGTATCATTGGACTTAACAGGCTTCGATGGAGCCATCTGTTCACATTTTATAGTATGCAACGCCGACTCAACAGCTCAGGTGGCAGGTATTGCCGACGGTGTAGAGGAGGCTATGCTGGAAAAACTGGGGCAGAAGGTGTGGCGCATCGAGGGCCAGCAGAATGCCTTCTGGATTGCTATGGACTACCTTGACGTGGTTGTTCACATATTCCAGACCGAGCTCCGTGAATATTACAAGCTGGAAGAGTTGTGGGCTGATGCACCAATGAAAAGATATGACTACGAACTATAATTATGACAAAGAAGAGTAATAGACAAAATAAAACCGTGCGCTTCCAATTCAACCTTATGTGGGTTTGGGGTGCTATCATTGTCGCCATCATCGGTTATTCATTTTTCGGTGAGAGTAGCAGGGAGCCCATTGCGGCTGAGTGGAACACCGTAGCCCAGATGATTCGTCAGGGCGAGGTTAAGCGCATCAAGGTTATAAACAAAAATGTAGCCGAGGTATACCTCACAGATGAGGCCATCGAGCATTATCAGTCCACAGAGGAGGGCAACCGTTTTAAGTATATCCCCGAGCACGGCAAGCAACTTACATTCACCATTGGGTCGGTAGATATTCTTGACCGCGACGTTAAGGAGGCCGTTGCCGAGTCTGGCTTGGAGTCCAACCCCGTGAGTGTTGAGTACATAAACGACAGCCAGAGCTGGGGAGAGATGATTCTCAACATCTTGCCTTGGTTATTCTTTATCGGCATATGGATATTCCTCATACGCGGTATGATGCGTGGCGGCGGAGGTGCCGGCGGAGGCATTATGAACGTAGGCAAGGCACGCGCACAGGAGTTCAACAAGGAGGATAAGGATAAGCGAGTGACATTCAAGGATGTTGCAGGCTTGGAGGAGGCCAAGGTCGAGATTATGGAGATTGTGGATTTCCTGCGCAAGGCCGACAAATACCGTGAGCTGGGTGCCAAGATTCCCAAGGGTGCACTGCTTGTAGGCCCTCCGGGAACGGGTAAGACACTGCTTGCCAAGGCTGTTGCCGGCGAGGCTAATGTACCATTCCTCTCTATCTCGGGCTCCGATTTTGTTGAGATGTTTGTGGGTGTGGGCGCCTCTCGCGTGAGAGACCTTTTCGAGCAGGCTAAGCAGAAGGCCCCCTGCATCGTCTTTATTGATGAGATTGACGCCATAGGTCGTGCCAGAGGCAAGAATGCCGGTTTCTCGGGCAACGACGAGCGCGAGAACACCCTCAACCAGATGCTTACCGAGATGGACGGTTTCCAGACCAATGCAGGTGTAATCGTCCTGGCAGCTACCAACCGTGCCGACATATTGGATAAGGCGCTGATGCGTGCAGGACGTTTCGACCGCCAAATTGAGGTAGGTCTGCCCGATGTAAAGGAGCGCGAGGAGATTTTCAACGTACACCTTCGCAACATTAAGTTAGAGGATAACATCGACCGCAAGTTCCTGGCAAAGCAGACTCCCGGCTTCTCTGGTGCCGACATCGCAAACGTATGTAACGAGGCAGCTCTGATTGCGGCTCGCAATAACAAGAAGGCGGTGCAGCGCGAGGACTTTATGGCAGCCATAGACCGCATTGTGGGCGGGTTGGAGAAGCGCAACAAATCTATGTCTCAGGCCGAGCGCCGTGCCACAGCCATACACGAGGCGGGTCACGCAACGGTTATGTGGATGCTCAAAGAGTGTGACCCTGTGTTGAAGGTTACGGTTATCCCTCGTGGCAATAGTCTGGGTGCAACGTGGTCTGTACCCGACGAGGAGCGTGTACACGTCACCGATGCTGTGTTGCAAGACAAGTTGGCGGGCTTACTTGGAGGCCGCATTGCCGAGGAGGTCAATTATGGCACCTTGGGAGCAGGTGCGCTGAGTGACTTGGAGCGCGCTACGAAGATGACCTATGCGATGGTTGCCTTCTATGGTATGAGCAAGAAAATAGGCCCTTTAAGCTACTACGACTCAACAGGCACGCGTGACACCTTCACCAAGCCTTTCAGCGAGCAGACCGCTATCGACATCGACAGCGAGGTGCGTCGCATTCTGGAAGAGGCTTACAGCCGTGCTCGCGCAATTATTGAGCAACATAACGACAAGATTAACCTGCTGGCAGACCTTTTGTTAGAGAAGGAGACCATCTACGCCGAAGATATTGTGCCCATCCTGGGTGAGGCGGCGCAGAGCCAGCAACCCAATAGCGAAGATACCCAAAGCGATAATGCCACACCTCAGGGCGAGGGCGTGACTGTCGCCAACTAACCAAACTTACTTTTATGTCGGATAAATTACGCAATTTCATAGTTCGCACAATCAGCGGCGTTGTGATGTTTGCCATTGTGCTGGGGGCTATACTCTTTTCAAAGCTCAGCTTTGGAGCGCTCATAATGCTTATCACCGTAGGTGGCGTGTGGGAGTTCTATCGTCTGGCACAGGCGGCGGGCTACAAGCCTCAATACATCATCGGTTTGTCGGTGGCGGTCATCGCCATCACCTGCTCCGTGTCGCTGATGTTGTCGATATATGGTGAGTTACCGAGTGAGATGTACACCGTTGCTCTGCTTCTGGCTGCATTGGCAATTATACTCCTGCCTGCGATGTTTATCCGTGAGCTATACACCAAGAGCGAGACACCCATTGCCAACATCGGAGTAACACTTATGGGTTTGATATATGTAGCACTGCCAATGGCTATGCTTCCGTTTATACCATTGCTTCTATCATCAGGCGAGTGGCAGCCCTGGACTGTCATATTCTACATCTTCATCATCTGGGCTAACGATGTCTTTGCTTACCTGTTCGGCATCACACTGGGCAAGCACCGCCTCTTTGAGCGCATATCGCCCAAGAAGTCGTGGGAAGGCTTCTTCGGTGGTCTGCTAGGTGCTATGTCCATGGGTTATGTGGCAGCCGTTGTGCTTGACGGCAACACCTTTATATGGGTGGGCCTGGCATTGGTGGCATCTCTGAGTGGAGTGTTTGGCGACTTGGTGGAGTCACTCTTCAAGCGCTCGGTGGGTGTGAAGGACTCGGGCAACATCATCCCCGGCCACGGTGGCTGGCTGGACCGTTTCGATGCCCTTATCTTCTCGCTGCCATTTGTCTTTATTTATCTTTGCATTATCACCGCCGCATATTAGAAAACCTTAAAACCTAAACTATATGAAAATCAACAAAGAGGGATACAGAATCATTGCCATATCGGGCCTTATATGCCTGGTGCTGTGGCTGCTTATCTACTACTTCCAGAGTCATCACGACAGTATGGGGCTGCTCATCACAAGTGCCGTCATACTTGTTGCCTTCTGGTTCTTTGTCATCGCCTTCTTCCGCGAGCCCCGACGTGTAAAGATACACGACAACGACCTTGTCTTCTCGCCCTGCGACGGACGTGTCGTTGTGACGGAGGTAGTCTATGAGGACGAGTATCTGAAGCAGGAGATGTTGCAGATTTCAATCTTTATGTCTATTACCAATATCCATATGAATTGGCTGCCCGTGTCGGGTGAGGTAGAGTACTTCAAGTACCACCCCGGACGCTTCCTCATTGCCTGGCATCCTAAGTCATCGACCGAGAACGAGCGCACGACAACTGTCGTAAAGATGGATAACGGCAAGAGCGTGCTGTTCCGTCAGGTGGCAGGACTTATAGCACGACGCATCGTGTCGTATATCAAGGTCGGCGACAAGGTAAATCAGAATGATGTCTTCGGATTTATCAAGTTCGGTTCGAGAATTGATGTATTGGTACCAAAGAACAGCGAGCTGCTGGTAGAGATTGGCGACCCTGTGATGGGCTCACAGACTCCTCTGGTTCGTTTAGTTAAGTAACACAATGGCTTTAACACCGCAAAACATACTACGCTTCTGCGTCGGGTTGTTCGTCACCGCCGGAATACTTTTTCTTATATGGTATTTCAGTTCGGTGGTGATATATATACTTGTGTCGGCGGTGCTTGCCATTATGGGGCGTCCCCTGGTTAATTGGCTCTCGCAGAAGCATATCGGCAAGTGGCCTATGCCCCGCTGGGCTGCGGCGACCATAACACTTATTGTCATTGCATCGCTCTTTTTGGTGTTCTTCTCGCTCTTCTTCCCGCTTATCTTCAACAAGATAAACGAGTTTGCGCAGCTCGACTTCTCGTCCGTGCTGCAATCTATTGAGGAGCCCATATCGCACGCACAGCAGTACCTGAGTCACACCTTTGCCATCCCCGAGACACACTTCTCGCTCTCCGATGCGCTTATTAGCTCACTCAGGAACCTGGTTAATTACAACACCCTGAACACCACCGTAACATCCATCGTCGGCTTCACGCTCTCGATGCTTATATCAGTATTCTCCATTGCATTCATCACCTTCTTCTTCCTGAAAGAGGATGGTCTGTTCTACACTATGGTAACGAGCCTCTTCCCTGCACGTCTGCAACAGAATGTGACACGAGCCCTGGACTCTATCTCCCATCTGCTGGCACGCTACTTCACGGGACTGCTCACCGAGAGCGTAATACTTATGGTCGTCATCTCTACGTTGATGATTTTGCTGGGTATGCGAACAGACAATGCCCTGCTCATAGGTCTGATTATGGGTGTTATGAATGTCATTCCCTACGCAGGTCCGCTTATGGGTGGCATTATGTCGGCGTGCATAGGTATCATAGCTCCGTTTGAGGGTATGACTGCCATACACTCATTCTTTGTAATAGGCTGCACGTTGTTCTGCATCAAGGGCATTGACGACTTCGTTCTGCAACCCACCATCTACTCCGAGCGTGTGAAGGCACATCCGTTGGAGGTATTCCTTGTTATCCTCATCGCAGGATATATGGCAGGCATCGTGGGTATGTTGCTCGCCATACCTTCATACACCGTGCTCCGAGTCCTTGCCAAGGAGTTCTTCTCACAGTTCTCGCTGGTGCAGAAACTAACGCACAATATCTAAACTCTTTGTAGGATGACAATCACGGGTGTAGTTATTCACGGAGCGCAGTTGGGGCGCAAGATGGGTTTCCCAACGGCTAATATAGACGCTCGCGACATTGAGGGTATCGACAACGGAGTATATTTCTCGACGGTGGATATTGATGGCACAACCTATAAGGCTATGTCGAATGTAGGCTTCCGTCCCTCGGTCGATGGCACTACCCGACTGCTGGAAACTCATATCTTCGGCTTCGAGGGCGACCTCTACGGTCAGACAATCACAGTAAACCTCATCAAAAAGATACGCGACGAGAGGCGTTTCTCTTCTATCGACGCTCTGCAACAGCAACTCCAAGCCGACGCCGCCAGGTGCCGTAGCGAGGAGTAATTGCTATCCGAAGGGAATTCAAAATTGAATACATAAATGTCATCCCCCGGAGGATGATTTATCATCCGACGATGGGGATCTACCGCTTATAAAAAAGTCATTGCGAGGAGGAGTTGAACTCCGACGTGGCAATCTCTGCGTGCATCAGTCTATTCTTCCTTCCCCCACTCCTGCCATCACCCTAAAACAAAGGTAGATTCCAATCATTTTTGCCTACACCCTCAGATACAATTGCAAAGGTTGCTGCGAGCAAAAATGTGGAATGACGAATTTTATTATATAATATCTGCGCAATACCCCACGGAGTGTTGTTCAATTGAAAATAATTTCTTAATTTTGTATCATCGCGCAAGTTACATTGCGCGATATGACATATTTTACGAAAGTGTTTTCGCTTTTGTCCTTATGTGAAAATGTGGAAGTTTTCAAAGCAGTAGGACAACGAACGACACTCATTTCTTGTATATATGCTATTGGTGTACCCACACCGATATATGGCATATTACAGGTGTGGGGTATTGTATCGTTTATTACTGCTGGGTCTTTCCACAACCTTCACATAGATAAACGAAATCGACTCCACACTTTCTTTTTTATATTAACCCACCATTGAGGAGCCGAGTGGCACAAGTTTTCAGATTATGAAAAAACTATTTTTCATTATTACCCTATTCTGCGGGGTATTATTCTCGTCTTGTAGCGAGACCTTCGATGATTCGAAGATTTGGGACAAACTCTATGAACACGACCAGGCTATCAAGGACCACGAACAGAGAATTTCTGCTCTCGAAGAGTTGTGTAAGCAGATGAATACCAACATTTCATCCTTGCAAACAATTGTAACTGCATTGCAAAACAATGACTATGTTACGGGCGTTGCGCCTATTACAAAAGATGGCGAAACAATTGGCTACACCATCACTTTCAGCAAATCAGAACCTATCACTATCTATCATGGCAAGGATGGAACCGACGGCAAGGACGGTGCGGATGGCATAGATGGCTATACCCCTCAGATTGGCGTTAAACAAGATACTGATAATGTATATTATTGGACTCTTGATGGCGAATGGATGCTTGATGCTGCCGGCAATAAGATAAAAGCTGTTGGCGAGGATGGTAAAGATGGCGTGAACGGTACTGATGGAAAAGACGGTCAAGATGGCAAAGATGGCGTGGATGGTACTGATGGAAAGGATGGAGCCGACGGCAAGGATGCTATTACCCCACAACTCAAAATCGAGAATGACTATTGGTATATCTCATACGATAACGGCGCAACTTGGACTAAACTTGGTAAGGCAACGGGTGAAGATGGACAAGATGGTTACATCGGTAAGGATGGTAAGGATGGGGTATTTATTGGCATCTTTGAAACGGCAAGCACAGTTACTTGTTTTTTGTCTGATGGAAGTTCAATTGTTCTGAGCAAACCCCAACGTGAACATATTTTTGGCAGTGATATTATAAATTTTGCAGACCACGCTGTAAAATCTATTTGTGTAGCAAATTGGGACACAGATGGAGATGGAGAGATATCTTACGACGAGGCGAAGAATGTTTGGCATATTGGAGATGAAATCAGAGATAATACAGAAATTCGTTCATTTGACGAGTTGCAATATTTTACAAGCCTTTATTCAGTATATCTTGATGGATGTACAAACTTGCGCTCGGTTATATTGCCAGAAAGTGTAGTTCAATGTAGCTTTACTGATTGCACAAATTTAACAAAGGTGGCGATACCAAATCAGGTAATAGATGTGAGAGTAGACTATTGTGCAAGCTTAAAAACAATTAACATACCTGCTACCGCTGAAAGTTTTTCTCTTTACGGTTGTGAGAATTTAGAGAGTGTATTTCTTGCAGAAGGTCTTACTAAAATCCCTTATGGGGCATTTGGTTTTTGTAGGAAATTAGTCAACATTACAATACCTAGTAGTGTTACGGAGATTGAGTCGGAAGCATTCGAGTTCTGCGAATCATTGACACATGTTTATTGTAAAGCTGCAATACCACCAACAGTAGGTAGTAGTATATTCTACGGCATTGACTGGTACTGGAACCTTCATATATATGTGCCAATAGAATCGGTAGAGGCGTATAAGTCAGCCGATGGTTGGAGCGAATATGCAGATAAAATTGTCGGTTACGACTTTGAATAAAGTACAACACATACACAAACAAAGAGCCCGAAACCATCAAGTTTCGGGCTCTTTGTAAATATATCAGCAAGACTACTTGCGCTTTGCCTGCTGGCGCTGCAACTCCTCCTGCTGGCGCATAAGCTCCTCGTAGCGAAGCTGGAATTTGGACTTCTTCTTATTCTTTGCCTTGCGCTTGTTTTGCTCCATGATGTAACGTATCTTGTCATCATCGACAAAGCGGCGCATACCCATCATAATAACCATAGTCAAGACCTGTGACACAAGATAGTAGTAGCACAAGCCCGATGCGAAGTCGTTAAACCAGAAGAGCATCATAGCGGGCATCATATATACCATCATAAACTTCATACCCGCCATTTGACCCGACGCAGCCGAGTTCTGCTGGTAGTTCACATACGAGAAGCCAATCATCGTCAAGCACATAAGCAGACAGAACAGACTGACGTGGTCGCCATAGAACGGTATGTTGAATGGCAGGTTGAGGATGCTGTCGTATGACGAGAGGTCGTCGGCCCACAGGAACGACTTGCCTCTCAACTCGATACTCACGGGGAAGAAACGGAACAGAGCCCACAGCAGAGGCAACTGTATAAGCATAGGCAGGCAGCCTCCCATAGGGCTGATACCCGCTTTCTGGTAAATCTTCATCATCTCCTGCTGCTTCTTCATAGCATCCTCCTGACGAGGATACTTCTCATTCAGAGCATCCATCTCAGGCTTGATGACACGCATCTTAGCCGTTGAGAGGTAGCTCTTATAGGTAAGAGGGAAGATAAGCAACTTAACCAGCACCGTGAGGATAAGGATGATGATACCGAAGCTTGCGATATACTTGCTCAAAAAATCGAACACAGGAATCACAATCCAGCGGTTAAACCACCCTACCATCCAGCCGCCCAGCGGAATAAGACGCTCCATAGCGATACTCTCGCCATTGGCATCTACCACCTCTTGCAGGATAGGATACTTATTGGGGCCGCAGTAGATTGAGAAGTTATACCCCGTCGTCTGTGGCGTGTAGTCCATACCCATACGCGAGGTATAATGCTTCACGAAGCCCGAACCCTGAGGCTCGGTTGTAAAGCCCATATCGGCATAGGCAAAGTTTGAGTGAGCAATGAATGTCTGCGAGAAGAACTGCTGACGGAATGCCACCCAATTAACATCGCTCTGCACCTGCTTCGACTTACTCTCCTCGCTCATCCCCAGGTCCTCAACATCGGACTCGCCGGGCAGACGATACGAGAGTGTAGTGTACATATTCTCGTTCTTGAAACTGCGCTCATTCTGATATGTGCGGTTGCTCCACACCAAGCCCAGCGTAGATTGCTGCGCCATAATGGGCGAGAGATTCTCGAACTTAACATTAAAGTCGAGCAGGTAATCGCGCGCAGGCTGCTTCTCATCGTAGAGCACATACTCATACACAACGTATGCTCCCGCACCTACTTCAAGACGCATCTGCAACACCTGACGACCCTCCTCCTGACGCACACCCTCGCTGGCGAAGATGTACTCCGCAGTGTTTACCTTGACATTGTTCAGGCCGTTCTTAACATAGAACTCCATATCGAACACAGCTGTCTCGGGGTCAAACAGCGACACCAGCTCATTGCGCTCCTCCTTGGGTGCATACTTGGTGTAGTCGGCAAGTACCGCCTTCTTCATCACTCCGCCGCGCGTAGAGAAATCGACCGTCAGCACGTCATTCTTCATCGTGAAGGTCTGCTCCTCACCCTTGCGGGCAGCCATCAGGTGCTCGCCAAAGATGCTTCTTTCGCGCTCCTCAGCCTGCTCGGCAGCTGTCAGCACAGAACTATCCGAGGGCTCTGCACTGGCAGGCTGCACCGCCTGCTCGGCCTCGGCAAGTGCCTGCTCCTGAGCCTGCACCTGCTCCATATATTGTTTATATTCTGTTTGTTGCTTCGAGCTATACATCATGTAGCCGATAAAAATGGCCGACATAAGGATAACTCCTATTATTGTTTTCTTATCCATCTTAAATCCTTAACGTGTTTACTTTGCAGCCTCCTCTGTGGCCTTCTTACTCTTCTGATACTCCAATGCCGCAGCAACAAAGGCTACGAACAAAGGAGCAGGTGTTGCTACCGTGCTGTGATACTCAGGGTTGAACAACACACCCACAAACCAAGGGTGGTTCTTCAACTCCACAGCCTCAACAAGACCCGTATCGGGGTTAGTACCTACGGCAATCATACCCGCCTTCTCGAACTGGTCGAGGTACTTGCTGTTAAACTCAAAGCGGTGACGGTGACGCTCCACAATAGACTCCTTACCGTATGCCAAAGCACTCTTTGAGCCGCTCTTCAAAGCGCAGGCGAAGCCTCCAAGGCGCATCGTGCCATCCTTGGCCATAACCTTCTTCTGCTCCTCCATAATATCGATAACAGGGTTCTTGGTCTGTGGGTCCATCTCGCGAGAGTGTGCTCCCTTAATACCCAGCACATTGCGTGCAAATTCAACAACAGCACTCTCCATACCCAGAGCCACACCAAAGAACGGAATGTTATTCTCACGCGCATAGCGCACAGCCTCAATCTTACCCTCGAAGCCACGGCTGCCTGAGCCAGGGGCAACGAAGATACCCGATACACCGCCCAACTTCTCTGCCACATTCTCGCGTGTGATGCTCTCAGCAGCGACATACTGCACCTTAACCTTGCTGTGGTTGGCAGCACCTGCGTGAATAAACGACTCGTTGATAGACTTGTAAGCATCGGGGAGCTCGGTATATTTACCCACCAGAGCAACCTCGACACGCTTCTTGGGGTTCTTAACCTTCTCGACAAACTCTCTCCATACCGACAAATCGGGCTCGCCCTCATCCGAGATACCCAGCTTGCGGAGGATAACATCGTCAAGGCGCTGCTCACGCATACTCAGTGGCACCTCGTAGATTGTTGGCTTATCAACCGACTCCACAACAGCATCCTGCGTAACGTTGCAGAACAGAGCCACCTTGCGACGTACCTCGTCGGGCAGGTGATGCTCGGCACGCAACACCAACACGTCGGGCTGCACACCCTCAGACTGCAACTCCTTCACAGAGTGCTGCGTAGGCTTTGTTTTAAGCTCGCTGGCAACAGCCATATATGGCACCCACGCCAAGTGAATCAGAAGTGAGTTCTGATAACCCAGCTCATTACGCAACTGACGTACAGACTCAATATATGGCAACGACTCGATATCGCCCACCGTACCGCCAATCTCCGAGATGATGACGTCATACTTCTTTGTTGCGCCCAGCAACTGTATACGACGCTTAATCTCATCGGTGATGTGAGGGATAACCTGCACGGTCTTACCCATATACTCGCCACGACGCTCCTTCTCCAAGATGCTCTGGTATATCTTACCCGTAGTCACGGTGTTGTTGCTTGTCGTAGTGATAGAGGTAAAGCGCTCATAATGACCCAAGTCCAGGTCGCACTCCGTACCATCCTCGGTAACATAGCTCTCGCCGTGCTCGTAGGGGTTCAGCTTACCCGGGTCAGCGTTGATATAAGGGTCGAACTTCTGAACTGTCACAGAGTAGCCTCGTGCCTGCAACAGTTGAGCCACTGATGCTGAGATAACACCCTTTCCTAATGATGATGCCACACCTCCTGTAACGAAGATGTACTTTGGTCTGCTTAATTTCATAACCTTGTGAAAATTAAATGTATTACTTATCTTTATTCTATTATCGTCTATTTCACCACAACGGTCGGGCCCGCGGTCGGCACCGCGAGTCCGACCTTGCGTACTCTCCCAATCAGGAACTACTCCTTTTTCTGCTCGGTGGCGTAGTTATCAATGAGCTGCACCTTTTCGATTGTGAGCCGCAACTCCTGCCTTGCCTTGGCAATCTTCTCGCGCACGTCTGCTATCATTGCATCGGCATTCTTCGACTTTGAGAAGAACCCGATATTATTCTCCAACAGAGCTATATCCTGCTCCAACTGACGCACCTTATTGTACAATCTCTCGCGCTCGGAACGCATACGCTTATCCGCCGAAGACTTCATACCCTGCAAACGCTCCTTGAAGCGACTCATCGAGCGGTCACGCTCCGTACCTCGCAACACAGAGAACATAGCATCCACAGCCTCCTTATACTTCTTCTGCACGGCATCCTTCTGCTTGATGGGCACGTAGCCTATCTCGCTCCAACGACGCTGGAACTCCTTGATAAGGTCGTAGCCACCCTCCTTGATGTCGGCAGCGTGCATCTGCTCGATAAGGGCCAGCTTCTTTTGCAGGTTCTGCTCGTGCTCGCCCTCAATAGAAGAGAAGTGCTGAGCCTTGCGCTCGAAGAACCTATCGCACGCCGCACGGAATCGCTTCCACACCTGGTCTGCATAACGGCGTGACACAGCACCCGTCTGCTTCCACTTAGCCTGCAAGGCAATAAGTTCATCGGTAGCGTGCTTCCAATCTTCGCTCTCCTGCAACGCCTCGGCAGCCTCGCACAACTCCTGTTTGAGTTGCAGGTTATGCTCCATCTCATCCTTTACGCCCTCATAGAACTTACGCTTAGCCTCAAAGAAGCCGTCGCACGCAGCGCGGAAACGCTCATAAATGCGTGTGTTATCCTTCTTTGGTGCGAAGCCTATTGCGCGCCACATCTTCTGAATCTCGATAAGCTGCTCGCTGGCCTTGTTCCACTCCTTACGCGATGAGAATGGTTGCTCAACCAACGCCTCAGTCTTTGCACATAGCTCGGTTTTAAGTTCCAGATTCTTCAACTGTTCCTGCTTGATTGCGTCGAAATACTCCTGATGCTGCTTGTTTATACGACTTGAAGCAGCCTTGAAACGCTCCCACAAAGCCTCCTTATACTCATTAGCCACGGGGCCCGTCTCTCGCCACTCGTCGTGCAGCTTCTGCAACTTATGGAATGCCTCGACAATAGAGGGCTCGGTAATCAGCGCCTCGGCCTGCTCGCAAAGTTGCAACTTCTGCTCGTAGTTCTTCTTCAAGTCAAGGTCGCGCAGCTCCTTGTTTATCTTGATGAAGTTGTAGAAGTTCTCGACGTGCAGATTGTAGGTCTCCCACAAATCCTTCACCTTTGGCTGTGGCACTACGCCCGTATCCTTCCAGCGTTGCTGCAACTCACGGAACTTCGTGAATGTATTGTTAAGTGTCTCGTCAGAGTTCACCAACTCTTTGAGTTCCTCTATGATTTCAAGTTTTATTTTGAGATTCTCCTCCTTGATGCTGTCAAGGTTGGCGATGTACTCGTCACGACGAGTGCGGTACACCTTAAACAAATCCTTCAAGCGCACCTCGGCGGCATCCACCGCCACCTGAAACTCCTCGCCCTCGGCTGCCGTAGCCTCAAAAGCCTTGCGTGCCGCATCCACCTCGGCACGATGCAGCTTATAGAAGGCAATCTTTATCGCCTCAACACTCTTGCGCAGAGTCTGCACAGGCTCCTCTTCAAGCATAGCAGCAAACTTTTCCACGAGTTCCTGCTTGCTCTTGCCGCTAAGGTCGTCTTTATCGACCTCCGCCGCCGAGAGCTCCTCGACAGTCTCCTCACCGATTGCCAACCCAGCCTTCTCAGCATCCAAGGCCGCATCCTCCTCAGAGAAATCAGCCATCTGCTCGGGGCTATCAGACTCTACTTCATCACGTTGGGTTGCAGCCTCACACTCTTGAAGCTGCTCAGCAGTTACATTTTTCGCATCATCGGCACCGCCGACAGGCTCCACCTGAGCCGATAGTAAAGAATTCTCAGTAGTCATCACATTCACTTATTTTGAGTATGTTACACAGACTTATAACATACAGATGTGCAAATATAAACAAATTATCTCTTTGTTATTCGTTTTTTTACCAAGTTTTTTGCTACATTTGTGAAAATTTCAGACTATGGGATACAGAATATTGCTTATAGATGACGAGGTCGACATTTTGGAATTTGTGAAATACAACCTCACACGCGACGGCTACGAAGTATTCACAGCTGCAAACGGAGCCGACGGATTACAGGTGGCATTGGAGGTAAAACCACATCTGATACTGCTTGATATGATGATGCCCGTACTCGATGGTATTGAGACCTGCAAAGCCATACGCCGCTCGCCTGTGCTGAAAAATGTAATGGTGGTATTCCTCTCGGCCGTAGGCACCGAGGAGACACAGTTGCAAGGCTACAATGCCGGTGCGGACGACTACATCAACAAGCCTATAAAGATGAATATCCTGCGCAGCCGCGTACAGGCCATTCTAAAACGCATACCTTCGATTGAGGAGCCCGCAAGCAATGCTTTGGAGATAGACGTAGAGCACTACCAGGTAAAGTGTGGCGACAAGACCATTGTACTCCCCCGCAAGGAGTTCTCGCTGCTGCAACTACTCCACTCCGAGCCCGGTAAGCTCTTTACGCGTGACGAGATTTATGCCAAGGTCTGGGGCAGCAATGTCATTGTGGGCGACAGAACAATAGATGTGCACATCCGCAAGCTAAGACAGAAAATCGGCGAGGAGCATATCGTAACAATTAAGGGGGTAGGATACAAATACAACGCTTAAACAGGGCTAAAATCAGACAAAAGAGCCTATTTCATACAAAAAGTGGGGTGAAAAGTTCTTTTTTTACCTCACTTTTCGTTTATTCGCACTTTATTTACTACCTTTGTTTGTGCAAATGAATCTGTCTAACAAGGCTCTTTTGGCATCTGCCTTGTCTGAAAAATGCTCATTTACGCCGAGTAAACTGCGCTTTTTCAGCCTGCGGGCAGCTTCAAAACAGCTCTTGTTATACAAATTCAAGAAAAAGAGTTTGTCCTTCAAAAACTTGTTGGACAACCCCAATCTCCCGACAACTCGCCCCACAAGGCGAGGCGTTGCTGTGAGGTAAGGTGACGATGATTATACAAAATTAAAATAACAAAAAGATTATGATTGTATTAGTTCTTAATTGCGGTTCTTCGTCAATCAAGTATCAGGTGATTGACATCGATGACAACAACAATACCTTGCTGGCTAAGGGTCTGGTTGAGCGTATCGGTTTACCCGAGGGCATCCTTACGCACAAGCCCGTAGGCAAGGACAACTTCGAGGTTAAGCAGCCTATTCCCGACCACACAACAGGTATCAGCCTTGTGCTCGGTGCCCTTACAGACGCCAAGCACGGCGTGATTGCCGACCTTACTGAGGTCAAGGCCGTAGGTCATCGTGTGGCTCACGGTGGCGAGTTGTTCTCGTCAAGTGCTTTGGTTGATGAGCAGGCAAAGGCGGACATCCGCTCACTATTCGAGATTGCACCTCTGCACAACCCTGCCAATTTGGAGGGTATCCTCTCTATCGAGAAGGTGCTGCCGGGCGTTCCTCAGGTGGCCGTGTTCGACACATCATTCCACCAGACAATCCCTGCCATCAACTATATGTATGCCATTCCTACGGAGTACTACGACAAGTACCGCGTCCGCAAGTACGGTTTTCACGGCACCAGCCACAAGTATGTAGCCAAGATAGGCGCTGAGCTGGCAGGTCTGGATATCAACAACTCAAAGATTATCACTTGCCACATCGGCAACGGAGGCTCAATTACTGCGGTGCTTAACGGCAAGTCATTCGACACTTCTATGGGTTTCTCGCCACTCGACGGACTGGTGATGGGTACCCGTTGCGGAAGCATTGATGCAAGCGCCATCACATATATCGGCGAGAGAGAGGGTATGAGTTATGCCGAGCTCAACTCTATGATGAACAAGAAGTCGGGCGTGTTTGGTCTTACGGGCATATCAAGCGATATGCGCGACATTGACGCCGCATACAATGCCGGCAACGAGAGGGCTATCGTAGCACGCGATATGTACTACAACCGCGTAAAGAAATTCGTGGGAGAGTATGCAGCCGAGATGGGCGGTGTTGACTTGATTATCTTCACAGGCGGCGTAGGTGAAAACTCTTCTGCCCTGAGAAGCTATGTTTGCAAGGATATGGGCTTTATGGGCATTGAAATTGATGAGAGCATAAATGCCGCAACTCACGGCACCAATGCCATACTCTCAACCCCTGCGTCAAAGGTTAAGGTTGCGGCCATTGCAACTAACGAGGAGCTGGTTATTGCCACCGACACATTTAACATTGTAAAGAGTTTGTAACACAATAAAATTTATACTGAGATGATTACACGTTTGAACGAAATTGTTGCAGCAGCTGTTGCTCGCGGTAAGAAGCGTCTGGCTGTTGCCTATGGACAGGACTCTCACACTATCGAGGCTGTCTACAACGCTTGGAAAGAGGGCTTGGTAGAGGCTACCCTCTACGGCGATAAGGCCACCATTGAGGCTACTTGCCAGGAGCTGAATATCGACCCAAATATCTTCAACATCGTAAACGAGCCCAACGACGCCAACTGCGTACGCCTGGCCGTTGCATCGGTAGCTGCCGGCGATGCCGACGTACTGATGAAGGGTCTGGTATCTACCGACAAGTATATGCGCGGCATTCTGAACAAGGAGGCAGGTCTGTTCCCTCCAAAGGGCGTGCTTACACACGTTGCCATTGTCGAGTTGCCAGGGTACCACAAGCTCCTCACAATCTCTGACGTAGCCATCATCCCTGCTCCCGACTTCAAGCAGAAGCAGAAGCAGATTGGCTTCCTTGCCGAGACTGCCAAGTTGCTGGGCATTGCAACTCCAAAGATTGCCTGCATATCTGCTACCGAGCAGGTGCTGCCTACCGTGCCTTCAAACCTCGAATGTGCTATTCTGGCAAAGATGGGCGACCGCGGTCAGCTGGGCAATGTAATTGTTGATGGACCGCTCTCACTCGACGTAGCTCTTTACAAGGAGGTTGCCGAGCATAAGAAGGTTAAGGGCTCAGCTGTTGCGGGCGATGCTGATTGCTTGCTCTTCCCCAACATCGAGTCAGGTAACGTATTCTTCAAGGCTTCGACACACATCGGCGGTGGTGAGCTGGCTGCTATCGTTAAGGGTGCCAAGGTTCCTTGTGTCCTGACCTCACGCGGCGACTCTGCCCTGAGCAAGAAGTACTCTATCGCTCTGGCTTGCTTGGCTGCAAAATAACAAAAGAGAGATTAAACAAATATACTCCTGCCAATGAGTAACAAGTTCTCTTCCTGCCCAACCTTTGGTTGGAACGAAGGCGATGATTGCCATCGCTTGGAGCAATATCGCTTTGCCATACTCGCCATAAACACGGGCTCTACATCTACCAAGATTGCCGTGTATCACGACGACAAGGCATATATGGAACTTACCCTTACTCATTCGGCCGAGGATGTCGCCCGCTTTGCCACCACCGAGGAGCAACTCCTCTGGCGCAAAGAGCTCATCCTCGATACTCTTGAGGAGCATAATATTGACCTCGCAACCCTCTCGACCATCATAGGCCGAGGGGGGCTTTTGCGACCTGTCGAGAGCGGCATTTACGAGGTCTCGGAGTCTATGTGTGACGAGCTACGTCACTGCACACCTCAGCACGCCTCTAATTTAAGTGCCATCATAGCCCTTAGCATTGCCCATAGTTTAGGCATCAAAGCCTACATTGCCGACCCTATTGTGGTGGATGAGCGTGACGAGGTAGCAAAACTCACAGGCATAAAAGAGATTCGCCGCCGTTCTATCTTTCACGCCCTGAATCAGAAGGCCACGGCACGCCTCTATGCTTCGGATATTGACTGCCGCTATGAGGATTTGAACCTTATCGTTGTGCATATGGGCGGAGGTGTCTCGGTTGCTGCGCACCGCAAAGGACGCGTAGTGGATTGCAACAATGCCCTCGATGGTGAGGGTCCCGTGGCACCCGAGCGTGCAGGCTCCGTACCTGCGGGCGAATTGGTTGATTTATGTTTCTCGGGCAAATATACCCATAAGCAAGTCCGAGCCCTGCTTTCGGGCAAGGGTGGTCTGGTGTCGCTCACGGGCAAGAATTCCGTCAAGGAACTTGTTGAGGATGCACTCGCGGGCAATGGCGAGGCGAAGCAGGCTATCGACCTTATGGTCTATGGCATAATAAAGAACATCGGTCAGATGGCCGCCGTGCTGCGTGGTGACATTGACGCCATCATCCTCACGGGAGGCATCGCCCACAGCAAATATATCACCGACGCTATCTCCGAGTCGTGTCGTTTCCTGGCTCCGATAGCAATCTATGCCGGCGAGAACGAGCTTCAATCACTTGCTATGAATGCTCTGCGACTGCTCAATGGCCAGACCGAGTCTAAACCTTATTAAAGATGAAGAAAATTTTAATCTTAAACGGACCCAACCTTAATTTGCAAGGCAAGCGTGATGTGAATATCTACGGCACGACCACGTTTGAAGAGTACACAGCCTTGCTCTCCAAGCGCTATGCCGAAAGCGCAGAGCTCGACTACCTGCAATCAAACATCGAGGGCGAGCTTATCAACGCCATACACGGCAGCGTAGGCCGCTATGACGGCATCGTATTTAATGCCGGTGGCTACACCCACTCTTCTGTTGCGTTGCGCGATGCTATTTCGGCCGTATCGACACCTGTTGTCGAGGTGCATATATCATCTATCCTGGCACGCGAGGAGTTCCGCCATATATCTATGCTTGCTCCCGTAGCCAAGGGCTCTATAATGGGCTTCGGACTGGACTCTTACCGTCTTGGCATAGAGGCATTGTTAGGCTAACATAACTTCCGATGGGCAAGGGACAGGATTTAAGCGAGAGTGTTGCTTCGGGCGTAGCGTGGAACATAGCCGAGAAGGTTGGCTCCACACTACTTCAAGCCGTTGTGAGCATCATCGTCGCCAATCGCATTATGCCCAACGACTTAGGCATCATTGCTGTCTTGACGGTATTCTGCACCCTGTCGCAGGTATTTATCGACAGCGGCTTCTCGCAGATGCTCATACGCAAGGCCGAGCCTACGGCATCGGACTTCAAGGCTGTCTTTCGATTTAACATCGCAACCTCACTCATCCTATATGCCCTTCTCACTGCCTCGGCACCTCTGGTTGCCAGCTATTACGGTTGGGAACTGCTGCGCAAGGTTGCTCCGTTCCTATACCTGATACTGCCCTTAAATGCGTTATGCGTAATTCAAAACTCCATAATGGTCAGGGAGTTTCGCTTCGCCACGCTATCGACCATAGTATTCCTATCGTCACTTTTAAGCGGCATCATCGCTATTGCAATGGCAGTGGCGGATTGTGGCATTTGGAGTTTGGTGGGGCAGAGAGTCAGTATGATGGCAATAAAAGCTGTTTTGCTGTGGAGCAAGAGTGCGTGGCGACCTTCGGGCTCGGTGGAGCGCGGCACACTCCGAGCAATGGCACCTTACAGCATACGACTCATTCTCACCGACTTCATCACGGCACTATACAACAACATAGCCCAACTCTTTATAGGCAAAATCTACTCCGCCGATATGCTTGGATATTATAATCAGGCGCAGAAGCTCAAAGATATGCCCGTAAATGCCACTATGCAGTCTGTGCAGAGCGTAACCTTCCCCGCCTTGGCAAAGATTAGCGACAACGACACCAAATTCGATGAAGGCTATCGCCGTATCGTTATGCTTACGGCCTTTCTGATGTTTCCGCTGATGCTGGGACTTGTGGCCATCGCCCCCGAGATGTTCGTTCTGCTGCTTAAACCGCAGTGGCACGGCACCATACCCTACTTTCAGATTATGTCGCTCATAGGTATCTTCTACCCCATTTCGGCTATTGCTTACAATGTATTGAAGGTACGCAGCAACGGAGCCGTAATTCTCAGGTTGGAGATTATCAAGAAGGTGATTATGACCATCATCCTCGCCATAACCATCCCCATCAGTGTCAAGGCTATCGGCTGGGGTATGGTCATCGCCTCGGCGTGCGAGATGATGCTGAATGTAGGTGCTTCGCTACGCTTCTCGCACCTTAAATTTAAGTCTCTGTTACGCACCCTGCTACCTGTCATAGCCCTGACGGCTGTGATGTTTGCAGCCACCGAATATGTCGGCGGGTGGATGGCAGACAAATCAACAGCCGTGCGATTTACAGCCAAGATTGCAACGGGCATTGCGACATACGCCACCCTTGCCTGCATAACCCGTATGGAGGCATTTGGCGAAGCAAAGTCCATCGCCAAAGGGTTTCTAACAAAGATTTTCCGAAGTTAAAAGTGTGAAAAGCCCTGCCACTCAGGCTCTATCTCCCTGCCCTGCTTTAACCAGCATATCACAGGCTCGGCAGAGGCTACAACCTGACCCACACGATATGGCACGCAGCCAAACCTCAGGCGGTATGCCTTCTCAAAAGAGTTCGCCTGAGCGCCGCAGACCGTAAAGAGCAGTTTATAATCTTCACCCCCACACACCGCAGCCTGAGCATCTCCCTCTGCGGCGGGGAGAGCATCAACATCTATGCGGGCTCCGCAGCCCGACTGCTTTAATATATGGCATAAGTCGGAGGCCAGGCCATCAGAAAGGTCCATCATTGCATTTACCTCACCTCGCGAGCCGAGCCACCCACCCAACTCCACCTGTGGTTGTGGGTTACGATGCACGGCAGCATAATCAGAATTGACCTCGCCCTGCAATATATCTCTCAGACCCAGGGCCGATGCACCCAACTCTCCACCTACATATATAATATCTCCCTCCTTTGCTGCCGAGCGACGCTTCACACACTCCGCCTTACCACGACCTATCGCCACAACATTTATCGACACGCCATCCTTTGACGATGTGGTGTCGCCTCCAACCAGTGCTACGTCATACTCCGCAGCCAGAGAGTGGAAGCCCACCAAAAACTCCTTCGCCCACTCATCTCGGCACTCGGCGGGCAATGCCACCGAAAGCAATGTAGCCACAGGCTTTACGCCCATAGCTGCCACATCGCTAAGATTCACGGCAAGCGACTTACGTCCCAACTCACGAGCAGAGGTCGCGGCACGCAGAAAATGCACATCCTCCTGCAACATATCGGTCGTAATGACTATCACCTCACCACCACCTATGGGCAGCACAGTGCAATCATCGCCAATGGCCTCCCACTGGTGATGATTTACGCCCCGAAAAAGCGTTGCCACATACTCTATGAGACCGAACTCCGTCATCCTACTGCATCAACGCCTGCTCGGCTGCCAGGGCGGCTGAGTAATCGATTATATTACGCTCGAACTTCGCACGGATATTTTCCAGACAGAGGTTGCCGATGCTGCCCTCGTGCGTATGGTGCAGTTCGCGACCATCGTGCTCGTAGGTGCCATTCTGCACACGCATACCCACCTCACGGTAAGCATCACGGAAAGGAACGCCCTGCGCCACAGCATCGTTCACATCCTCAACGGTAAAGAGGTATTTATAGATGTCATTCGAGAGAATATCGCGGTTTATCCACATCTGCTCAATGCCGGCCTTTGCCATACGCACCACATCTGTAATCTCCTTAAATGCAGGAACATAAATCTCTTTGGTGAGTTGCATATCGCGGAAGTATCCCGATGGGAGGTTTGTAGCCACCAGCGTAACCTCCATAGGCAGAGCCTGCATACGGTTACACTTGGCACGCGTAAGCTCGAAGATGTCGGGGTTCTTCTTGTGAGGCATAATGCTCGACCCTGTGGTAAAGGCATCGGGCAGCTTCACAAAGCCAAAGTTTGCGCACGAATAAAGGCATACATCCTGCGCCAGACGACCCACCGTAGCGGCTATGGCTGCTATGGCTGTGAGCACTACGCGCTCGGTCTTGCCTCGCTGCATCTGAGCATACATAGAGTTATATGCCAGGTCATCAAACCCGAGCAGACGTGTTGTCATCGTGCGGTTAAGAGGCACCGACGAGCCATAGCCTGCACCCGAGCCCAGAGGGTTGGTGTTTACAAGCTTATAGGCTGCATTAAGCATATGCATATCGTCTGCCAACGCCTCGGCATAGGCACTGAGCCACATGCCAAATGACGAGGGCATAGCCACCTGCTGATGCGTATAGCCCGGCATAAGCACATCCTTATACTCCTCGGCCTTGGCAAGCAACGTAGAGAACAGCTCCTCGACACTCTTCTGCAAGGCGATGATGGCGCTGCGCGAAAATAGTTTTATATCGACCATAACCTGGTCGTTACGCGAGCGGCCCGTATGTATGCGCTTGCCCGCATCGCCACACATCTCAGTAAGCATAAACTCCACCTGCGAGTGCACATCCTCAACGCCCTCCTCAATGGAGAACTCACCTGCCTGCACCTGCTTATATATCCTCTTCAAGCCCTGCTCCAAAGCCTCGCAATCCTGCTGTGAGAGCAGGCCGATAGAGCCCAGCATACGCATATGGGCCATATTACCCAGCACATCAGCCTCGGCCAAAAACAAATCAAGTTCGCGGTCACGACCCACTGTAAACTCCTCAACAAAAGAGTCGGTCGAATAGCCCTTATCCCAAAGTTTCATATATTATTGTTTTTCAATTTTCAAATCATCCAACAGGTTGTAATATAATTCAATAGCATCCTCCACCTCTTGCAGAAGGATATATTCATCTGCCGTATGCGAGCGGGCACTATCTCCTGCACCCAATTTAAGCGTCGTGAAGGGCATCACCGCCTGATTGGACATCGTAGGTGACCCGAAAGGCTTTCTACCCATTGCCACCAGACGCTCCACAGCAGGGTGCGTGAGGGCGACAGCTGACGAGTTAAGATGCGTCGAGCGAGGTGTAACATCACACTCCACATTGCGCCTAATCTCCTCCAGGAGCTCCTCATTTGTGTAGCACTCATTAACCCTTACATCGACCATAAACCTGCACTCGGCAGGAATCACATTATGCTGCGTGCCCGCCTCTATGCCCGTGACGGTCATCTTCACCTGACCGAGTAACTCAGACTCTCGCTCAAAACGATGGGTGCGGAACCACTCTACGTCCTTCAACGCCTTGTATAAAGCATTTACACCCTCCTCGCGTGCTGCGTGACCCGCAACACCGTGTGCCACGCAATCCAAAACCATCAAGCCTCGCTCCGCAACTGCGGGCTGCAAAAGAGTAGGCTCGCCAACGATGGCGAAGTCTATATGACCAAGCTCGCCAAGCACCGAGCGCACACCTCCTATGCCCGTAACCTCCTCCTCGGCTGAGGCCAGGAAAATAAGGTTGTAGGGCTGCTCGGTATGCGACAGGCGCACAAACGCGGCAAGCATTGCCACTACATTGCCACCCGTATCATTACTACCCAAGCCATACAGACGACCCTGCTCTACTTGCGGAGTGAAGGGGTCACGCGTCCACTGCGCATTGGGCTTCACGGTGTCAAGGTGAGCATCAAGCAGAATGGTTGGCTTCTGAGCATCATACTCTGCCGCCACAGCCCACACATTATTACCCTTGCGCTTTGGCGTAAAGCCCCACTTCGACAACTCAGCCTCCATAATGTCGGCAGCCTGCCCCTCCTCTCGGCTTACGGAAGGAGTAGCAATAAGCCGCATAAGCAGCTCTATGGCTTGTGTTGAATTCATAATGTCTTTATTACAACCGTGCCACCCGTAAGGCTCTCCGGCGAGGTGATACGCACCTTCTTCACGCCCGCCTCGATGGTCTTATAGGCATTGTCAATCTTGGGAATCATCCCCGAATGTATCTTCTCCTGCTCTCGCAACTCGGCATACAGCGCAGGGGTTATGGTCTCAATCAGCGAACTGTCGTCATTAACATCAAGCAGCACACCAGGCTTGTCCAACGTAAAGACCAGCTCCACCTCATACCTTGCAGCCAAGCCCGTAGCTACGGCCGAAGCCACACTATCGGCATTGGTGTTGAGCAGTTCGCCCGTAGGGGCAAACGTAATTGGCGACACCACGGGTATAACGCCATTGTCAAGCAGCATAGCCAGTACATCGGCATTGACCGCATCGACATCGCCCACAAAGCCCCAATCTATATTCTTCACAGGGCGGCGGTGTGACTTAACAACTGCCATATCGCAACCCGACAAGCCACAAGCATTGACACCGCGTGCCTGCAAAGCCGACACCACACGCTTATTCGCCAGACCCGCATACGCCATAACGGCTATATCGAGTGTGGCGGCATCGGTTATGCGACGCCCCTCGTGCATCTTAACCTCCACGCCTAACTTGGTGGCAAGTTGTGAGCCCATAACACCACCTCCGTGTACCAAGACACACGCCTCGCCGAGCGAGGCTAAGTTGTCACAGAGCGAAGCGAGGACATCGCTATTTTCAATCAGCTTACCACCGATTTTAATTACCTTTATCTTCATCTCTGAACTATTTACATACCCATCTCGGCTGCCGTAGCCTTAAATGCTGTGACAAAACGCTCTACCTCCCGTTCGCCAATCATCAGAGGCGGCAACAGACGCAGAGTATATTCACCACTCAGACCCGTCATAATATGGTGCTTCTCGCGCAACACCTTTCTGAATGCTGCCTGAGGCACACTCAAATCTATGCCTATCATCAGTCCACGACCGCGAATATCCTTTATTCCGCTGACGCCCTTGATGCCTTCTATAATCTTCTCGCCCATCTTGCGGGCATTCTCGACCAGACCCTCGGCCTTTACGACATCGGCAACGGCGATGGCTGCCGCACAAGCCAGGTGACTGCCGCCAAAGGTTGTGCCCAGCATACCCTTCCTGGCTGGCACGTCAGGCGAAATCATCACAGCGCCCACGGGGAAACCGTTTGCTATGCCCTTTGCCAGAGTAATGATGTCGGCCTTAATGCCCGACCACTGGTGCGCAAAGAACTCTCCGCTACGGCCATAGCCCGCCTGAATCTCGTCTATAATGAGCAGCGTACCCGACTTATCGCACTCTTCACGCGCCGCCTTCAAGAACTCGTCCGACGCAACCTGAATGCCACCTACACCCTGAATAGGCTCGATGATAACTGCGGCATACTCACCCGAAGAGAGTTCCTGACGCAGAGCCTCCGCATCATTAAACGCAACAAACGACACCTTGTCGGTCA
Organism: Alistipes sp.; assembly: GCA_045603645.1. Lineage (GTDB taxonomy): Bacteria > Bacteroidota > Bacteroidia > Bacteroidales > Rikenellaceae > Alistipes. The sequence goes on along the minus strand of JAZUMN010000081.1, from coordinate 6,759 downwards.
CATTCACGGGAGCCTGAATCTTGGGATTGTCGGTAACAGCCACAGCCATACTTGTACGGCCGTGAAAAGCTGCCTTCATAGCCAATATACGCTCCCTGCCCGTTGTGAACGACGCCAGCTTCAAGGCATTCTCGTTAGCCTCGGCGCCACTGTTACACATAAAAAGAGAGTAATCGTCATAGCCCGACAACTCGCCCAGCTTATGCGCCAGCTCTGTCTGCAACGAGTTTATGACGGCATTTGAGTAGAAGCCTATCTTCGATAGCTGGTCGGTAATCTTCTCAACATAGTGGGGATGGGTGTGACCTATCGAGATTACGGCGTGACCACCATAAAAGTCGAGGTACTCAACACCCTCCTTATCCCAGAGGTATGCGCCCGACGCCTTCACAGGCTCCATATCGAGCAGAGAATATACATCAAAAAGTTCCATTGTAATCCAATTAAAAATACGATGCTTTCAGTCGCAGACCCTCCATCTCGTCAAGGCCGAACATCAGGTTCATATTCTGCACAGCCTGACCCGACGCACCCTTCAAGAGGTTATCAACAACAGAGGTAATCAAGAGTTTGCGCCCCCCCTTCTGCAACGAGAGGAAGCAATAGTTGGTATTCACCACCTGCTTCATATAAACGGGCTTGTCACTCACTACCACAAACGGATGCGCAGCGTAGTAAGACTTGAAAATCTCCACAATCTTATCCAGTTCCTCATCTACACGCACCACAACATCGCTCATAATGCCTCGTGCGTGACAACCACGGATAGGCACGAATGCAATGTCAGCAGATGCGCTACCGCCCGCAGCCACAACAGTCTCGCCTATCTCGCCCAGATGCTGATGGGTAAAGACCTTGTAGTTCGAGAGGTTGGCATTGCGAGAGCTGAAATGCGTATCCGGCGTAGGCTTCTGACCCGCACCCGTAGAGCCTGTGATGCCCGTGATGGTAACCTCCTCGGGCAAGATACCTGCCGCAGCCAATGGCATAAGAGCCAGGTTGATGGAGGTGGCAAAGCAACCAGGGTTGGCGACACAGCGGCAGCCCTTAATCTTGTCACGGTTAAGTTCGGGAGCCCCATACACAAACTCGCCCGCATCGGCCTTCAAGCGGAAGTCGTTGCTCAGGTCGATAATCTTGACACTCTGTGGCACGGGGTTCTCCGCCAGGAACTTGGCCGAGTTACCGTGGCCCATACATATAAACAGCACGTCGATATCCCCGAAATCTATCGCCGAGAACCTGAGGTCGCTGTAAATAAGGTCTGTGTGCACCGAACTGACAGGCTCGCCATCGTGTGAGCCACTCTGAATATATTTTAACTCTGCGAAGGGGTGATTAACAAGCAGGCGAATAAGCTCGCCTGCCGTGTAACCTGCTCCTCCTGCGATTGCTACTCTAATCATTATTTTTCTTTTTTGTCTATAAAGTTTGCTAAAAAGAGGAATTTCAAGGCTTGCGAAACCTGAAAACCGCAGTTTACTTTGCGTAAATGAGGATTTTCAGAGTAAGCGTAACGCAGAAATTACCTTTTGAACAAACTTTTACTCTTCGTCGGGATTTACTGCGTGATATATCTTCAAAGGCATTGAGGTAATCTTGGTAAAGCCCTTAACATCGTCTGCCGTCCACGCATTGTTCATCTCGCCATACTCGGCAAACTTGGCATTCATCAGGTCGTGAGCCGACTCGATACCAACCAACGTGAAGGTGTAGGGGCGCAGGGTGATAAACACCTTGCCCGACACATTGCGCTGGCTGTTCTCCAAGAACTTCTCTATGTCGCGCATAACGGGCTCCGAGTACATCGCCTCGTGCATAAACATACCATACCACGTTCCGAGCTGGTCCTTCCAATACTGCTGCCACTTGGTGAGCGTATGCTTCTCCAAGAGTTCGTGCGCCTTGATGATGAGCATAGGTGCTGCCGCCTCAAAGCCCACACGACCCTTGATACCTACGATGGTGTCGCCAACGTGTGTGTCACGGCCGATAGCCCACGCCGAGCCGATAGCCTCCAACTTATTGATTGCGGCAACGCCACATACAGCCTCGCCATTGACGCCTACAACCTCGCCATTCTTGAACTCAATCTCCAAAGACTCGGTGCCCTCCTTCGCCAGCTGCGAGGGATAAGCCGAGTCGGGGAGGTTGGTAGCCGAGCAGAGAGTCTCCTTACCACCGACAGATGTGCCCCAAACGCCCTTGTTGATAGAGTACTCCATCTTGGTAAAGTCGGCCTCAAAGCCATTCTCTTTGAGGTAGTTAATCTCGTACTCACGAGTAAGCTTCATATCGCGGGTTGGGGTGATAATCTCAACCTGTGGAGCAAATACCTCAAACGTAAGGTCAAAGCGCACCTGGTCGTTACCTGCACCCGTAGAGCCATGTGCAATGGCATCGGCGCCGATTGAGTTGGCGTAGTTTACAATAGCCAGTGCCTGGAAAGTACGCTCCGAGCTAACCGAGATTGGATAGGTCTTGTTACGCAACACATTACCCATAACCATATACTTTATGCACTTGCCGTAGTAGTCGCCCGTTACGTCAAGATTGACGTGCGACTTGGCACCCAAAGCATAGGCGCGCTCCTCAACCGACTTTAACTCCTCGGCCGAGAAACCGCCCGTGTTGGCGAGGGCTGTGTGCACCTCATAACCCAACTCCTTGCTCAGATACTTTACACAGAATGAGGTATCGAGACCTCCACTATATGCCAAAACAACTTTTTTCATATCTCTTTATTTTAATTATTTACCAAACAATCGGCTGAACCAGCCCTCCTTCTTTGCTGCCGACTTTGCAGCTTCCTTGCGGGCGGACACCTTTGCAGGGTCGTAAATCATACCCGTACACAAACACTTGGTCATATTTGTACGCTGCAACACATCGTAATTCACGCACGACTGGCATCCTGCCCAAAAACGCTCGTCATCGGTGAGCTTTGCAAAGGTGACGGGCTCGTAGCCGAGCTCCGTGTTGATGCGCATAACAGCCTCACCCGTAGTAAGACCAAACAACTTGGCATTGGGGAAACGCTTGCGCGAGAGGTCGAAGGCGGCCTTCTTGATACGCTTGGCGACGCCCATACCACGATACTGAGGGCGAACTATAAGACCTGAGTTTGCAACAAACTCGTCGTGGCCCCACGACTCTATGTAGCAGAAACCCACAAACTCATCACGATTTACGGCTATGATAGCCTTTCCTGACATTATCTTATCGGCGATATATTCGTCGGTACGGCGGGCAATGCCCGTTCCACGTTGCTTGGCTGCGGCATCTATCTCGTCGTTAATCTGCGACACGAAACACAGATGCTTCTCAGTGGCAACCATTACATCAATTTTCATCTTTATACTATCGCTTAATTGTTAATATTTTTTTCGACCCGCAAATATCGCATATATATACGCAATATGCAAATTTTCGTCGCTATATATTACTATATAAATAAACATTCCTGCATAATTGCATATTTTCTGCGTAATTATGCAGTATTGTGAATATTTTTTCTATAAAAAATTAAGCCCACCTATCTTTTGCAGGTGGGCCATCGACCAAGCTAAATATTTTTGGTATTAGTATTTGTTAAATATTCTGATTTATCTTTCTTACGACTTATTGTTTTATATGCGCCCCTCTGAACTCCCCATCGTCAGACCACCATAAAGACAAAACGCCATTTTCCAAGGTATAATAAAAAGAGTGTACCACTCCTGGACTCATACCGCCAGAACCATCATAAGTCAGATGCAGCATTGAAGATGTTAGCTTCCACTTGTAATGAAATACCTGAACAACTCCACCCCAAGATGTTCCGTCAAGTGTAGAATATCCGCTACCATTAGCATTGAAGGTGAAAGACGTATTTAAGTATACCCAAGTTCCAATAATAGGTGAGTCTTTATCATCTTTTTCACAAGCCGTAAATGCACATAATAAAATAGCACATACGATGAATAATTTACTTACTCTTCGTAACGAGGGAAATAAAACTTTAATTTGTCGCATATTTCTTCTATTTTTATATTACAAATCCTGATATTTTGTTAATGTTATGGTGTTACCATTCTCATAAGCCATTACGAGCGTGTTTCCTTCGCATGATTTAATCGTGTATGACTCCTGCTTTGCAACATCATCGGCAAACCCTTTATAAGTGGTTGAGCCATCAGCCATATACACACTTACATCGCTATAAGATGCCTTTATTTGATTTGCATCAAGGGTATAAGTTCCAGAAGCAGATACACCCTCATCCTGCAAAATCAAATCAGAATAATAAATAGTCCCAGCGCCTTTGTAATTAAACGATATAGAAACTGTAACTTCATCGTCAATATCTACACTCCAATGACCTGGCAACAAGTCTGCATAATTGACAACATCTGTATCTGTATCTGTATCTGTGTCTGTGTCTGTGTCTGTGTCTGTGTCCGTGTCTGTACCTGTATTAGTATTAGTATTAGTATTAGTATTAGTGTTGGTGTTAGCTCCATTGCTGTCTTCATCACTACACCCAACTATACTACAACTCAATAAAACAGCGAACAAAAAATAAAAAATCTTTTTCATAATAAATATTGTTTAGTTAATCTAATTACTTTGCATCAGCTCGGTCATAATATTTTCAACACTCAAATTACAATGGAATTAAAACGCCATATAAAGGCCTATTTTGAAATAGTCATCAGCAGTATCACTAAGACCTACGGAATACTGAGCCTTAACACCATAGTTGCCTATCAAAAACGCCACACCTACGTCCCATCCTGTGTTAAATCTTTTGACCTCCATATCGTAATCTCCTAAATCTTTATACTTAATTTCCTCGGTGCCATATGAAATTGAGCCAGCAATAATATAATTTAGACGCAGTCCGGTATTAAAGTCCAATGAGCACAATGATCCAAGTGGTAAATTATATCCCAGTCCCAAAGGCAATGAAAGCACTGACTCAGAAACACTAACCTCATCACGTCCTGACCCGACGCCTACTGATGCGCTAGTCCATCCTAAACCAAATTGCACATTAAGTCCATCTACAACATTATATCCATATTCGATGTTTCCCCCCATACCCCATGCAGAGTCCGCATCTACATCCGGTTGAACATAAGAATAATCACCAAAAAAACGAGAAGTTCCTTTGCGTCGAGAGATATACTTATCATCTTTCTCTTTTTCGGGCTCAACCTTTGGTGTGGTCTCAGCTACTGCTGTTTCAGTTTGTCCTAACAGCGGATTTGCATATTGTGTCGTATCACTCTCTTTTATTACTTGCTGTTCAGGTGTTGTTGGTTTATCAAAACGCTGTTTCTCCCCATTCTGATACTTGATGTATAGAATTTTACTGGTTGAAATTGTGAAAATTGGGCCATCCTGATAGCTCCATTTCTTGTACTTCACATCCGATTCCGACACCTCAACAACCCTAACCTGCAACTCCTCAACAGCCGTACTATTTAACACAATTAAATCTTGGGCTGAAACAGTTGATATTGCAAAAACGAATGCAACGCCAAGCAATACCCTTTTAGTAAACTTTTTCATTTTGTTAAGTTTAGATTTACCCGCAGACTCCGAACGAGCGATTATAAAAAAAGAAAGTGTGGAGTCGTCCGTTTATCTGGTAACAGGCATTTGGCGTAGCCCCAGCACAAATAAACAATACCCCACACTTGTATAGTATGAGGCGGACACAGATTGTGCCGACATAGCATACCAATACAAGCGATGAGTGTTACTGCCTCCTTATGCTGTACTAAAATCGCCAAATTTCGTTACCAAGGATTAGCGAAACACTTTCACTAAAATATGTCTGTCAATTCTTTGACTCCACAAAGTTAGAAAATGTTTTGCAAAAAGCAACACTCGCAGTGGGGTATTGTGATTATTTATGACAAATATCAACAAAACTATTAAATTAAGCAATAGCACCAACCATTGACCTAAAAGTAAATATTTTATAGATTGGAGCATCTTTCACTCCCTAAAATAGAATTTTTAGGTTGATTTCACTTGTTTTTATAAAATATATGCGTTATATTTGCATAAATATGAGTGCCATAAAGCTCTTTATTACAAACCAAAATAAGACAACCTAAACTTTATTAACCAAACTATGAACCAAAAGACACAGCGCTTTGCGACCATCAGAAAGATTATTCGCAGCGAGATGATATCTTCACAGGAAGAACTTATCAGCCGTCTGCGCGAATGTGGCGTAGAGATTACACAGAGTACACTCTCGCGCGACCTGAAATTTATGAATGTGGCAAAGGTACCCCACAAGAGCAAGGGTTATATTTATGTATTGCCCAATGCCGCACATCACGAGATAAATGTATCGTCAAACATATCGGACAACATCACAAGTCTCACATTCTCGGGCAACCTTGGCGTCTTGAAAACAAAGTCGGGATATGCAAGTGCCATATCTGTCCCCATCGACAACCTCGACTGTCCCGCGATACTTGGAACAATAGCGGGTGACAACACCGTACTGATTATTCTCCGCGAGGATGCCAAGCGTAGCCAGGTAGTAGACTCGCTGCTGCACATATTCCCTATGCTCAGCAATATTTTGTAAACGGATTTCAACCATACAAACAATATGAGGTTGTCCAACAAGTTTTTGAAGGACAACCTCTTTTCCTTGAATTTGTATAACAAGAGCTATTTTGAAGCTGCTCGCAGGATGAAAAAGCGCAACCGACGCTGCGGAGCGAGAGCAGAGTAAGCTTGTTTACTTTG
>JAZUMN010000080.1:0-8102 GCA_045603645.1 Alistipes sp. | reverse complement strand
TGTAATAGGTCTTTCGCTCGTGTTGTTCTACTCATTGTTGGTTGCCTTCTCCGAGTTTATGACCTTTGGCGTGGCGTACATAATTGCAGCATTGATGACAACAGGTGCACTGATGTTCTACTTCAGAGCCATCTTGAAGAGCCATAGTGCTTATGTCCTTGGCGGATTTGTAGCAGTGGTCTATGCGTTGAATTATATGCTGCTTCAAATGGAGACTTACGCACTGCTCGCTGGCTCAGTAGTGTTGTTCCTGCTCCTCTGCGTTGTAATGTATCTTACAGCCAATATGAACAATAACAAAGAACTTGCAAAAACAGAATAGCGATGAAACGACTGACTCAAATTTTTCAGGCACTGCTCGGTGTGGTAGCCTTGATTTTTACAGCAATTATTGCTTTTGGCCGCCTTGCTTGGCGCACAATTCGTAACTGGTGGAAGAACCGCTCGAAGTGGCTCCGCCGCTCGATTGTTGCAATCTTTATTATTGTTCCTGTAGGCTTTGTCGCTCTTGTGGCTTATGCTCTCTATGAAGATGAGTATGGACGAGATTATTGGGACCGCAAATTGTCGGACAATATTACTCTTCATTCATTTTCCGACAACAAGTGGAGAGTCTATGACAAGCAGACGGGTGAATATACTACAGACAAGATTAACTGGTTGTCAGAGGTCCCCGAGAACGACTCGTTGGCAGTTTATGCATTGCCTAATAAGCGCGGTTACATCAATGTAAACACAGGTCGTATTGTTATTGATGCCGAGGCTAACGACTACCGCAAAGCGTGGGTGTTCTCCGATGGTTTGGCAGCCGTTATGAAGGATGGCAAGATTGGTTTTATCAATGCCAATAACGAAGTTGTGATTCCGTTCCAGTTTGACTATACCGACAAGTGTCGTATGTGGGAGTTCGGTTATGTTTTCCACAATGGCTACTGCGCAATGCCTAATGCTGATGGCGATTTGGGCTTGATCGATAAATCGGGCAATTGGGTTGTAGAGCCTGCTTACGATGAAATCTGGGCCCCTCACAAAAGTGGCTATCGTGTAATCGTCAAGGACAATAAGCACGGCATTCTTAATGCGGATTGCACTGTGGTATATCCTGCGGAGTATGGTTATATTAGCATTCTCTCTGGCGGCTTTGTGCTTACGAAAGGTGGCAAGCAATGGCAGGTGGACTTTGAGGGTAATACCGTACAGCCATTTATGTTTGATGGCACATACTACCTCAAATATCCTAATGGCTATGATAGCTGTGGAGACCTTACTTACGAGTTTGCTGACTTTGTGAAGTACGAGGTAATGAATAGCTACGGCATCATGAACCGTATCACGGGTGAGCCTGTCACACCTGCAATCTACTCGGATATCAATATGCTCTCGAAGAATCTGTTCGAGGTTCAGGAGTACGACAGCTATGACTGGTACTTGCTCGATACCAAAGGCAATGTGGTTTCAAAGAAATAATTCAGCGCTATGAAAGCTTTTGTGCACACAATAGCGGTTATGCTTCTCTTTGCCTCTTGTTGCGCTAACACAGCAAAGGGCAACGGAATAGAGATGGCTTCAATGGTTGATAGTGTTGGCGGTGATTATACCGCCAATGCTACGGCTATTGAACGCGGCTCGGCAAAGTACACAAGTTCTCTCTGCTCTCTCCTTAATGGCTGTATCACGGGAATGACGATTTTTAATTATCTTTATTTGTCAGGGCTTTTATTGCCTCGCGCCCCTGGTCACCCAGCGAGAGCGAGAAGTCGTTTACAAAGAGGGCTATATGTTTGTCGATGACATCATCTTCTATTTCGCGGGCGTGAGCCTTGACATACTCCCTCGACTGCCGAGGGTGGGCAAAGGCATACTCTATGCTGCGGCGCAGCACACGCTCCACACGCTGCCTGACATCGTCACCCAGCTCACGGCGCACCACAATACCACCCAGAGGCAGGGGCAGATGCGTCCTGCGCTCCCACTCCACACCGAGGTCGGCCACAAGAGAGAGGTTGCGGCGCTGATATACAAACCGCCCCTCGTGGATGAGCACACCACCATCGTAGTCGCCCCGCTCGACAGCCTCGGCAATATCGGAGAAGAGCATAGGCTGGCGCTGCTCTATATCGGGAAAGAGGCTCGCAACCAGAGCATTGGCTGTGGTGTACTCGCCCGGCACCGCCACACGGCGCAGCGGCCCCCCGAAGCCCTTGCGGCAAATGAGCAGGGGCCCGTTACCACGACCTAAGGCGGCACCGCTGTCCAGCAGGGCATACCTGTCGCTTATGGCGGGCAGCACGGCACAGCTAATCTTGCTTACGTCAGCCTCGGCAAGGAGCGCACGGCGGTTGAGCTGCTCAATGTCGTGATACTCAACCTCGAAAGTAAGCCCCTCGCAGGGTACAAGTCCGTGCACAAGGGCGTGAAACATAAAGGTGTCGTTGGGGCAGGGCGATATGTATAGTTTAAGTTGCATATATTATAAATTAAGTGTTGCCAGAGCCTTGTGAAGAGCCTTCACAGCACCCTCAACGTCCCACTCGGCGCGTGGCGCATCAACATAATTGGATATTGAGCGCAGGTGGAAATACTCCACACCAAACGCCCTGCACACAGCCGCCACGGCAGCACCCTCCATCTGCTCGATGAAGAATTGCAGGCTCTCTGCCACCCACCTATCCTCCAAAGCCTCGCCCACACGACTCACCGTGAGGGCATTGACATAGAAATCTACACCCTCAATTGCAGGAGAGGTGTAGTCTATGACATACTCCGCAGGCAGGCCCGCAACCCTGTCCCTTACAACCTGCACGACGTCGCCAGGGCGTACGAGTCCCCTGTCTACCGACCCCGCGATGCCACACAGCACAACCCTCTGAGGCTTATGCTCTGCGATGAGTGCCGCAGCTGTGGCTCCCGCCTGAGCCATACCTACACCCGTGATGCCCACTCTCGCTTCGGAGGGGGCAGGCATCGAGGCAGCCTCGACAGCGGTGGGGAAGAGATAGAGCGTACTCATTTAATTATCACATAGTTACTTCTGACCCACAATCGCCTCGACATCCTCAACAGAGATAGGGATGGTCCTGTCGCCCACAATCTTGCAGCCCGTCTCGGTGACGATGAGGTCGTCCTCCAAGCGTATGCCGCCAAAGTCGCGGTACTCCTTCAACCCCTCGTAGTTCACTATGCCACGGAACTTACCCTCGGCCTGAAACTTATCTATGAGGGCAGGCACGAAGTATATGCCGGGCTCATCCGAGAGCACCGTGCCGGGCATAAGACGCCACCACTGACGTGTGATGCAGCACGCCGAGGCCTTAGCACGCTCCTCCAAGCCTGCGAAGGAAAATGAGCGCTCGCCTATATGCTCGCAGTCGTGCACATCGAGGCCTATGCCGTGACCCAAGCCGTGAGGCATAAAGAGGTAGGCAGCACCCGCCGCCAGGGCATCATCCACCGAGCCACGCACCAAACCGACACCCTTCAAGCCTTCGAGCAGCGTGCGCGCAGCGATATCCGACAGTTCGCTGTACATCATACCCGGGCGCAGAGCCTGGGCAGCTACATCGTGAGCCGCGAGTACTATATTATATATGTCCTTCTGCTTCTGCGTGAACCTGCCACCCACGGGGAATGTACGCGTATGGTCGGACACATAGCCGTTCAGATGCTCGCCACCAGCATCGCACAGCACCAGACGACCCTGCTCCATAATGCCCGAGTGGTCGTGGTTGTGGAGCACCTCGCCGTGCTGCGACAAGATGGTCGTGAAGGATGTGCCTGTGCCGTAACGCAGAGCCATGCCATCGACCATACCTGCCACCTCGTGCTCCGAACGTCCGGCGCGGGTGTGAAGCATCGCCGTGGTGTGCATCTGGTAACCTATCTCGAAGGCCTCCTCCAAGGCTGCAATCTCCTCGGCAGACTTCTTCTCGCGCATCTCAGCCACGGCAAAGAGCAAATCTACCGACTTGCGCTCGTGCAGCTCGGCAGGCTTTATGCCAAGCAGGTCGGAGAGCATAAGCTTGGTCTCACCTCGGTATGGGGGCAGGTAGTGCACCTGACGACCCTTTGCTGCTGCTGCGGCGATGTCGCCCTGCAACTGCGCCATAGGCTTCGCACCCTGAGCACCCACCTCACGGGCGAAGTCGGCAACGGTAGGCTGTGGGCCCATCCAGATGATGTCCTCCACGGTGAAGTCATCGCCGTAGAGTGTTGCCTCGCCCGTCTGGGCATCTATCGTACCCACAAGAGCAGGCACGCTGTGCCCGAAGAAGTAGGTAAAGGTGGAGTCCTGACGGAAGTGGTAGGTGTTGTTGGGGTAGTTGAGTGGCGACTCAACATTACCGGGCAGCAGTATCAAGCCCTGCCCTATGCGGCGGCACAACTCATTGCGGCGCGCAATGTATGTCTCTTTGCTGAACATATTATTTTGTTTTAAGTTTTTATCTTTTTAGGGAGTTTAGTGAGTTTAGGGAATTTAGGGAAATATTTTGTTGCGTCATCGCTAAACTCCCTAATAATAATTTTGAATTTTGAATTTTGAATTTTGAATTCCTAATGTGTTGCCTCGGCAGCAGGCACCATCTTATATAGTTTATCGCCTCGGCGCAGCAACTCAGGCACCTTGACTGAGCAATAGACTCCCTTGGGAATATGCTCCACGACCTTCTCGTGCAGGGTGAGACCCTCGGCACGCTGCTCGACAACACCCGTAGTCTCGCCCATCCACAGCAGGCTGTCGCCCTCGTTTATGACATCCGCCTCGGTAAGTACCTCGGCAACAGATATCTTCTTGAAGAAGTTGGTGACCTTGCCCACATATACCTTGCGCTCGGTAGCCGACGAGCCGTAGTGACCGGTATGCTCCGCCATAGGACGACCGGCATAGTAGCCGCCCCAGAAGCCTCGGTTGAAGACCGTAGAGAGCCTCTCCTTCAACTGCGACGCATACTCGGGGGTGTAGTCGCCACGCTCCATAGCTCGCAGCGCAGCATCGTAGCACTCCACGACACGCTTCACATACTCGGCACCGCGTGCCCTGCCCTCAATCTTCAAGACGCGAACACCCGCAGCAATGAACTTATCCAGGAAATCTACCGTGCACAAATCCTTGGGCGAGAGTATGTAACGCCCGTCGGTTGCCAGCTGCTGACCCGTCTGCTCGTCGGTGAGGATATAGCGGCGGCGGCATATCTGACGGCACGCACCTCGGTTGGCAGAGCAGTGCTCCTCGTGCTCACTCAGGTAGCACTTGCCCGAGATGGCCATACACAGTGCTCCGTGGGCGAACATCTCGATACGCAGACGCTCACCACGGGGACCACGCACATCCCTGCGCTCAATCTCCGCAGAGATAGCTGCTATCTGCTCCAAACTCAACTCGCGTGCCAGCACAACCACATCCGCCCACTGAGCATAGAACTCGGCAGCCTCGATGTTGGAGATGTTGCACTGCGTGGAGATATGCACCTCCATACCCACCTTGCGGCAGTACATTATGGCAGCCACATCGGCGGCGATGACGGCATCGACACCCTCCTTGACGGCACGGTCTATAACCTCGCGCACGGCAGCCATCTCGTTGTCGTAGAGGATGGTGTTCACCGTAAGGTAGGTCTTAACACCCGCAGCGTGGGCCGTATGCACGATTGCCGCCAGGTCGTCGAGGGTGAAGTTCACAGCCGACCTGGCACGCATATTAAGCACCCCCACACCAAAGTATATGGCATCGGCACCCGCCTTGATGGCAGCGTGCAACGACTCCATACAGCCTACGGGAGCCATAATTTCTATGTCACTTCTTTTCATATCTTTTCTGTTGTGTTACCGTTACAACTATTTTCGGCGTTCAAAATTGAGAATTATTAGGGAGTTTAGGGAGTTTAATGAGTTTAGAGAGTTTAGGGATGACGCAACAAAATAATTTCCTTAAATTCCTTAATTTCCCTAAATTCCTTAAATGCTCTTTCCTTTTACTTCTCTCTGCCCATAAGGTTCTCGGCAAAGGCCTTCAAGTGAAGGGTGCGCTCCCGGGCAATGTCGAGAGTAGAGAGGATGGAGAGAGCACGCTCAAAGCGTGTGTTAATCTGCTGGTGGATGATGCGGGGCACATCGTAGCGGTCATACACAGCCTTCACGCGGGCAATCTTCTCCTCATCCGAAAGAGTATCATCGAGGTAGGTTGAGCGCAAAACATCGCGGTCGCGGTCGTTGGCACGGCTCATAGCATTGAGCATAAGGCAGGTCTTTTTGCCTTCGAGGATGTCACCTCCAATCTTCTTGCCCAGGCTCTGCTCGGAGCCGTAGCTGTCGAGCAGGTCATCCTGAAGCTGAAACGCCAAGCCCAGCTCCAACGCATAGCGGTAAATCTTGCGGCAGTCCTCCTCCGAGGCTCCACCCAGAATGGCTCCTATCATAGCCGAGCCCGCCAGCAGCACCGATGTTTTAAGCTCAATCATATTCATATACTCCGCCACGGCGACCTTGCTCATACCCTCGAAGTCCATATCCCACTGCTGTCCTTCGCACACCTGCAATGCCATCTCGGTGAAGATATCCAGGATGCGGGGCAGCTTATCCCCGGGCACGTTGCGCAACAGCTTGTAGGCGTAAATCATCATAGCATCGCCCGAGAGGATGGCTACATTCTCGCCCCACTGCGCATATACCGAAGGCTTGCCGCGACGCATAGCGGCATTATCCATAATGTCGTCGTGCAGCAACGTGAAGTTATGGAACATCTCGACAGCGGCGGCAGCCGACAGCGCCTCGCCAACATCGCCACCAAAGGCCTCACAGCTGAGCAGCAGCAGCACGGGACGTATCCTCTTGCCACCCGCCGACATAGCATATATTATGGGTTGGTACAGGAGTTGTGGCTCCTCGGGCAGCTGCATCTGCGCAAGGTAGTTTTCCAGCATAGCCAAAATTTCGTCGTTGTTTCTCATCGGTACTACATTTTTGGTGTTAATGCCCCAAATTTAAGAAAAAGTTTGAAGAAAAAGAATTTTATGCATAACTTTGAGTTAGCAACACTGGTAAAAGATATGATTAACCATTAAAAACTATAACAAGATGAAAAAATTGGCTATGGGTATCGACATCGGAGGCACAAACACAGCCTTCGGCCTGGTCGATGAGGAGGGTACCATATTTTGTGAGGGTGCCATATCTACCGAGAAATACAAGAGATTTGAGGACTACGAGGCTTATGTGAAGGCTCTGTGCGAGGCTATGCAGGCACTCATCGAAGGGGTTACATTCGACTTCGAGCTTATAGGCATAGGCATAGGTGCACCCAACGCAAACTACCACGAGGGCACCATAGAGACCCCTGCAAACCTGTGGAAGTTCAGCGACAACGAGCCCAACCCTGATGAGGGACGCCGTATGTTCCACTTTGTGGAGGATGTGAAGCGATACTTCCCCTCTACCGAGGTGGTCATAACCAACGACGCCAACGCCGCAGCCATAGGCGAGGGAGTCTTCGGCAACGCCAAAGGTATGGACGACTACGTTGTCATAACCCTCGGCACGGGACTTGGCTCGGGCATAGTGTCGAGCGGCGGGATGATTTACGGCCACGACGGCTTCGCGGGCGAGTATGGCCACATTATGGTCGATAGCCGCGCCACGGGTCGCGAGTGCGGCTGCGGACGCAAGGGTTGCTTGGAGGCATACGCCTCGGCAACGGGCATCAAGCGCACGGCATTTGAGCTTATGGCCAAGATGAACTGCCAGAGCGAGCTGCGCGACATACCATACTCCAAGTTCGAGGCTGCGATGCTCTCGATGGCGGCCGACAAGGGCGACGCCATAGCCAAGGAGGCCTTCCGCTTCACGGGCGAGGTGCTGGGCAAGGCTCTGGCCGACCTGGTGGCTACGACATCCCCCAAGGCTATAATCCTCTTCGGTGGCCTGGCAAAGGCGGGCAAGCACATCTTCGAGCCCACGAAGTGGTATATGGAGGAGAATATGCTGCCCGTATTTAAGAATAAGGTGGCTCTGCTGCCCTCGGGCATAGCAGGCAAGAATGCCGCCATACTCGGCTCGGCAGCGCTCATCTGGCAGAAGCAGAAGTAAGGGAATTCAAAATTCACCGCTGC
>JAZUMN010000079.1:0-17050 GCA_045603645.1 Alistipes sp. | reverse complement strand
GGAGGTTGTTGTTTCTGCCACTTTGGAGTCTCCCGAGGGCTTGACATTTGCTTGGCCTGAGAAGGCTGTTATTGCTGTATTCCGTTCAGCTCGTAACGAGAAGTTCGAGTACACAGGCGAGGAGAACAAGTTCAAGAAGGTGGATAAGACAGTGCCTTCTACTGCTGTACCTACTCTCTACGGCATCTATCCTCGTAAGTCAACACAGAAGATTTCAAGCACTGGTAGCTTGACTGTTGCGTTGCCTGATGGTCAGACTTACAACCCGGCAGGTATCGACTTCGAGATTAACCCTATGATTGCTGCCGGTGAGGACATCGAGAGCACCGAGTTGCCATTCAAGAACATGTGTGGTTACCTGTGCGTAAAGGCTTATGGTGAGATTCCTCCTGTTAAGGAGGTTATAATCAGCGGCCGTGATAAGGAGCTTTTGGCAGGTGCTGTGGAGGTTGTTCCTCAGTATGGTGCTGCTCCTGAGTACACTTTGGCTACCGGTTCAGAGGAGATTTCACTCTCTTGCTCTGAGGCTGTTACACTTGGCACAACTGCCGAGACAGCTACCTCATTCTACTTCATCGTAGCTCCTAACACTCTGTCAAAGGGTCTCTCTATCACATTTGTTGATGCTGACGGCAATAAGGTTACTGAGCGTTTTGACCCTGAGGTTGTTATCAATCGCAACGAGCTTACAACTCTCGAGCCTGTTGAGGTTATCAAGGAGGCTGTCAGCGACGTTATCTTCGACGTTGAGTTCGCAATGGACGGCAAGGCTACCGATAAGGGTCGCTTTGGCTTGGAGATTGTAAAGAAGACCGACGCCAATGGTAATACTCCATATATGGAGATTTACCAGCATCCTCAGTTCCAGCATAACAATATCGTACGTTACAACAAGGCCTTTATGAACGGTGAGCATATGTCTGATAGCTACTACTATGCTATCCTTAGCAACGAGTTCAACGAGGCTGTTGCCGATGGCTGTACTATTGAGTTTGTTGCAAGCCAGCCATACATCTCTTACGATGCGTTCTCTCGTATCTTCTCTACTGAGGCTTATGGCTTTATGCAGCGTGGTTACTCAGGTTCAGGTGCATTCCCATACTCTATGATTTCTGGTGGTGATCAGTGGGGTAATAACACTATAATGAATGTGACACCTGCACCAGAGCCTAATACATTCTATCACTATATGCTTTCTTGGGATGCTTTGACTCAGGGGTGGAGCGTTTACCGTAATGGTCGTTTCGTAGGCGTAAGAGACGGTGTTGTTCTTGATAGCAGCGTTTATCTGGGTATTGGTGGTTGGCCACAGGGTGGTAACCCCGACCGCTTGACTCAGTGCTTTATGGGTGATATCGCTTTGTTGCGTTTCTACGACAGCGTTTACACCGAGGAGCAGGTTTTGGAGCATTACACAGCTTTGAATATTCCTCAGAATGCAGTTAGCGACTACTATAAGTATGAGCCTATGGTTGACCTCCACATCAACGAGGATGGTTCGGCTGATAACAGGGGTACTTTGCAGAGCGCAACTGTTGAAACAGTTAAGAATTCTAATGGTCAGACTCCTGGTTTGTCTGCTCTGATGGTGGGTGATAAGCGTGTTGCAAGCTTCTCACGTCCTTTGGATGCTGACTCTAAGGAGATTGACATTGCCGAGGATAGCTACTACAAGATTAGCGGAAGTGACTTCCTGCAGAAGATTAACGATGGCTCATTCTCAGTTGAGATTATCGCTGCCGGTCAGTACAAGACTCCTGTAACTCCTATTTCAAGTGAGGCGTTCCGTCTTGGTATGCTCACAGGTGCTAAGGGCTACCGTCCATACTACCGTTTGCCAGGTGATGGCGTATTCGCTGAGAATTATTATGGAAGTAGGGTAAGCGTTGAGTCTAACGAGTACTTCCACTACATCGTGACTTACGATAAGTTCCAGGCTACGGTTACTGCTTTCTACGATGGTCAGACTCGTGACGAGAATGCTGGTACATGGGAATTCAACAAATTCTATGGCGGCTTTAATGAGGCCTACGGTGTATATGTTGGCGCAAATATCAATGCTGAGGGCGTTCTTGACCAGCGTTTCGATGGTAAGATTGCATCACTCAGAATCTACGATGAGCCACTTCACGGTTATAAGGCTCGCAACCTTATCGAGAAGCGCAAGGCTGAGGTTGCTGCTTTGAATGCTGCCGCAGGTGTTGTAGTTACTCCTCCTGCACCATTCGCAAATGTTAAGTTCGAGCTCGATGGCTCAGCAACCGAGACCTTGAAGGACTTTGAGGTTGAGACTGTTATGGTGGGCGAAGGTGGTCCATTGGAGGTAACCGCTCCTGCTACTGAGGCTTACACATTGAATAATGTGGTTTATATGTATCAGGGTCAGGATACAGGTGATAATTTCTATTGCTACAAGATTGACCTTACTCAGAATGATGAGCTTTTCAAAGCCCTTAACTCTGAGTATACTATCGAGGTTATCCACGCTGCGCCACACACCAACAAGGGTTGGGCAGGTTTGTTCGGTACTGAGGGATGCTCTATGCTCCGTCTGGCTGGTTACCAGTATAAGTGGAATAGCAACGCCAGAACTACTGTGCCAAAGTGGCCATATCAGGATGGCGATGTAGCTCCAACAGCTAATCAGTGGTATCACACAATCTTTACTTACGATGCAACATCTCAGACATTCTCTGTATATCGTGATGGTGCTCTTGATATGAAGAATGGTGCGACTGAGAAGAATATCGGTGGTGAGATGTGGCAGAACTCTAACATTGTTATTGGTGCTCGTTATGGTATCAACCTGACAGGTGAGGGTGAAGCATGGGATAGCATCTACAACTCATGGTGTGGTAGCATCGCATTGTTCAGAATCTATGACAAGCGAGTTTCTCCACGTCAGGTTCAGATGCTTTACAACGATGTTAGGCCTCAGATCAGTGCGTTGAACGAGGCAAATGCTCAGTAAGCTATTACTAAGTAGTTAATTTCAAGACCGACCTTTGGGAAACCGAAGGTCGGTTTTTTTTATACCGGCATACTATATTTTTGCACGCCCGCTTTCGGTTTTGCCGAAAAAATAGTAAATTTGCTAAAATTCGATATTATGCTTTTACAAGATTTACAGCCCCGTGCGGTGTGGGAGCAGTTTGAGGCTCTCACCCGTGTGCCACGCCCCTCAAAGAGTGAGGAGCGTGCGATAGAGTACCTTATCTCTTTTGCTCGGCAACACAACATAGAGTATCGGCGCGACGCCATAGGCAATGTGGTTATGCGTGTGCCCGCAACCTCGGGCTACGAGGCGCGCCCCACGGTGATATTACAGTCGCATATGGATATGGTGTGCGAGAAGAACAGCGATGTGGAGTTCGACTTCTTGAAGGATGCCATTCGCGCCGTTGTCGATGGCGAGTGGGTGCGTGCCGAGGGCACGACGCTCGGTGCTGATGACGGTATAGGTATGGCTGCTACGTTGGCTCTGCTGCTCGACAAGGATGCGGAGCACGGCCCGTTGGAGGCACTCTTTACCGTAGATGAGGAGACAGGCCTCACGGGCGCCTTCAACCTCGGCGAGGGTATGCTTACGGGCAAATACCTCATAAACCTCGACTCGGAGGATGAGGGTGAGATTTTCATCGGCTGCGCAGGCGGTGTCGATACCGTCGCGAGCTTCGCGTATGAAAAGGAGACAGCACCCGCAGGGATGAAGTTCTACCGCGTGGATGTAAAAGATTTGGTGGGTGGTCACTCGGGCGACGATATAAACAAGGGACGCGCAAACTCAAATAAACTGGTGGCACGCCTGATGATGCTTGCGCAGGAGCAGTGCGGTGCCCGTCTTAGCCGTATTGAGGGCGGCAATCTGCGCAATGCCATCCCTCGTGAGGCGTATGCCGTGGTGGCTGTTCCGTTGGTAAATGCAGCGGTCTTTGAAGCGCTTGTGGAAAGGTTTGCTGCCGAGGCAAAGGCTGAGTTCTCGGTTACCGAGCCCGATATGCAGATTCTATGGTCGGTGGCGGAGTCTCAGGCTGAGGTGCTGACGCACGGGCTGCAACAGCGTCTGCTGGCGGCGTTGGTGGGTCTGCCTAATGGTGTGCTGGCAATGTCGATGGCTGTGGAGGGACTTGTTGAGACTTCGACAAACCTCGCATCGGTGAAGTTTGTCGGGCAGGAGATTGTTGTCACAACCTCGCAGCGCTCGTCGGTGGAGAGTGCTAAGGTGTATGCCAAGCACTCGGTGGAGTCGGTATTTGCGTTGGCCGGTGCCCGTGTGGAGCACTCCGATGGCTACCCTGGCTGGGCACCCGATCCCCGTTCGAGGTTGCTCTCAGTTACGGTCGAGAGTTACGAGGCTCTGTTTGGCGTAAAGCCCAAGGTGCGTGCCGTGCATGCTGGCTTGGAGTGCGGCCTCTTCCTTGAAAAGTATCCTCACCTTGAAATGGTATCGTTTGGCCCTACGGTGAGGGATGTGCACTCGCCTGATGAGAGGATAAACATTGCAACGGTGGAGAAGTTCTGGCTGCACCTGAGGGATGTGTTAAAGCGGATATAGGAGGATGTTGCGCCGCTTATTGGTTATAATACTTTGTATGGCTTCGGCTGTCCCGGTATTTGCGCAGGAGACAGCCGAGGATTATTATATCTATAAGTTGGAGCAGGTGGAACAGCCTGCATTCTCACTCTCGACCGATACGCTGCTCTTTCTGCGTGCCACGCAGCGCCGCGGCGACATCTACGACGACATAGCGTCATATCGTTTCTCGTTTGTGAGCCACGCCCGCCGTGGTTACGACTTCTCTGTGCGCAGGACTGAGATTGACGGCATAGGCATCAGGACAGCAAATGTGGCTCTGCTGCGCCGTCTGGGACTTACTCACTACGCCTATGCGGGCATCGACCACCCGACAATGGGAGTGGGTGATGTTGCGGGCTGCGACTTCTACTCCACAGCCGATGGTGTGCCTGTTAGTGGTGGCGATGCAGCCATCTTCTTCTCGGGCAGAGGCTATCTTGGCGGCGTGCGCTCGACATTGCACAGGCTGCTTAGCAAGGGGTGGAGTATGTCGGCTCACCTGACCGCCAGAGGAGGCAATGACTTATATGTCGGTGGTGTGTATCAGAATAGTGTGGATGTGGCTCTGCGCCTCGGCAAGAGCTATGATTCGGGCGCAAGCCTTGCCCTTGTGGTGCTGTCGAGGGTAGGTGACAGAGGCCTAAGGCAAGGCTCCACCGCAGAGGCTTTCTCGCTTGTGGGCGATAACCTCTACAACCCGACGTGGGGCAGGCACGGCGACAGGGAGCGTAATTCGCGCTATCGTCGCGATGCAGTGCCCTTCGCTATGTTCTCGGCAAAGGTGCCGCTGAGCAATGCCACCACGATGCACATAGCCGTAGGTGGCGATTACGGGTGGCGGGCATATTCGTCGCTGGGATGGTACGATGCAATGACTCCCAAGCCCGACAACTACCGTTATATGCCGAGCTACTATGCTGACAGGGAGGTGGCTGATATGGTTGCCGATGCTTGGCGTATGGGCGATGAAGCTCTGACGCAGGTTAATTGGGCAGATATGTATGCTGTAAACAGTCGCTCGGCACGGGGTGCCGTATATGCACTTGAAGAGCGTGTTGAGCGCATAGCTCGGGCAGAGGCTGTGGTGCGCTTTACAACCTCACTCGGAGAGCAGCTCTCGCTTGGCTATGGTGTGCGGGCCGCTGTGCACTCGTCAAGGCGTTACAAACGTATGGCAGACCTGCTCGGTGCGGAGTATCTGCTGGATGTGGATTACTACCTGCTTGACGATGATACCTACTCGAACAATCTGCAAAATGACCTGCGCAACCCCAACCGCAGGGTTGGCGAGGGCGATAGATTTTCATACGATTATGCCCTTAATGAGCGGTCGCTCGTGGTGGATGTGTGTCTGAATTATCACACCTCACGTTGGCGTGTGGGAGTTGCTGCTGCTGTTGGTCGCCACGATGTATCCCGCACAGGGTATTTCGAGAAGGAGCTATTTCCCGAGGCTCGCTCCCTGGGCAAGTCGCGAAGGGTGAGCTCTGCTCCATATACACTCAAAGCCACGGCAGGGTATGCCTTCTCGGCTGGCAGTTACTTGGATTTCGGTGTGGCGGCAAGTGCCGTGCCGCAGAGCGCCGAGGTGCTGTGGCTGAATCCGATGTACAACAACCGCATCGTTGATGATGCAGATATGGAGCGCAGGGTCGCGGCAGAGGTAAACTATAAATTCCACCGTGGTAATTTCGACGCTGTGCTGAGTGCCTTCCTGCACCATAGCAGCGGCGGCAGGGCGATGATGCGCTGTTATGACGACCTGTCGGCTCAGTATTGCGATGTCGAGGTAGAGGATATTGCTACGTTGCGCTACGGCTTGGAACTATCGGCAAGGATGCGTTTCTCGGAGCATTTCAGGGGAGACTTTACGCTTGCTGCGGGGCGTTACACCTATTCAAATAACCCTTGCGTAAGCCACTTTTCCGACACAGACAATGCCGTTGTGAGTGCTCACAGCGAGAGCCTTATGCGTGGCTATAAATTGGGTGGTGTACCACAGCTCACCTCGTCGCTGGGCGTTACATACTTCAATTTCAGGGGCTGGGCCCTGTCGTGTGGTGTGAATTATGCTGGTCTGAGGTATGTGGAACCCTCGTTTGTGCGCCGTACCGAGCGTGTGCTGCGTCAGGGCTCAATGACGGCAGAGAGGTATGAGGAGTTCCTGTCGCAGCGAAGACTGCGCGATGCCGTTACGGTGGATGTGTCGGTGTCACGATGGTTCAGGGTGGGGGAGTCGAGGTTGTCGCTGACGCTTATGGTAAGAAACCTGCTTGATGCGCGCAACATAGTCTATGGCGGTTATGAGCCCTCGCGCATAAGGCACTATAAGAGTGGCGCAAACAGAGTATATGCTCCGCAGGATGATGTTGTAACTTATGCCTATCCGCGCACATTCTATGGCGTGGTGTCGTGGAAGTTTTAATATTTGGCGTTTTGCACGGAAACGCTTATCTTTGCACACGGGAAAAGAAAAACAAGAGATATATGGCAGGTTCAAACTTTGTAGATTATGTAAAGATTTTTGCTCGTTCGGGTCACGGAGGAGCTGGCTCGTGTCACTTCCGACGTGAGAAGTTTGTTGCTTTCGGAGGCCCCGATGGTGGCGACGGAGGCAAGGGTGGCAGCATCATCTTGCAGGGTGACCGCCAATATTGGACATTGATTCACCTCAAATACCAGCGTCACCAGTTTGCTGAGGATGGCGAGGGTGGTCACGGCGCACGCTCAACGGGCAAGGATGCCGCCGACATCATCATCCCCGTACCACTCGGTACGGTGGCACGCCGTGTGGTTGAGAATGAGGACGGCACTACGGAGCTTGTCTCTGTGGGTGAGGTTACCGAGCACGGCGAGCAGCTTGTGCTGCTCAAAGGCGGTCGCGGAGGCTTGGGCAACTGGCATTTTAAGAGCGCCACAAACCAGGCACCCCGCTATGCGCAGCCCGGCGAGGAGGGTGACGAGGGGGCCTTCGTACTTGAATTGAAGGTGCTGGCGGATGTGGGCCTTGTGGGCTTCCCCAATGCGGGTAAGAGCACCTTGCTGTCGGTGGTGTCGGCGGCAAAGCCAAAGATTGCCAACTATGCCTTCACCACGTTGGAGCCTAACCTGGGTATTGTCGAGGTGCGCGACCATAAGTCTTTTGTTATGGCCGACATCCCAGGAATTATCGAGGGAGCGCACGAGGGTAAGGGGCTTGGAACACGCTTCTTGCGTCACATTGAGCGTAACTCGGTGCTGCTCTTTATGGTGCCAGCCGATAGTGACGATATAGCCAAGGATTACGAGATTTTGCTCGGCGAGCTTACGCAGTACAACCCCGAGTTGTTGGATAAACAGCGCCTGCTTGCCATCACCAAGTGCGATATGTTGGACGAAGAACTTATCGAGCAGATGCGCCCTACGCTGCCCGAGGGTATTCCTTCGGTCTTTATCTCCTCGGTGGCGAATATGAATATCACCCGCCTGAAAGATATGCTTTGGGAGGCATTGCAGGAGTAGTGACACCATTTATGACAATCAACAAAAAAGAGATTAGTAGAAAAGAGTTTCTACTAATCTCTGAAATATTGCTGTAATTTTCTAATTTATAGATAATTACACTTTTGGTTAACCGCCACCTTTGGCGTCATTACCTTTTTTGTTGTCTCTTAATCTTTACCGTGGGCATTGTCTGCTCCGTAGCGGGGTGGCCGTTGCTGATTGTGGGCCAGCCATCCTTGCCCCAATTAACCTTGTCGAGGTACATCTTACGGCCCGCCTTGGGGTCGCTGACATCAACGCCGTGGTACAGTATCCAGTCCTGACCCTTGTCGTCGGTTATGATTTGCGAGTTATGGCCTGTGCCCTTAACCTTATCATCGCCCGAGAGCAGCACCTCGTGGTGGTTGTCCAGCATCTGGCGGCCCTGCTTATCAACGTAAGGTCCAAACAGCGATTTGCTGCGCGTCACAACGGTCTGGTAGGTGCTCTTAACACCTGCGCAGCATGTGCCTACCGAGGCAAAGAAGTAGTAGTAACCCTTGCGCTTGATGATGTAGGAACCCTCGTATGCCGTGCCGGCAATCTTCAACAAATCTTTTGAGTCGATAAGTTCCAGACCATCGTCAGTAAGCTCCGTGAGGTATATGCCGCGGAAGCTGCCCCAGATGAGGTACTTGCGGCCACCATCCTGATATACCACAGGGTCGATAGAGTTCTTTACACCAATCTCGCGTGAGTTAAACAGCAGCTTGGCATCGGTAAAGGGACCCTCGGGTGAGTCGGCTACGGCACGACCAATGCCTGCTGCCCACTCGCCACCCCAGGTGGACATCGAGAAGTAGAGCACATACTTACCCTCTATATAGTTGATGTCGGGGGCCCAGATGTCGGCTCTGGGGACAAACTTAGGCACTTCGTTTCGGTTGAATGCACCCTTTACGAACTCCCAATTAACAAGGTCGGTTGATTTATAGACAGGCACATTGCCAAAACGCATAGTTGTATAGGCGTAGAACGCTCCATCCTTGCCGCGAATAACCGTTGGGTCGGGGGCATTGTGGTTGAGCACAGGGTTTGTAAAACTCTTTACCGTCTCGGTGTTCTTTGTTGCCGAGCAAGAACAAATCAATGCCACGGCAGCGGCTAAAATCAACTTTCTCATAATGGGGAGTTATTTAAGGTTATTACTTTCTCCTTCTCGAACCCTTAATATATGGGGCAGGCATCTCGGTGATAGATGGAGTGCCATCATTTATTACAGGCCAGCCATCCTCGCCCCAGGTAACCTTATCGACAAACATCTTACGACCGGCATCGGGGTCGGTAGCATCCCAGCCGTGATACAATATCCAATCCTGACCCTTGTCGTCGGTTACGATTTGTGAGCTGTGGCCGGGGCCTTTGACTCTGTCGTTACCCACGAGTGTCAATTCGCGATAAGCCCATGCCAACTCACGGCCCTGCCTGTCGACATAAGGACCATACAACGACTTGCTGCGACCCACAATGCCGTGGTAGGTGCTCTTCACGCCTCGGCAGCAAGAGCCCATAGAGGCGAAGAAGTAGTAGTAGCCATCGCGCTTATGGATATATGTACCCTCGCAGGGAGCATCCACAATCTTGGTTATTGCCTTAGAATCAACCAACTCCAAGCCGTCATCGGTAAGATCGGCAACGTATATGCCACGGAAGCTGCCCCAAACAAGGTACTTGCGACCATCCTCCTGATGAATAAAGGGGTCGATAGAGTTCTGCACGCCAATCTCTCTTGAATCGAAGAGTAATTTAGCATCGGTAAATGGACCCTCGGGAGAGTCAGCTACGGCACGACCTACGCCGGCAGCCCACTCGCCACCCATCGTAGACATACAGAAGTAGAGTACATACTTGCCGTCGATGTAACTGATGTCGGGTGCCCACACATCTGCATTGGGCACGAACTTAGGCACTTCACCCTCGCGGAAAGCACCCTTCACAAACTCCCAATTAACCAAATCTTTCGACTTGTAGATGGGTACGTTCCCATTGTGGAATGTTGTGTAGGCATAGAACACGCCATCCTTGCCGCGAATGACCGTTGGGTCGGGTGCATCGTGATTGATAACGGGGTTAGTGTAAACCTTTGCAGTCTCAGTGTTTTTTGTTGCCGAGCACGAACATATCAACGCTGCTGCGGCCAATAATAAAAGTTGCTTCATAGGATAAAAAATTATAATGGTAAATTACATTCTCTGTGGTACGTCAATGCCCAAAAGTTTCATTCCGAGGCTGATTACGCGCGCCACCTCGGCTGCAAGTTGCAGGCGCATCAAACGTTTCTGCTCATCCTCCTCCCTAAGTATAGAGTGGTCGTGGTAGTAGCCGTTGAAGCTCTTGGCCAACTCGTAGGCATAGGCTGCAATGAGCGATGGAGAGAAGTTCTCACCCGCCGAGGCCACAACCGATGGGAACTCGCCAAGTGACTTGATGAGCTCAATCTCCTCGGCCAGGAGCTCACAGCTTGCAGGGACAGTGTAGTCTATGCCAGCCTCCTCGGCCTTGCGCAGAACTGAGCAGATGCGGGCGTGTGTGTATTGGATGAATGGGCCTGTGTTGCCGTTGAAGTCGATAGACTCGCGGGGGTCGAAGAGCATAGTCTTCTTGGGGTCCACCTTCAAGATAAAGTATTTCAAAGCACCCAGACCGACCATTGTGCATATTGAGTTTGCCTCCTTGTCGGTGCAGCCGTCGAGCTTACCCAACTCGTTGGACATTTCGCGTGCAGTATCCACCATATCGGCAATCAAATCGTCGGCATCGACAACCGTACCCTCGCGTGACTTCATCTTACCCTCGGGCAACTCCACCATACCATAAGAGAGGTGGTAGATGTTGTCGCTCCACTCGTAGCCGAGTTTCTTCAAGACGAGTTTCAATACCTGGAAATGGTAGTTCTGCTCGTTACCCACCACATATATCATATCGTCGAGTTTGTTCTCCTCGAAGCGGCTCAGGGCAGTGCCCAGGTCCTGTGTCATATATACCGATGTGCCGTCGCCACGCAGTAGCAGCTTCTGATCCAAACCGTCGGCCTCCAAGTCAATCCACACCGAGCCATCCTCCTTGCGGAAGAATACACCCTTGTCAAGTCCGTCCTGCACAAGACTCTTACCCAAAAGGTAGGTCTGCGACTCGTAATATACCTTGTCGAAATATACGCCCAGAGCCTTGTACGTTACGTCAAAGCCTTCATATACCCAGCCGTTCATCGTCTGCCAGAGGTTGTAAACCTCCTCATCCTTGGCCTCCCACTTACGCAGCATCTCCTGCGCAGCGAGCATAATAGGAGCCTTCTTCTTGGCCTCCTCTTCGCTCAGGCCACCCTCGACGAGTTCCTTAACCTCGGCCTTGTAATGCTTGTCGAACTCAACGTAGTATTTACCTACCAGGTGGTCGCCCTTCATACCCGATGAAGCGGGGGTCTCGCCACCGCCATAGAGCTGCCAGGCGAGCATAGATTTGCAGATGTGAATACCGCGGTCGTTGACCAGATTTACCTTAATGACGTTGTGACCATTGGCTTTGAGAATCTGCGCCACCGAGTATCCCAGAAGGTTATTGCGTATGTGTCCCAGGTGCAAAGGCTTGTTGGTGTTGGGTGACGAGTACTCAATCATAATCGTGCGTCCGCTTGGTGCGGCCGTGCCGTAATCTTTGTCGGCAACCTCTTTGGCAAACTGCTCCGCCCAATAGGCAGGGGCTATGGAGAGGTTTAGAAAGCCCTTGATTACGTTGTAGGAGCTGATTGTCGGGTTGTTGGCTACTATGTGCTCACCAATCTCATTGGCAGTTGCCTCGGGGGCTTTGCGGCTGAGCTTCAAGAGGGGGAATGTTACCAGTGTGTAGTCGCCCTCAAACTCCTTGCGTGTCTTCTGAATCTGAATCTGCGATGAGTCAGCAGCACCATATAAAGCCTCGATGGATGAGGCTGCAATTTGAGCAATAAATGTCTCGGTATTCATATCTTGTAATGTTTATATCAGCTATTTGTGCAAAGATACTATTTTTTTTTATTTTATTTATGTTTTGACGTGCTTTCCATAGGAATAAACTCTTATTGATGCGTAACTTTTCTCACTTTTTTGTAATTTTGTCTGCGAAAAACCACTCCTTATGAAAATTGGCAATATAGATTTGGGTGAGAAGCCTCTCTTTTTGGCTCCTATGGAGGATGTCACCGACCCTTCATTCAGATATATGTGCAAGCGCTTTGGTGCCGATGTGGTGACTACTGAGTTCATCTCCTCGGATGGCCTTATACGCGATGCCTGGAAGTCGCGCGCAAAACTAAATATCGACGAGGCGGAGCGCCCTGTGGGCATCCAGATTTATGGTCATCTTATTGAGCCTATGGTCGAGGCGGCACGCATAGCCGAGACGGCACATCCCGACTTTATAGATATCAACTTCGGCTGCCCCGTGAAGAAGATTGCAGGCCGAGGTGCAGGGTCGGGTATGATGCGCGACGTGCCTCTTATGGTCGAGATGACGCGCCAGATTGTTGAGGCTGTCGAAACACCCGTGACGGTCAAGACCCGCCTGGGCTGGGATGAGGAGTCGAAAAATATAATGGATATAGCCCTGCGCTTGCAGGATGTGGGCATCAAAGCCCTGACCATTCACGGCCGTACACGCTCGCAGATGTATCGTGGTGAGGCAGACTGGACCCTTATAGGCGAGGTAAAGCACCACCCCTCAATCGGGATTCCAATCATAGGCAACGGAGATGTTGACTCGGGTGAGAAAGCCAAGCGTATGTTCGACACCTATGGCGTAGATGGGGTGATGATAGGCCGTGCAACGTATGGGCGTCCCTGGATATTCTGTGAGGTAAAGCACTTCCTTCGTACGGGCGAGGTTATGCCGCAGCCATCCGTTGTGGAGCGTGTGGCCATAGCCAAAGAGCACCTTAAAAAGTCATTGGAGATAAAGGGCGACAGGGTAGGAGTTTTGGAGATGCGCCGCCATATGTCCAACTATTTCAAGGGCTTGCCCGACTTTAAGTCCACACGCCTGAAACTTGTGACCCTTTTCGATGTCGATGAGATTATCTCTACCCTCGACTACATCGCAGAGCGTTGGGGTGATTATGATATGAGTGGGGCTATACCTCCTTCTCTCTCTCACGAAATATAGTAAAATCCATTTAGCGATGCTCTTTTGGCGTCTGTCTTGTGGCGGTAATGCTCATTATAAGGGTTGCCTAACAAGGTGTTTTCTGCGTTAAGTCCCTTTTGGTTGCTTCGCCATAGCATAGTGTGTACCCCCCTCTGCTTACGGCTTAAACGCAACCTTACTCTTGCCTTCGCAATCCTCATTTACGCCAAGTAAACTACGGTTTTCGAGTCTGCGCAAGCCTAAAATTAGCTCTTGTTATACAACTTCAAGGAAAAGAGGTTGTCCTTCAAAAACTTGTTAGACAACCCCTTTTACTCTATATTTAACGCTTTTTACATAGCACTCTTTGATTCGGCGGTGCAGTCGGCATTAACCTTCTTAATTAAACCTTGCAGCACGGTACCGGGACCTAACTCGGTGAAGTTGCAAATCTCATCAGAGAGCATATTGCGCACAATCTGAGTCCAGCGCACGGGAGCTGTAAGTTGGGCGATGATATTCTGCTTGATAACCTCGGGGTCGCTCTGTGGCTGTGCGTCCACATTCTGATATATAGGACATGCGGGCGAGTGGAACTCCACCTCGGCGATAGCCTGCTCCAACTCCACGCGTGCAGCCTCCATAAGTGGCGAGTGGAAAGCTCCTCCTACGGGTAGGCGCAGAGCACGCTTCGCGCCGGCCTCTTTAAGCTTTACGCAAGCCTCATCCACGGCTTCATTTGCACCCGAGATGACCAACTGTCCGGGGCAGTTGTAGTTCGCGGCAACAACCACACCCTCAACCTCCGAGCATACCTTCTCGACAACCTCATCCTCCAAAGCAAGGATGGCGGCCATACCTCCGGGCTGGCTCTCGCAGCACTTCTGCATAGCCATAGCACGCTTGGCAACCAATCGCAAGCCATCTTCAAATGACAAAGCTCCTGCCACAACCAGGGCCGAGAACTCTCCCAATGAGTGACCCGCCACAGCGTCGGGCTTAACACCCAGCACCTTTGCCAGAATCACAGAGTGCAGGAACACAGCTGGCTGCGTTACCTTTGTCTGCTTCAACTCCTCTGCCGAGCCCTCGAACATAATGTCGGTAATACGAAATCCGAGAATCTCGTTAGCCTGCTCAAACAGAGCCTTTGCCTCGGCGTTGTTTTCGTATAAATCCTTTCCCATGCCGGTATATTGTGAGCCCTGGCCGGGAAAAACATAAGCTTGTTTCATATTAAATTAAGTTAATCGAGTTCGCGACACACTCTTTGTTAAACGCCGCAAAGGTATAATCTAAATGGGAATTTTCCAAATCGTAGCACCTTGCAAGGTATAGCCCAGACAAGTCTGTTTGTGGTTTTTTTCGTATCTCTGCACGACGATATTTTATTTATGTGAAGCCGGGGATAGAACAAATTTTAATAAATATTGTAAAATAATTTAATAATTTATTGCTTCATTGGATAAAAAACTCTATATTTGCCAAGCAGATAATAATAATCCTCAATAATAAAATTATGTCATCATTAGCAGAATTTTTTAATATTGAGCCCAATAAGCAATTAAAGGGTATTACGCACAAGAACAACATCATCAAGCGTAACATTATAGCCTACATGGCATTAAATGGCGAGTGTACTCTGTCGGAGCTCACCAAGGAGCTGCACATAAGCGTGCCTACAATCACCAAGTTGGTGCAGGAACTTATCGAGGACAACATCGTGAATGACCTGGGTAAGGTTGAGACCCCCGGTGGCCGACGCCCCAATGTCTTTGGATTGGCTAACTCGGCTATCTACTTTGCCGGTGTGAATGTGGGTCGTGACAATATGACCTTCGTAATCACCGACTTGCAGAATAACATCATCAAGGAGGTTATTGACTCGTCATTTGAGTTGCAGAACCGCCCACAGTGTTTGGAGAAGATATGTTCGAATATAGAGAACTTCATCAACGACTGCGGCATCGAGCGCGACAAGATTCTCGGTCTGGGCGTCTCTATCGTGGGTCGTGTAAATCCCGAGACGGGTCGCAGTTATGCCTACTTCTCATCAAGCGAGGAGTCGCTCCGCGATATTATTCAGGAACGCGTGAAGATTCGTGTGCTGCTTGAAAACGATACGCGTGCACGCTGCTATGCCGAGTATAATTGCGGCAAGTCTAAGTCCGAGAACGATGTCATCTACCTGCACCTGGGTCGTGGTGTGGCTATCGGAATCGTTATAGATGGCAAACTGTACTACGGTAAGAACGGCTTTGCGGGTGAATTCGGTCATATTCCATTCTTCGATAATGAGACTATCTGCGGCTGCGGCAAGAAGGGCTGCTTGGAGACTGAGGTGTCGGGTATCGCTATCGAGGAGAAGATTGTAAAGCTCATAAAGAGCGGTGTGAATACCATCCTACGTGATAAGTATGACCGTGGCGAGCGTATCCATATCGACGATATTATCGCTGCGGCGCAGAACGATGATAACCTCTCTATCGAGCTTATAGAGGAGGTAGGCGAGAAGCTGGGTAAGGCCGTGGCCTTCCTTATCAACACCTTCAACCCCGAGACGGTCATCGTAGGCGGTAATCTCGCAGCTGCGGGTGACTATATTATGTTGCCGTTGAAGTCATCTACAAATAAGTATTCGCTCAACCTTGTATATAAGGACACCAAGTTCCGCCAGTCGAAGATGGCCGAGAGCGCCAATGCGTGGGGTGTGGCGATGCTTATCCACAACAAGATAATCGGTTTGTAGTCTCTATATTATGAATCTCGAAGGTCGCATATGCAGCCTGAGGGCTTTGGAGCCCGCTGACCTTGATGTTATGTATGGCTGGGAGAACGACACAGCTTTGTGGCGAGTGAGCGGAACTGTGACTCCGTTCTCTCGCCATCAACTTTCTCGCCTTGTCGAGGAGCAGCAGTTTGATATCTACGCTACACGTCAGCTGCGCCTTGTCATTGAGTCGCGTCAGGGCGTGGTCGTGGGTGCTGTCGATATCTTTGAGTTTGACCCTCAAAATCTGCGTGCCGGTGTGGGTATTGTCGTGGGGAGGGAGCATCGTCGTAGGGGTTATGCACTGGATGCCCTGCATACACTGGAATGGTATGCCCGCGAGGTTCTGCACCTCAGGCAACTGTGGTGCAGCGTCACGGCCGACAACTCCGCCAGCCGACACCTCTTTCAGCGTGCCGGCTATGCCGAGTGTGGCTTGCGCAGAAGCTGGATACTTACCCCCGACGGCGACCTCGACGAGGTGCTGTATCAAAAGCTACTGTAAAAGTTATAAACCCTTAAAACAAAGAATTATGAGTCTGATTGGAAATCTTATCTGGTTTATCTTCGGAGGCCTGGTGCTTGGCCTGGTCTATATCCTCGGGGGGTTGGTGTTGTGCCTGACCATTGTCGGCATACCTTTTGGTGTGCAGATTATGAAGCTGGGCGTGTTTGCTATGTGGCCCTTTGGTGGCGAGGTTGTGCCTCAGGAGAGGAGTATGGGCTGCCTCTCTATCTTGCTGAATGTGCTGTGGATTATCTTCGGCGGTATCGAGGTTGCGCTGTCGCACCTTGCTCTTGGCGTAGTCTTCTGCATGACTATCGTCGGCATACCATTTGGCTTGCAACATTTTAAGCTTATGTTGCTTGCCCTGCTGCCTTTTGGGCACGATGTCGTGCGTAAGTAACTCAGGAATGATATTGTCTAAACGAAAAGAATCTGTCTAACAAGGCTCTTTTGGCATCTGCCTTGTCTGAAAAATGCTCATTTACGCCGAGTAATTAACCCACACAAGGGTGGCTTTTCCTCCTCGCGGCTCGGCAAAGTAAACAAGCTTACTCTGCTCTCGCTCCGCAGCGTCGGT
>JAZUMN010000078.1:0-67657 GCA_045603645.1 Alistipes sp. | reverse complement strand
CGCCTTCAGGCCGATGGCGTGTGGGATATGAACCGCGAGTTGCCGCTTCCTCACCTTGTGCAGCGCATAGCCATAGTGTCGAGTGCCGCTGCGGCGGGCTACCGTGACTTCTGCAACGAGTTGCGTGAGGGTGGCTACGCCTTTCGGTGTGACCTCTACGATGCTGTGGTGCAGGGTGCCTCGGCCGAGGAGTCTGTATGTGCGGCGCTGGACGAGGTGGCGCTGAGGCAGGAGCAGTACGATGTGGTTGTGATTATACGCGGTGGCGGCTCGGCAAGTGATTTGAGTTGCTTTAACTCGTACAGGCTCTGCTCCTATGTGGCGCAGTTTCCGCTGCCGGTGCTCACGGGCATAGGTCACGACAAGGATACAAGTGTGGCAGATATGGTGGCGCATACCCCCTTGAAAACACCTACGGCTGTGGCGGCGTGGCTCACCGAGCGTATGGCACGCATCGAGGCGTGGCTCGATGATATGCAGGTAAGGCTCGGGCAGCTGGTGGCGGCGGCTATGAAGCGCGAGGAGCTACGCTTGGAGCGCGTGGCGGCGGAGATAAAGTTTCAGGCTGCGACCTACTGCCAGCGTGCGCAGAGTCGCCTGATGCTTATGCGTGAGCAGGTGCTGGGGCTTGTGAGGAGTCGTTTGGAGCGCGAGAGGATATGCTTGGAGGCTATGGAGCGGAGTGTGGAGGCTCTCTCGCCACGGCGTATTATGGCTCTGGGCTTTGCTATGGTGCGCGCAGGAGGCAAGGTGGTAAAGAGCACAAAGGATGTGAAGTCGGGCGAGCAGATTGAAGTGCTTGTTGCCGACGGCAGGATAAAGGCAAAAGTTGAGGAGTAGAGATATGAAACAGAAGGAACAAACATACGGCGAGGCTATTAAGGAGATTGAGCAGATAATCTCACGCCTGAGCAACGAGCAGACCGAGCTGGATACCCTCTCGGCGGAGTTGAAGCGTGCCACCGAACTTATAGCGCGCTGCAAGGCGCAGCTTGTGGAGGTTGAGGCGGCAGTAAAGAAACAGACAGAGGAGTAGTTGTGAGGCGACTTATAAAATATATACTCAACACCATCCCTCGTCCCGTGCTGCAACGCGTGGCGGGATGGGCGGTACCCATCTTGGGTCTGTGGTATGTGGGTCGCGGCAGGGAGTGTCCCGTGTGCGGTTGTCGCAGGCGTAAGTTCCTGCCCTACGGCTATGTCACCTCGCGTGAGGATGCATTGTGTCCCAACTGTCTGGCGTTGGAGCGTCATCGTCTGCTGTGGCTGTGGCTGCTGCGTGAGAGCGACTTGGGACGCGGAGCCGTTGCTCTGCCACGACTGCTGCATATAGCACCCGAGCTATCGCTTATGCGCAGGCTGCGCAAGATGTATGCCTCGGCACCTAAGCGATATGTCACGGCGGACTTGGAGAGCCCTCTGGCGGATATGCACTTCGACATTCAGCATATACCCCTTGCCGATGGGGAGTTCGATGTGGTTATTGCCAACCACATCTTGGAGCACGTCGAGGATGACAGGCAGGCTATGCGCGAGCTGTGGCGCATATTGCGCAGAGGTGGCTGGGGCGTTATCCTATCGCCTCTGGATGAGAGCCGCGAGACCACCTTTGAGGATGACAGCATTACCAATGAGAAGGAGCGCACGCGTGTATTCGGGCAGTATGACCACCGCCGCATATATGGCCGTGACTACGCCGCAAGGCTGCGTGAGGCGGGCTTCGAGGTCGATGTAATTGATTATAAGCAGACATTCTCGGCAGGGGAGCAGGCGTTATATGCTCTGCCCGACGAGAAGCTATATATTGTTTTCAAACCATAAAGCGCAAAGTAATATGAATGATGTGCTGAAAAGATACGGGTCGCTGCGCAACTATGTCGCAGCAACATTCTCGCCCACAACGCAGGAGTTGGTGGACAAGGCTTTGGTATTTGCTCAGGAGCGTATGAAGGGTTACAGTCGCTACGACGGCACGCCGCTTTTTGACCACGATGTGGCGGTGGCGGAGATTGTAGCCAAGGAGATAGGCCTGGGTCGTAACTCTATGGTGGCAGCCATATTGCACGATGTTATGCGCATCGTAAGCAAGGAGCAGCCCGAAGAGGTGGAGTCGCTCTCGCTTGTCATACGTCAGGAGTTTGGCGAGCAGGTGCTGGGTATCATCGTGGGGCTGTGCAAGATATCGAACATAAAACTCAAAGTCTCGAAGGAGCAGGCCGACGACTTCCGCGATGTGATTGTCAGCTACTCGGAGGACCCGCGTGTCATACTGATAAAGCTCGCCGACCGCTTGGAGGTTATGCGCAACCTGCAAATCTTCCCGCCCGAGAAGCGCCGCAAGAAGAGCTGGGAGAGTATGAACCTCTATGCGCAGATAGCCCACAAGCTGGGCCTGTATGCCTTGAAGAGTGAGTTGGAGGACCTGGCTTTGAAATGGCTTGAAAACAAGGACTACGAATATATCTGCCGCCGCTTGGAGGAGACCGAGAGTGAGCGTCAGACATTCATCGCCCGCTTCCTCGTACCTATCGAGGAGCATCTGAGGCAGGTGCCCAACCTCAAATACCACATCAAGAGCCGCACCAAGTCGGTATATTCTATCTGGAACAAGATGCGCAAGCAGAACGTTGGCTTCGAGGGTGTGTACGACATCTTCGCCCTGCGCATCATCATCGACTGCCCCAAGGAGTTGGAGAAGCAGCTTTGCTGGACGGTCTATTCGGTTGTGAGCGACTGCTACACACCCAACCCCAAGCGTATGCGCGACTGGGTGACCATACCCAAGAAGAATGGCTACGAGTCGTTGCACACCACCGTCTCGGCGGGTGAGGGTCGCTGGGTAGAGATACAGATACGCACCGAGCGTATGGATGCCGTGGCGGAGCGAGGTATCGCAGCCCACTGGCGTTATAAGGGTGTTAATCAGGGTGCGCAGACCTCGGAGCAGTGGCTGAGCCGCCTGCGTGAGGCGTTGGAGGAGACCACACATTCGCTCACGCAACGCTTCGATGCCAAGCCTACCTCGGGCGAGATATTTGTCTTTACACCCAATGGTGACATACGCAAGCTTCCCGAGGGTGCTACCGTGCTCGACTTCGCCTTCGATATACACACCTCGCTCGGCTCAACGTGTACGGGCGGCAAGGTGAACAACAGGGCTGTGCCCATCCGCGAGGTGCTGCGCAATGGCGACATCGTGGAGGTTATGTCGCAGAAGAATCAGACGCCCAAGGCGGACTGGCTCTCGTTCTGCGTCACGTCGAAGGCTCGTGCCCGCATCAAGGCCTATGTGCGCGAGGAGAAGTTGAA
Source organism: Alistipes sp. (assembly GCA_045603645.1). Taxonomy (GTDB): domain Bacteria; phylum Bacteroidota; class Bacteroidia; order Bacteroidales; family Rikenellaceae; genus Alistipes. Next base: position 64,348 of record JAZUMN010000078.1, on the reverse strand, counting down.
GTATGCCCGTATGGGTCGCGAGGAGTTGGAGCGCAAGCTCAAAAACTGGAAGATAAACACCCCCATTGACGAGGTGGTGGCGTACCTCTGCCGAGTGCTTAAAGTGCGCACGGGACGCGAGCTGCACTCGATGATAGCGTTGCAGAAGCTCGACTTCGCAACAATCAAGGAGATGCTTACACGCTGGCTCTCGGGTCAGGCCGACGAGGAGCGCAGGGCCGCCGCAGCCGAGGCCGACAAGCGCAAGGAGGAGAGCAAGCTCTCGGAGGAGCAGCCCCGCCGCTCGACCGATGCCCTGATTATTGATGACAGGATTAACAACATAGAGTACAAGCTTGCCAAGTGCTGTAACCCAATCAAGGGCGACTCCATCTTCGGCTTTGTGACCATATCGTCGGGTGTGACCATACACCGTACCGACTGCCCCAATGCTGCGCGTCTGAGGGAGAACTACCCCTACCGCATTATGGAGGCGCAGTGGCGCAGCAATGCCGACGGCTCGTTCCGTGCAACCATATCGGTTGTGGCGCAGGATATCCCGGGCATAGCCAACCAGATTACCGAGGTCATCACACGCGAACTGAAACTCAACATCCGCGGGCTGAATATCAACTCGCGAGGTGACGGCACCGCCGCAGGCACGGTGAGCGTCGAGGTGTCGAGTGCCACTGTTGTAGATATGCTCATACACTCCATCATGCGCATCAAGGGCGTGCAGCGCGCCTACCGAATGAAGAACTAAGGATGAAAATTTTGAATTTTGAATTTTGAATTGAAAGATATGCACAAACCGTTAAAGTTTCTCTACGACATACTCCTCTCCATTGCCCGCATACCGGGCCTGGGGTGGACGGTGCGACCCTTGAAGTTAGTGATATACACCCTTGAAGGACTTATGGCGCACGGCACGATGGATATGAGTGCTGCGCTGACCTTCTACGCCCTTATCTCTATTGTGCCTGTGCTGGCGCTGGTCTTTGCCATCGTCAAGGGCTTCGGCCTTGCCGAGAGCCTTGTGCAGAACCTCTATGCGTTGCTGCCCCAGATGCCCGAGGTGGTTGATTACATCGTCTCGTTTGCCAACAACACCCTGGCACGCACAAATGGCGGTGTGCTGGCAACCATATCGTTGGTTACGCTCTTCTGGGCGGTGATTCGTATGTTTGAGTCTATCGAGACCAACTTCAACAAGATATGGGAGGTTAAATCTACGCGTAACCTGGTGCGTAAGTACAGCGACTACATCACCGTCATAATCATCGCTCCGCTGCTGTGGGTCATCGCCTCGTCGGTAGGTACATATATGCGTGAGTTCCTGTCGCTGGACGAGGTGTGGTGGCTTAAACTGCTGTCGAAGCTCATCTCGCTGGTTGTGGTGTGGGCTATGTTTACGTTTGTCTATCTGGTGTTGCCCAATACGAGGGTGCGCCTGCGCTCGGCTCTGCTGGCGAGTATCTTTGCCGGCACGGGCTTCTTCCTTTTCCAGACGCTGTTCGTCTTTCTGATGCGCTGGATGACTTCGTACAGCGCCATCTATGGTAGCTTTGCCGCCCTGCCGCTGTTCCTGCTGTGGATGCAGAACTCGTGGAGCATACTTTTGCTGGGCTGTGAGCTGTCGTTTGCCTTGCAGAATGAGAAGCGTTATGACGAGGAGCGTGAGATACCTTCAATAAGCCACGACAACGCCCAGAAACTTATGGTTGCCATTATGCACCACATCGTGCGCACCTTTGTGCGTGGCCAGGGAGCTGTGCCGATGAAGACTCTGCGCGAGGAGCTGGGGCTCCCTACGCGTATAGTGCATAAGCTGCTCACGCAGCTGGTCGATGCAGGCCTGCTGTATGAGGTGAGCTGCGAGAATGAGGATTTTGAGGTGGCATACGCCCCTGCACGTGATGCTGCAACGCTGAGGGTAGGCGATGTGCTCCGAGGTGTGGATAGTTATGTCGAGGACGACGGGTCGAAGGATATTATGTCGGCGGCCTATGCTACACGTTGCGCTGTGGAGGTTGTCGAGAGCATAAAGGGTGTGTCGTGGGAGAGTAAAGAGAATATATTGATTAAAGATATTGCAGAAGATGAATCAAATGAGTAAGCCTTTGAGTGTTGTTGTTGTCGGCAGTGGCAATGTGGCGGAGTCCATAGCTGTTGCCGTCGCCGATGCGTGGGCTTTGGAACTTAGGCAGGTTGTGGCACGCAACGCCGAGCGTGCAGCCGCCATTGCCGATATGTGTCGCACGGAGTGGAGTGACGACCTTGCGGAGTGCGCTGCTGCCGACTTCTACATCATTGCCGTCAGCGACCGTGCCGTTGAGGAGGTTGCGGGGCGGTTGCGCCGTGCCGAGGGCTCGGTTGTGGTGCATACGGCGGGAAGTGTCGGTATGGAGGCTTTGGGCGAGGGTGCTACGGGTGTTCTCTACCCCTTTCAGACCTTCACCGCAGGGCGCAGGGTCGATTTCTCGGATGTGCCTCTGTTTGTTGAGGGGTGCGACGAGGATACCACGCAGCGCATAGAGTCGCTGGCGCAGACGCTGAGCCGCAGGGTCTATCGTGCAAGGTCGGAGCGCCGCCGCGAGATACACCTTGCCGGAGTCTTGGCGTGTAACTTCGTCAATGCCCTCTATGCTATGGCTGCCGACCACCTGCAAGCCACCGAGGAGCTGCCCTTCGATGTGCTGCGTCCGCTGATTTTGGAGACGGCGTGCAAGGCTGTCGACGCCACACATCCGCGCAACGTGCAGACAGGCCCTGCCGTGAGGGGCGACAGGGCAGTCATCGAGCGTCATGAGGCAATGCTGGGCGAGGAGTCTCAGAGGGAGATTTATAAACTTTTAACCGATTATATATGGCAAACTTCAAGGAAGATATAGCCTTGTGCAAGGCTTTCATATTTGATGTTGATGGCGTGATGACCGACGGAGGCATCATCCCCATCGACGGAGGCAAGGATTTCTTGCGTAAGTACAATGCCAAGGATGGCTATGCTATGGCCTATGCCTTGCGTCAGGGCTACAAGATATGTATCATCTCGGGCGGCTATGGCGAGGCTCTGCGCTCGCGCCTGGAACGCCTGGGTGTGACGCGTATGTACCTGGGCTGCGAGAATAAGATTGAGGCTATGGAGGAGTTCTTTGCCGACTTTGGGATAGACCCCTCCACAACGATATATATGGGTGACGACATCCCCGACTTGGAGTGTATGGCAAGGGTGGGCATACCCGTATGTCCTGCCGATGCGTGTGCCGAGGTGCAGGAGGCAGCCCGCTATGTGTCGGAGTGGGGCGGCGGCAAAGGTGCCGTGCGCGACATCATCGAGCAGACGCTGCGTGCGCAGGATGAGTGGGCAAAGTACTTTAACGCAGTTACAAGGGTCGCTTCGCGATAGTGTGCTATGGAGGATAAATCACGTCAGAGGAGGGTCTTTGACTTCTTGGAGACGCACGGCATAGAGTACACAACATACTCCCACCCCGAAGCCCCTACCATCGAGATTGCCAAGCAGTATTGGCACGACGACGGGTCGAAGCACTGCAAAAACCTCTTCTTCCGCAACCATAAGGGCAACCGCCACTACCTGGTATGCTTCGACTGCGAGCAGTCGATGGCCATCCACGACTTGGAGCAGGTGCTGAGGCAGGGCAAGCTGTCGTTTGCCTCGGAGCAGCGTATGGAGCGTTATTTAGGTCTGCGCCCCGGCTCGGTGTCGCCCTTCGGGTTGATTAACGATGCCGAGCACCACGTTCATCTGTTTCTGGATAAAAACCTCCTGAACTACCCCTCGCTGTCGTTCCATCCCAACGACAACACTGCCACGGTGGTTATCTCGCAGCAGATGTTTGCCCGCTACCTCGAAGCGGTGGGCAACAGTTACTCTTACATTGAACTATACTAAACCAAAGAGAGATGAAACGCCTTTTCCTCATTGACGCCTACGCACTTGTGTTCCGCTACTACTACGCCTTTATGGGGCGCCCTATGCGTAACCGCTACGGTATGAACACCTCTATTCTGTTCGGCTTCACCAAGTTCCTGCGTGATATACAGAAGCGCGAGAAGCCCGACCTGCTGGGTGTGGCTATGGACCCCAAGGGAGGGTCGTTCCGCTGCCAGCTCTACCCCGAATATAAGGCTAACCGCCCCGCGACACCCGAGGATATCATCGCCACGGTGCCCTACCTGTGTCGTCTGCTCAAAGCTATGCGCATACCCATCTTCGAGGTCGCAGGCTACGAGGCCGACGATGTCATCGGAACACTCGCCATCAAGGGCGCAGAGGCAGGCTACGACGTCTATATGGTCACCCCCGACAAGGACTACGGTCAGCTTGTGGGCGAGCACCGTCACCTCTACAAGCAGCGAGGTGACGATGTGGAGATTGTGCGCCGTGAGGATATATGCGCAAAGTACGGTATCGACGACCCCGTGCTTGTGCGCGATATATTGGCTATTTGGGGCGATACCTCGGACAACATCCCCGGTGTGCCTGGCATAGGCGAGAAGGGCGCCTGTAAATTGGTGGGCGAGTGGGGCTCGGTGGAGAACATCCTCGCCAATGTAGATAATATCAAGGGTAAGCAGGGTGAGAAGATAGCCGCTTGGGGCGATAAACTGCTTATGGCCAAACGCCTTACAACGATATGTACCGAGGTGCCTGTGGAGTTCAACGCTGCGGAGTTGGAGATATGTCCGCCCAACTACGACGAGCTGCGTGCGCTCTATCAGGAGCTGGACTTCACCTCTTTCCTGCGCGACCTGCATAACGTAGGCCCCGAGACTGTGAGTGATGTGCCTCGTCAGGACCCGCAGCGTCAGCTGGCGGAGATGGCGCAGGCGAAGTCTGCCGAGAAGAAGCGTCAGTCGCTTATGGGTCAGGGCGACCTCTTTGCCGCCATTATGCCCGACCCGACACCTCAGGTGGCAAGCGAGGAGCCTGCCGAGAGGGAGAAGGCTGCGCTGGCGACAATACACTCCACACCTCACACCTACCACCTCGTAACCTCACTCGAAGAGCTCACGGGGCTTGTCGCAAGGCTCACGACTTGCAGCGAGGTATGTTTCGACACCGAGACTACGGGCTTTGATATGTTCCGCGACCGCATCGTGGGTATGTCGTTTGCTGTGGCGCCGCACGAGGCGTGGTATGTGGTCTTTACACCCGAAAATACCCCCGCTTTTATCGAGGCGGTGCGTCCTCTGTTTGAAAACCCCGCCATCGCTAAGGTGGCGCAGAATATGAAGTTCGACCTTATGGTGCTCAAAAGACTGGGCATAGAGATTGCGGGTCGCAAGATAGATACGATGATTTTGCACTACCTGCTCGATGCCGAGTCGCGCCACAATATGAACTACCTGGCGGAGCGTTACCTGCGCTATACACCCATAGCCATCGAGACCCTCATAGGCAAGGGCGCACGACAGCTCACAATGGAGCAGGTCAATGTAGAGGCTGTGAAGGAGTATGCGGGTGAGGATGCCGATATTACGATGCAGCTGAAACAACTGCTCTGGGCGGAGGTGTGTGAGCAGGGTCTGGAAGCCCTCTACGAGCAGGTTGAGGAGCCTATGATTGAGGTTCTGGCAGATATAGAGCTTGCGGGTGTTAAGGTCGCCACCGAGCAGCTTGCGGCCTATGGTGTGGAGCTGAATCAGGAGTTGGCACGCTTGGAGGCGGAGATACGTCAGCAGGCAGGCGAGCCTAAGCTGAATATCAACTCCACACGTCAGCTGGGCGAGGTGCTCTTTGCCAAGCTGCGCATCGCCGAGAAGCCCAAGATGACCAAGACTCGTCAGTTCTGCACCGAGGAGGAGTACCTGCAAGGCTTTGCGGGCAAGCACCCCATTGTCGATAATATACTCAAATACAGAGGTGTGAAGAAACTCCTCTCGACCTATGTCGAGGCGCTGCCACAACTTGTAAACCCCGTGACAGGTCGCATACACACCTCCTTCAATCAGGCTGTGACGGCTACGGGACGACTCTCCTCGACAAATCCCAATTTGCAGAATATTCCTGTGCGTGACGATATGGGTCGCAGGATACGTCAGGCCTTTGTTCCCTCCGATGAGGAGCATATACTCCTCTCGGCCGATTACAGTCAGGTGGAGCTGCGCCTTATGGCACACCTCAGTGGTGACTCTTCGCTCATTGACGCCTTTATGCAGGGCGAGGATATTCACGCCGCCACCGCCGCCAAGCTGTTCCATAAACCTATCGCCGAGGTCACTGCTGACGAGCGCCGCAAGGCCAAGACCGCTAACTTCGGCATCATATACGGCATCTCGGCCTTTGGCCTGAGCCAGCGCCTCGACATACCTCGTGGCGAGGCTAAGTCACTCATCGAGGGCTACTTTGCCACCTACCCCGAGGTTAAGGCGTATATGGACGACTCCATCGCGCGTGCACGGGAGAAGGGCTACGTCGAGACCGCCTTCAACCGCCGCCGCTACCTGCACGACATAGCCTCGCGCAACGCCGTGGCACGCGGTGTGGCGGAGCGCAACGCCATAAATGCACCCATCCAGGGCAGTGCCGCCGACATTATGAAGCTTGCGATGATAGATATTCACCGCCGCTTCAAGGCCGAGGGCATACGCTCGCGTATGATTTTGCAGGTGCACGATGAGGTTGTTGTCGACACCCTGCGCAGCGAATTGGAGCGCGTAACCGCCATCGTCAAAGAGTCTATGGAGGGCGTTGCCAAGTTGCGCGTACCTCTCATTTCGGATGCGGGGGTGGGTACGGATTGGCTCGCCGCACATTAAAAAACCGCATAACAAGTAAAAACCGCATAACAAGGTAATTTCTGCGTTACGCTTGCCTTTGCAATCCTCATTTACGCATAGTAAACTCCGGTTGCTCAGGCGGCGCAAGGTTGCGATTAAGCCGAGGGCATAAGTATGCTTGCATATTTTGCCGAGGCGTAGCAACCAAAAGCCCACATAGTGGGATTAAGCCTTGAAATTCCTCTTGTTATGCGATTTTTTTGGAGGGGTAAGGTAATTTTGCATTATACTCCTTTCTGTGAATTCCTCACATACGCTTAGTATGCTGCGGATTCTCGGACTTCTCGTTCCTTGAAATTCCTCTTGTTATGCGATTTTTTGTGGAGTTAATTCTGAATTCTTAATTTTGAATTTTGACTTACCCTTTCCCTTACTGCAAGGCTATCCATTCGAGTAGTGACCTCTGCCACTTGTCGTACTGCTCATACTCCTTGTGCATAACCCAGCCGTGCCAGCCGTTGGGGTAGATGTGCAGTTCCGCCTTTATGCCGTGCTTTTTCAGGGCGTTGTAGTAGCGTGAGGCGCTCACTGATGGCACAACACGGTCGCCGTCGGAGTGAAATATTATGGCGGGAGGTGTGGTGCGCGTCACGCGTGTATCGAGTGAGAAGAAGGCGCGCTCGTAGTCCGACGACTTACGACCCACAAGGTTCAGGAACGTGTCGCGGTGTGTCACATCCTCCTGGCTTGTGATGACGGGGTAGAACAGCACCGTGAAGTTGGGTTTATCCTCCTCGGGGGCGAGTGTTGAGGCGTAGGCTGCCAGGTGACCTCCTGCCGACGAGCCCATAACACCCACCTTCTTGGGATTGATGCCCAGCTCGCCCGACATCCTGCGCACCGTGCGCAGTGCCTCGACAGCATCCTCCAACGGCACCTCGCTATGTCCATTGGGCAGGCGGTATTTCAACACTGCCGCCGTGATGCCCTGCTCGGCGAGCCACCTACCCACCATAAAACCCTCGTAGGAGATGCAGACGCAGCCGTAGCCGCCGCCCGGGATAACCACAAAGGCGTGTCCGGTAGCCTTCTCGGGGTTGGCCTTGAAGATGTAGAGTTCGGTAGAGGTGGTGTTGAAGATTGTGTTGTTGCGGTTTGTCTCGCGGGCGGTGATGTGGTTTGAGTGGGGCGCATCCTTGTCATCCCAAATCTTGACATACATATCCTGCCCGAATTGATACTGCTGCGACAGCGCAGGCATAGCTGCCACAAGCAACAAAAGAGTGAGTAGTTGTTTCATAAAATATGCTTTGTTAGTTATTGTAACAAAGATACGAAAAAAAGTTCACAGGTCAAGCTCTCAGCCCAAATAACAAAAGCGGGAAGAACCCTCTGCATAGATTCCTCCCGCCGAAAATGTTATGATTAGGTATAGGTTTTGCTGACTAAATATTCTCCAACTGCGACAGACTCTGCTCGGCGTGCTCTTCCATCTCTCTTAGAATTGAGTCTCCACGCTCCTCAATAAGTTCGGCTGCCCGTTGCTGCTCCTTGCGCCAGGACTCTATCTCCTCCTCGGTGAACTCTTTGTAGAGTATATCCTCGTCGTGCTCGAAGACCGAGTCAAAAACATTCATAATAGAGTTCTCGAAGCGTGCGGGCGACTTTATCGCCGAGAGGGTCATACCCACAAGCGCCACAAGCCACACGATGAAGGCCACAAGCAGGGCTCTGCCTCGGGGTCGCTGCGAGAGCAGGAGCATAACGACCAGGTAGATGAGTATCAGCAGCGGGATGATAGCCACGCAGAAGAATGCCACAAGTGATATGCCCGTAGGCAGGTTGAAGTGGAGCATAGGGATACCCGCAATGGCAACCATACCAAGTACGCACACGCCCAGTACCAGACCCACAAGCAGCAGCGCCGCCACAATCTTCAAGCACACAAGCAGTATCTTACCGATGATATTGACTATGTCGGCAAGCAACGTGCGCGACTGCTGCTCGGCAGAGGCGTGCTCGACATTATGGCGTATGCTCTCGGTGGTTATGCGCTCGCCACGCATCTCCAATTTCTGACGTGCCGTAGAGGCAGGCGGTATGGTGAACCACATAACTACATAGCCCAGGCAGGTGAGTGCGGCAAGTTGCCATATAAAGCCATCTCTGAGCCAGAGTGTAGATATATCCATCGTACTTAGCAGCCATATAAGCAGGGGTGCCAATGCCGCCAGACGTATCCACGTGGGGTCGGTGTCGAAGTAGTTGGCTATGCCGGCACAGACGCCGCCAAGTTTGTTGTGCTGCACGTCGCGGTAGAGGCGGCGAGGTATGCGGGGGTTGCCATTGGGGTCGGTAGTATCACTCTGACGTGGCTCGGTGTCGTGGTCGGGCTGCTCGCTGTCAATCTCCTCGGTAGAGCCCAGCTGCTTGATGATGTTCTTCACCAGAGGTTTCGTGACGACAGCCTCGGCAGGTATGGTCGAGAGGATAATCTCGGCTATGCGTGCTTCGATGTCGGCGACAATCTCTTCGCCATCGGGGTTGCTGCGGTAGGCATCGTGGAGCGACTGAATATACTCTTTCAGGGTGTCGTAGGCGTCGGGTTCAAGTGTGAATGATATGCCCGCAAGGCTGCATCTCTTTATCTCGTTCATAACAGTAGCGTTTTAGGGTTAAAACTTCTTGATTGAGCCGCCGCTTGATGCTTGCGCCACCGCCACCTTGCAGTCGCCGCTGTACTTCACGTCGCCACCCGAAGAGGCTGAGGCCGAGAGTGTGCCGTGGCAGCGCAGCTTAACCACGCCACCCGAAGAGGCTTCTGCGGTGGCACTTGTGGCACTTGCGTTGGTGGATATCACATCGCCGCTCGACGAGGCGCGGGCAAAGAGCTTGCCGCTGCAATTAAGCGTTATCTTGCCACTCGATGATGCTGCTGCCGAGGCGTTCTGCGAGGTTAGCTCCGAGCAGAGTATATCGCCTGAGGAGGCGGCCTCGCCAAAGAGCGTCAGCGCAGCACCGCTTAACTTTATCGTTCCCGAAGAGGATGCCCAGAGTGAGAGCTTGTCGGCAAGCACTGAGGCGTTGATGTCGGCAGACGAGTTAGCCTTCATGGCGCACGACTTGGCCTTGAAGGCGCCGTGCACGTTGCCCGATGATGCGGCATAGATGTTTATCTCTCCTCGCTCGGCACGATTGATTATTATGTTGGCACTCGATGTGGCACGCAGGAAGAGCTTCTCCTCGCCCGTGAGTGTGGGCTGTATGATGACATCGGCCGAGGCACGACCCTCCACGCGTTGCAGGCCGTTGTTGCGGGGCAGGGTGACGGTAACGTTCAGGTCGCTGTATGAGTTGCAGTCGGGCTTTCTTACAGCCACTTCGAGAATGTCACCCTTCACCTGACACTCCACCCACTCCATTACGTTGTCGTCGGCCGCTATGAGGATGCTGCCTCCCTCCTGCTCGGTCATTATCACCTTGACGCAGTTTGTGACCAGAATGGTTGTGTAGTCGCCATTGAGGCTGACCTCCTTTGTGATGATGTTGCCCGAGCCACGCAGCTGGCGTTTGCTGTCGCGTGCTGCAAAGGCTGCCGTGCATAGCACTATGGCTACGGTGGCGAGCGTAAGTCTGAGAACGTGTTTCATAACGTTAAGCGTTTAGATAATTGTAAGTTGTTGTATGTTGATGTAATAGTTGAATCGGCGTTACTTAGTCTTGCGCTCGCCGTGGCGTATGATGCGTATCTGCTCGACCATCTCGTCCCACGCCTCGTCAAGCAGTGCCAGCTGACGGTGACCCTCCTCGGTGAGCATATAGTATTTGCGTGGCGGGCCCTGTGTAGATTCCTGCCAGCGGTAGGTGAGCAGCCCCGCATTCTTCTGACGTGTGAGTATGGGGTAGAGTGTACCCTCGAAAACTGTCATCTGCGCCTCTTTCAACTCCTGGATGATTTGAGGTGCGTATGAGTCGCCGCGCGAGAGTATTGAAAGGATGCAATATTCGAGTATACCCTTTCGCATCTGTATTTTTACATTCTCTTCATTCATAGTTACGCCTTGTTTTCGTGGTTAAACTCAGGGTTGAACGTCTGCGCGGGCTCCTCGGCGATGGCTATCCACAGTATGGCATAGAGCAGTACGGTGGAGAAGCCGGCGAAGAAGCCTACAATAAATATTATGCGCACAAGCGTCACGTCGATGTTGAAGTATGAGGCCATGCCGCTGCATACACCCGCAATCGAGCGCGGCGAGCGTAGGCGGTAGAGCTTGCGTGGCTCCTCGCCCGGGAAGCGGTGGTTGCCCTGCCTATCGCGCATAGGGCGGTATGCCTCGCCAAAGAGTTCGGGCTCGCCAATCTGATTCATCACGCTGCGCACCACGCCATAGGTTATGACCATCATAGGCGAGGGCACACGTTCGCGGAAAATCTCGGCTATGCGGCTCTCAATGTCGCCCAGGGTCTCGGTGTCGGTGGGCGATAGGCGGCGACCAATGTCGTCGAGATAGGCTGTAAGTGCCTGATGTGCATCCACATCCATCGTGAATGCCTGCTGCGCAATGTTTACGTTAATGGTCTCTTTCATCGTTGTTACATTTTTCTAAAAAAAGATAATTGTAATAGTTCGGTAATGCAAATATAATAACTTTTCAGTAATTTGCAATACAAAGTAGTAAAATTTTTCATAGTCATACGACTCACACCTTATAGGTGTGAAAAATTTTTGTCGGCCGTGAAGTAATAGTTAATTGGTGGTGAGCCCTGCCTGTATGCAATAAAATTGGTAATTTTTGCTTGTTTGGTGCATTTTTATGCTTTTTTTGATGTGTTGATAACCATTTTTTAATACCTTTGCGATGTTTAACAGAATTTTTAGGGATGAAAGTTTATAAATTTGGAGGTGCATCGGTTAAGACTGCCGATGGCGTAAGAAATCTGTCGCACATCGTTCAGGGCGAGCAGAACCTGTTTATCATCGTCTCGGCGATGGGTAAGACTACAAATGCGTTGGAGCGTGTGTTCTCTCATATGCAGAACGGCCGCAAGGCTGAGGCACACGAGGAGATAAATCAGTTGGTTACATATCATCAGGCAACAATCGATGACCTGTGGGGTGCCCCCACTCCTTTGGCCGAGGTGGATGGCCTCTTTGCCGAGCTGCGCTCTATAATTGACAACACCATATACCGCTCGCAGGATGCCGAGTTGTGGTACGACACCATCGTAGCCTTCGGAGAGCTTATCTCCACCACAATCATCTCCAAGTACCTTAACCATACGGGTATGCGCAACCGCTGGATAGATATGCGCACGACATTCGTTACAAATGCCCGTCACAAGGATGCCAACGTGAACATCAAGGCTTCGGAGCCTCGCTTGAAGGCGGCGTTGGAGAACACGGGTGTAGGAGTCTTTGTGGGTCAGGGCTTTATAGGCGCTGCCCCCGACGGCACGACGACAACCCTCGGACGTGAGGGCTCGGATTACTCGGCAGCCGTGGTGGCTCACATACTCGATGCGGAGTCTATGTCGGTGTGGAAGGATGTTGATGGCGTGCTGAATGCCGACCCCAAGGTCTTTAAGGATGCTGTGAAGATTGATGCGCTGAACTACCTCGACACCATCGAGTTGGCGTATAGCGGTGCGCAGATTATCCACCCCAAGACCATCAAGCCGCTGCAAAACAAGAACATACCTCTGTATGTACGACCCTTTGGCGACAAGACCAAGCCTGGTACCGTTATCAAGTCCGATGCCGAGCACGTCACGCTGCCCATTATGATTTACAAGCGTGACCAGGTGTTCCTTATCATCCGCTCGAAGGACTTTTCATTCGTTATGGAGGAGAAGTTTGCTGTGATATTCTCCCTGCTCGACCGCTTCCGCATCAAGACACACCTCATCAACAACTCGGCGGTAGATTTGGGCTTGTCAGTAGATGCCTCTTGGCATATTGATGAACTCATCGAGGCGTTGGAGAAGGAGGATTTTGAGGTTGAGAAGCGTGAGGGAACATATCTTCTCACCATCCGCAACTGCACCGACGAGCTCTACGAGCGTTACGTCGAGTCGCAGAATGCTCTTGTGCGTCAGGTGAATTTTAACACGGTGCGTGTAGTTTTGCCCGACTCTCGCCTGTAAAAAAAATCGCCTAACAAGGTAATTTTGTCGTTATACTCACCCGAGAAATCCTCACATACGCTTAGTATGCTCCGGTTTCTCGGGTTTCGTATGCCTAAAAATCCCTCTTGTTATGCGATTTTTTGGTGGAGGATTAAGGAGTTTAAGGAGTTTAGGGAATTTAAGGGAATATTTTGTTGCGTCATCGCTAAACTCACTAAATTCACTAAAATCTCTATTCACAACGACAAACCTTGTGCGTCAGCCCAATTTTGAATTTTAATCCACCACAAGGGTGGCTTTTCACTGCTCCTGCTCGGCATAGTGAACAAGTTCCCTCTGCTCTCGCTTACTCGCAGCGTTGAATTTTGAATTTTCATTACTTCTCTACCTCGCGTCTGTTGAGCAGGGCGTGCGTGATGGTCAATTCATCGACATACTCCAACTCGTCACCGAAGCCTATGCCTCGGGCTATGGTCGAGACCTTCACTGTGGGGAACTGTCGCAGGCGGTTGAGGATGTAGAAGAGTGTGGTTTCGCCCTCGACCGAGGTCGATATGGCGAGGATGACCTCCTTGATATTGCCCGCGGCAACCTTTTCCATCAGCAGGTCTATCTTCAAGTCCGAGGGCCCCACACCCTGCATAGGCGATATGACACCGCCCAGGACGTGGTACATACCCTTATACTGATGCGTATTCTCAATAGACATCAAGTCGCCCACCTGTTCCACAACGCATATCGTAGAGTGGTCACGCTCGGGGTTGCTGCATATAGGGCAGCGAGGCGTGTCGGAGAGGTTGTTGCATAGCTCGCAGTGGCGTATATCGCGGCGGAAGCGGGCAATGCTCTCCGCCATCTGCTCCACCGATGAGCATTCCATTTTCAGCAGGTGCATAGCCAGGCGCAACGCTGTGCGACGACCTATACCCGGCAGCTTGGAGAACTCTGAGACAGCCTGTTGGAGTAGTTGTGACATATTATATAACCTCTATGCGTGAAATCTCTATCCACCCCTTGCGGCCGTCGGCGATGCGTATCTCTGCCCAGCCGTCTATGCGCTCACCCACAGAGAGGCGGGTGCCCTCGTGCAGCACGAAGAGGTCGGTGGCAGCACGGTCGGGGGAGCTCTTTATAGCCACGGCGCTGCTCATAATCACAGCCTCGCCACCGCCAATTAACTCCTGACGGCTCTGGTAGGCAAATATGGCACTCACCACAAACAGCACAGCACCCATACACATAGTGTAGAAGCCCGCCTTGCATCGCGAAAGAGTCTGCGCCAGGAGGTAGACAAGTGCTGCGATGAGGGTCAAGCTAAGCACCACAAGTGACGCTACCGCCCAGCCGTCGCTGCCCATAATGTTGCGTGCAGCACCCACCCAACGCGAAAGGAAAAATTCGGGGATGGACTCTATCTGGTCTTTGGTTGCGGCGCTGGCATACTCCAAGTTGTGCTGTATATCCTCGTCATAGGGTGCAAGACGCAGGGCGCGGTTATAGTTCAGTATTGCCTTGCCCAGCTGCTCCTGCTTAAAGTAGGCGTTGCCGAGGTTGTAATATACTCCGGCAGAGTGCTCGCCCTTGTTGAGTATTGACTCATAGAGCTGCGCCGCCTCGGCGAAGTTACCCTCATTGTATGCCGTGTTGGCACTGCTCCACACCGCATTAAGGTCGGTGGGCAAGGTCTGCTCATTGGTTGCAGGCTCCTGCGCCAGCGCAAGGTTTGCTGCAAGGAGCGTTATAAGTATTGCGATATATCGTTTCATAAGCCTTCACTTATCGTTTGATTATTGACTCTATGCGTGATATGATGCCTACACCCTCCTCATATACACTCTTCATCTGCACACTCTCTATGGGCGAATATTGTGCCTCGTCGCAGCGTGAGATGATGTCGGTGTAGTGCTGTGCTACGTCTGCGGCGCAGCCACGGCGCTGCAACTCCTCGCGTATGTTCTCCTTCGTGAGCGAAGATACGGGTATGTTGAGTTTGTCACTCATATAACCCCACAGGGCACGCAGCATCTCCTCGTAGAAGGCGTGGCGGTTGTTCTCGCGCATATACCTCTCGGCGGCGCGGAAGCGTTGCACGGCAACCTTGTTGGCACGGCGGTTACGCACCAGCACGGTGTTGTGGCTGTCGCGTATGCGCTTGCGCAGGATGTAATACAGTGCAACAAACAGCACCACAATGGCAAGCAGAGCCACGAAGTACGATGTGCTGAGCATAAATGGCGCGGTCGAGGCACTTAGGTTGGCACCGCCCAGCTTAATGAAGCGTATGTCGCTGCCCAGCTGCTGCACGCTCTCCTTCGCATTGCCCGAGATTATGGGCGCACTTGGGCTTGTGGCAGCCTTGGGGTCGGGCAGTATGTTTAGTTGCAGAGCCTCCGATTTAAGGGTTATGTAGCTCTGCTTCTCGGGGTTGAAGTAGGTAAACTCTATCGGCTTGATGTAATATTCGCCCTCGGCACGCGCTATGAATGGGTACTCAAAGCGGCGATAGCCTCGTGTTCCCGAAGGGGAGGTATGTATAGACTCCGTTGTGCGCACGTTGTAGAGCTCAAACGACGATGGTAGCTCCAACGTAGGCTGTTGCAGGAATGTGAGGTTGCCCGAGCCCGAAATCTCCACATTGAAGGTGGCTGCCGAGTTGGCTTGCAGCTGCGTAGGGGGCAGCGTAGCCTTCATATTAAATGTGCCCACAGCACCCTTGAACGATGCGGGAGCACCTGCGGGCAGCTCCTTGACAGAGATGGTTATATTGCCTGTCGAGAGCTTGCGCTTTACGTTATACACCTCGCTGCCACCGCCGAAGAAGGGGTCGAAGTTACGCGTGCTGCGCATAACAATCTGCGCCACAGCCGTCAGCGTCGTGGGCTCGATAGTGATGGTGCCCGCCTGCTGAGGGTAGAGCAGATACTCCTTGATAACCTGCGAGTCGTAAACCTTGCCATTGACACTCGTGCGCTCTGTCTGGTAGTTCTCCGTAGAGAGTTCCTGCGACCAGAAGCCGTTAAACGAGGGCAGCTTGGCATCTTCCAGCCCGACAATGCTGGCACGCGTGTAGAGTGTCAGTGATGCGAGTATAGGCTCACCCTGATAGACATTTGTGCGCGAGAGGTTCAGGCGCAGCAGTATGTCATCCTGTGCCACCTGGTTTTGTATGGCGTTGCTCTGCTGTGCAGCCGCCTCATCCTGCTTGGGGCTGCTCTCCTCCATAGCCTCGATGGGTGTAGGGCGGGTTGAGAGCTGGCTCTTGTCGGAGGTTATGTATGCCTCGCCGATGGTTATCTTGCCCGCCTTCTGTGCCACAACGACATAGGTTATGGTGAAGGTTGAGGTGCTGCTGCTCTTGCCGTTGATTGACTGGAAGGAGCGCGATGTTGAGGTTGTGGGGCCCGCCAGCACATCCAGACCCTCGAAGTCGGGGGCCTCGAAGGTGTCCAGGTCGGCATCGCCGTTTGTTAAGACGAACTCCACACGGAAGGGCTCGCCCACACTTACCAGCAGAGGTGTATTAACCTCAAACGTGGTATCCTTGTCGGCTCGTGCCACGCCAACGCACAGCACCGCCGCTACAACAAGTAAGATATGCTTAAAAAAGTTATTCATCTGAAAATCTGTTACTCCCAACCAAACGTGGCGCAGGGTTAATTTATTGCCACAAAGATAAAAAGAAGTTTTGCACCTCGCAAGAGATGCAAAACTTCTTTTTATCTTCGACTATTTTTAGTGTGCGAACTCTGCGAAGAAGTCGTTGCCCTTGTCATCAACGATGATGAAGGCGGGGAAGTTCTCGACATAAATCTTACGCACAGCCTCCATTCCGAGCTCGGGGAAATCAACCACCTCAACACTCTTTATGGAGTTCTTTGCCAACACAGCGGCAGGGCCTCCGATAGAGCCGAGATAGAAGCCTCCGTTGGCCTTGCAGGCGTCGGTCACGGCCTTCGAGCGGTTACCCTTCGCCACCATAACCATTGAGCCGCCAGCCTTCTGGAACAGGTCAACGTATGGGTCCATACGGCCTGCCGTAGTAGGGCCAAACGAGCCCGAAGCCATACCCTGAGGGGTCTTGGCAGGGCCTGCATAATACACAGGGTGCTTCTTGAAGTACTCAGGCATAGGCTTACCCTCGTCAAGCATCTGCTTGATGCGGGCGTGAGCAATGTCACGAGCCACGATGAGTGTACCTTTGAGGTTCAGGCGAGTTTTGATAGGATACTGTGTCAATATCTCGCGTACCTTGTCCATACCCTCGTCCAGGTCGATATCCACAGCAGGGGTCATCGCAGGAGCCTCGGCAGGCAGGAAACGTGCAGGGTTCTTCTCCAACTTCTCGACAAAGATACCCTCGGGGGTAATCTTGGCCTTTATGTTACGGTCTGCCGAGCAGCTTACGCCGATGGCTACGGGGCAACTTGCAGCGTGGCGTGGAGCACGTATGACGCGTACGTCGTGAACGTAGTACTTGCCACCGAACTGCGCACCCATACCCATCTCCTGACACATCTTGGTAATCTTCTCCTCCCACTCCAAGTCGCGGAAGCAGCGGCCACCCTCGTTGCCCGATGTTGGCAGGTGGTCGAGATAGCCCGCCGAAGCCTTCTTAACTGTCGAAAGACACATCTCTGCCGATGTGCCGCCGATGCAGACTGCCAGGTGATATGGAGGACAAGCCGATGTACCCAAGTCCTTTAAGTGCTCCTTGAAGAAGGCTACAAGCGACTGCTCGTTCAGCAACGCCTTGGTCTGCTGGTAGAGGAATGTCTTATTTGCCGAGCCACCGCCCTTGGTGATGAAGAGGAACTCATACTCCATTTTTCCCGGATGACCAGCATAGATGTCAATCTGCGCTGGCAGGTTGGTGCCCGAGTTCTTCTCCTCGGTCATCGTGAATGGCACAACCTGTGAGTAGCGGAGGTTACGCTCCTTGTATGTCTCATATACGCCCTTTGCTATGCACTCAGCATCGTCGGCACCTGTATATACATCCTCGCCCTTGTGGCCGATACAAATAGCAGTACCTGTATCCTGGCAGGTGGGCAGCTCGCCCTCGGCTGCCGTAGCCTGGTTGAGGAGCATCGTGTAGGCCACAAACTTATCGTTTGACGAAGCCTCAGGGTCCTCCAATATGTTTCTTAACTTTTGCAGGTGTGAGGGACGCAGGTAGAACGACACGTCGCTGTAAGCGCGCTTTGAGAGCAGTTCCAGACCTTTGGGGTCAATCTTCAAAATCTTACGTCCGTCGCACTCAACGACCTTGACATAATCTGTGGTGAGAAGCTCATACTCTGTGGTATCCTTCTCAATGGGGTAGGGTTCTTGATAGATGAAATCAGCCATAGCCAATAATTTATTTGTTTTGTAATATTAGTTTCCTAAATGTAAATCCTCACAAAGTTAGTAATAAAAGCGGAATAAATCAATACTCGATGAAATATAACAATAATCGTGAAGTTTAACTCGTATCTATAAGTTTCGCTTATCGCCGCATAATTATAAACGATAAAAAATTGTTGTACTTGCCTGTGTGGGGTGTTATTTTTGCAGTAGAAAGATGTAAAACCTCATAAAACGACAAAACTATGTTATCACAGAAGATGCAGAGTGCTCTGAATGCA
This sequence comes from Alistipes sp., assembly GCA_045603645.1. Classification (GTDB taxonomy): domain Bacteria; phylum Bacteroidota; class Bacteroidia; order Bacteroidales; family Rikenellaceae; genus Alistipes. The sequence goes on along the minus strand of JAZUMN010000078.1, from coordinate 45,872 downwards.
CAGATTAACGCCGAGATGTGGTCGGCATACCTCTACCTCTCAATGTCTATGGCTGCCGCCGACAAGGGTATGAAGGGCGTAGCCAATTGGTTTGCCATACAGTTCAGGGAGGAGCAGGATCACGCACAGATATTCATCAACTACCTGCTCTCACGCGGAGGCCGTGTGCTGTTGGAGCCCATCGCTGCGGTAGATACCGAGTGGGATAGCATCCTCGCTATGTTCGAGCAGACCCTCACGCACGAGCAGAAGGTGACCTCACTTATTCACAACCTCTACAACCTCGCCATTGAGGAGCAGGACCACGCCACACGCTCAATGCTCACCTGGTTTGTAGATGAGCAGGTCGAGGAGGAGGACAGTGCCCGCGAGATTATCGACCAGCTCCGTATGGTTGATTGCAACAAGCTTGGTCTTTATATGATTGACAAGGAGATGGCGGCGAGGGTTTATACTACGCCATCACCTCTTGCAAAGTAAAAACCGCATAACAAGGTGATTTTGGTGTCACGCTGCGGTGGGAATATGCTCCGCTATTCCCACCTTTGCGTTCCTAAAAATCCCTCTTGTTATGCAATTTTTTGGTTGTGGGGGTAGTGAATTTAGGGAACTTAGGGAATTTGGCGATGACGCGACAGAACGTGTTTGTCATTGCGAGGAGGACTTTGTCCGACGTGGCAATCTCAACAACCGAATAGTGAATTTAATGAACTTAGGGAGTTTAGCGATGACGTAAAAAACACCCCCAAACTCCCTAAATTCTCTAAACTCCCTATCGTTGCTTTTACATCAGCCCCAGATTGCGAACAAAAATATAGACAATAAGCAGGGGCGTGATATACCTCAGCGTAAACCTCAGCAGAGGGAAGGCGCGGCCTTTCAGCTTGCCGTAGTTGGTTATCTCGTCACGCAGGAAGCCGGGCTTCATACACCAAGCAACAAAGATGCAGGTCAGCAGACCTCCCAGCGGCATCAGGATATTGGCCGATACATAATCGAAGATATCGAAGAACGATACATTGTCAGCCTTAATGCCCGCAAAGTCGATGTCAAAAACCCACAGCAGCGAGACCATACACAGCACAACCGATAGTGCCGAGGTGATGCGTGTAGCTCCTTTGCGCGAGAGGTTATACTCCTCGGCAAAATAGGCCGTAAGCACCTCGTGGAACGATATTGTCGATGTTAGCGATGCCAACGTAAGCAGTAGGAAGAATGCTGCTGACCACACCTGCGCCAAAGGCATATCCTTGAATATCTCAGGTAGCGTAATGAAGATGAGCGATGCTCCCTCGGCAGGCTCCAATCCTGCACTGAATACCGCAGGGAAGATAACCAATCCCGCCAGCACGGCAACCATAAGGGTCAGCAGCGCAACACTCATCGAGGTCCCCGTCAGGTTGTTATTCTGCTTGAAATAAGATGCGTAGGTGACCATACACCCCATACCCACCGACAACGAGAAGAAGGCCTGACCTACCGCCTTGAAGATTGTCTCGGCAGAGAATGCCTCCCGAAAGTCGGGTTTGAGGAAGAATAGGTAACCCTCGCCGGCCCCCGGCATAAAGGCAACGCGCACAGCCATAATTATAAGTATGACAAGGAGCGCAGGCATCATCACCTTCGATGCCTTCTCGATGCCCTTCACAACACCACGTATGATGATGAGGTGTGTCAGCAGAATAAATATGACAGTATATATAGCCTGTCGCGGTGAGGCCTGGAACTGCGCAAACTGCTCCGAGAAGGTTGCCTCAGAGGAGTATAGCCCTGTAAACGAGCTCACCAGATACTCCAACGACCAGCCCGCCACAATATAGTAGTAGCCCGATATGAGCAGTGCGCACAGCACGCCACTATAACCCAGCCATTGCCAGGAGCGTGACAGCGAGCGGTAGCCTCCCACCGCATTCTTCTTCGTGGCACGACCTACGGCGAACTCGCCCAGCATTACGGGTATGCCCACCACAAAGACACAAATAAGATATACCAACAGAAATGCCGCACCGCCATTCTCGCCTGCCATATATGGGAAACGCCATATACTACCCAGACCTATGGCCGAACCCGCGGCTACCAATATAGCACTTAACTTGCCTCCAAACGAGGCTCTTGGTTGTTCATTCATAATATTATCCTTTCAGCGTGACGCTTACTCTGCCTACCTTGCCACCCAGCGGCGGTGCTACCTTCGCCACACGGCACTCCACCTCCATAATCTGGGGGTAGCGCTCCCTGATGGCGGCGATGATGTTCTGCGCCACAGCCTCTATGGTGCGGCAGGTGTGACGCATAACCTCACGCGTAATCTCATACACGGTAAGGTAGTTCACAGCCTTCTCGACAGCATCCTCTGCGGCCACCTCTCCAAGCTCGGTCGTGAGGCGCAGCTCCACCACAAAGCGGTTGCCCACCTTCTGCTCCAAGTCGTAGCAGCCGTGGTAGGCACGGAACTCCATCTCTTCGAGGGTAATGGTGTAGAGCATAGCCTTACTCGACGATGATTAAGTAGTAGTTCTTCTTGCCGCGCTGTGCAATCATATACTTGCCGGCGATGAGGTCTGCCTCGGTAACGGTGCGCATAGGGTCTGCAACCTTCTCCTTGTTGAGCGACACGCCTCCGCCCTGAACCATCTTGCGGCACTCGCCCTTGGATGGGAATATCTTCGTCAGGTCGGCACACAAATCAACAAACGGGCAGCCCAGCTGCTCCTTGCCGATTGAGAACTGTGGCACACCTTCAAAGACCTGCAACAGCGTCTGCTCATCCAGGCGCTTCAACGCCTCCGATGTGGCACCGCCGAAGAGTATCTGCGACGCCTCGACAGCCTTCTCGTACTCCTCCTTGGAGTGAATCATCGTTGTAATCTCCTTGGCCAGAGTCTTCTGCAACTCGCGCATATGAGGAGCCTCCTCGTGGCGCGCGATGAGTGAGTCGATGGTCTCGCGGTCGAGCAGTGTGAATATCTTGATGTATCGCTTTGCGTCCTCGTCGCTGACATTGAGCCAGAACTGGTAGAACTTATAAGGCGAGGTGTAGGCTGGTGAGAGCCATACGTTGCCACTCTCGGTCTTGCCGAACTTCGTGCCGTCGGCCTTGGTGATAAGAGGGCAGGTGATGGCAAAAGCCTCAGCCTCGTGACCTAACTTGCGGCGTATGAGCTCGGTGCCTGTGGTGATGTTGCCCCACTGGTCGGCACCACCCAGCTGCACCTTGCAGTTGAGCGTCTGGTAGAGGTGCAGGAAGTCGTAGCCCTGCAAGAGCTGATATGTAAACTCGGTGAACGACATACCGTCGCCCTCGCCGCTGAAACGTTTCTTCACCGAATCCTTCGCCATCATATAGTTTACGGTGATGCACTTACCAATGTCGCGTGCGAAGTCCAGGAACGAAAACTCCTTCATCCAGTCGTAGTTGTTCACAAGCATAGCCTTGTTCTCGGCCTCCGACTCAAAGTCCAGAAGCTTTGCCAGCTGGTTCTTTATCGCCTCCTGATTGTGGCGCAGCGTAGCCTCGTCCAGAAGGTTGCGCTCCTGCGACTTGCCACTTGGGTCACCAATCATACCCGTAGCACCGCCGATGAGGGCGATGGGACGGTGTCCGCACATCTGAAAATGCTTCAAAATCATAACGCCTACCAGGTGACCTATGTGCAGCGAGTCTGCCGTAGGGTCAATGCCGAGGTATGCTGTTGTCATCTCCTTTTCGAGTTGCTCCTTGGCACCGGGCATAATCGTATGAATCATACCGCGCCACTCCAACTCTTCCACAAAGTTCTTTGTTGCCATTTTTCTAAATATCTTGTTATTTTATACTTACGTCTCTTTCTTTATTCGTATTCCATATCGAGCACCCTTTTGAGTTCCAGCAGCTGGGGGCTCTTCTCGGTCATATACTTTATGCGGTCTTCCAACTTTATGGGTCGCTCGATTGTCACCTGCTCGTTTATGTGTATGTCGAGCTCCAATGCTCCCGACACTTCGGCCGTGCGCGCTGCCGTAAGCAGAAGCTCGGTCTTTGAGCGCATAATCTCCTCGTAGAGAGCCTGCGAGGGTACCTCCAAGTGTATGGTGTGACCCTGAATCTCCATCTTCTCGAAGGCCACAATAAAACGTGGGCGTTCCTTCAATATAGCCTCTATAACCTCACTGCGCTTCGAGCGTAACTTATCCTCCGATTGTGGGTCGTAGAGCGTAGGCTCTGCCTCTTGTGCCTGCTCCTCCTCAGCGGTGTCGTACACCATACTCTCGCTCATGAGCGAGGCGATAGACATCCTTGCGAGGGTAGAACTGCGAGCAGCAGTGCGCATTGGTTCTGCGGCTGTTGTCACAGGGGTTACTGTCGCATGGGCAGCTGCCGGTTTCGGCTCGGCAGGCTTTGGCTCTGCTGTTGTGGGCTCAGCCACCTGTGGCTCAGGCTTGTACTCAGGCTCAGGTTGGGGCTGCACCGAAACGGGTGCCGATATCGGCTCAGACTTTGGTGTGGGCATAGGCTGCGACGCTACGGGCGCAGGCTGTGGTGCCTGAGTCGTTATAATCTGCGTAGGTAATTCTGGAAGTGGGTAATCCTCGTCTAACGGGCTGTCGTCATTTTTTTTTTTGCCGAGACCCGCCATCTTCATAAGTCCCAGCTCTACCAACAGTCTTTGATTTGACGATTGCTTGATTTTGCCATCTGCCTCCGTGAGCAGTGATATGGCTCCGAATAGGAACTCCGTGTCGCATTGCGCCGCCTGCTGACGATATCTGTCAAGCAACGTGCCCGTGAGTTCTATAAGCGATATGGCTGGGCCCTTTGCCAGCAGCAGGTCGCGCATATGCTGGTTCAGACCGCTCATAAACGTCTGTGCCGAGAAGCCCTTTGCCAGCACCTGGTCAAAGCGAAGCAGTGCCGTGGTGTAGTCGCCGGCAAGCAGCAGGTCGGTCATCGAGAAGTAGGTGTCGTAGTCCAGTACGTTGAGCGTCTGCGCCACCTCCTTGTATTGCAGGTTGGCGTTGCAGAACGACACAGCCTTGTCGAACATCGACAGTGCGTCACGCATACCTCCGTCAGCCTTCTGGGCTATGAGGTTGAGTGACTCCTCGTCAAAGGTGACACCCTCCTGCTGGGCTATGTATTTCAGGTAACCCACCGCATCCTCAATCTTTATGCGGTTAAAGTCGTAAACCTGGCAACGCGAGAGTATGGTAGGTATAATCTTATGTTTCTCGGTTGTGGCCAGGATGAAGATTGCGTGCTTGGGTGGCTCCTCCAATGTTTTAAGGAAGGCATTGAAGGCCTGCTGTGAGAGCATATGTACCTCGTCAATGATAAAGAGTGAGTACTTGCCCACCTGAGGCAGTATGCGCACCTGCTCAATGAGCGAGCGGATGTCATCTACCGAGTTGTTCGATGCCGCGTCAAGCTCGTGGATGTTGAGCGAGCGACCTTCGTTGAAGGCACGGCACGACTCGCACTCGTTGCACGCCTCGGCACCATTGGGATTTGTGCAGTTTATCGCCTTGGCAAAGATGCGGGCGCAGGTGGTCTTACCTACTCCGCGGGGGCCGCAGAAGAGGTAGGCGTGCGCCAGCTGGCCACGCTCAATCGCATTTTTAAGCGTCGAGGTGATGCTCTGCTGTCCTACAACCGAAGCAAATGTGGCGGGACGGTATTTTCTTGCCGAAACAATAAATTCACTCATATCAGCGCAAAGATACATATTTTTTTGTCACAATGGCAACCTTAACCGATAAAATATACTTTATTCACAGCAATAACGCAAACCAATGCGCTGCGGGTGGCGGTGGGTGATGCGGGACGAGGTTTGTGACATAATGTCCTGTTGTGGCGTATTTTTTATGCCAAAGTGTGCCAAAGTGTTTATTATATGTCGCAAAAAGGCATATGGCAAGTGATTTGCTCTTGGAAAAGTCAAACGAAAAAGCAGAAAAAATTATAACTATGAACATCAATTCTTTAACAATCAAGGCGCAGGAGGCATTGCAGGCTGCGGTGGCTCTTGCAAAGCAGGAAGGTCAGCAGGCCGTGGAGCCACAGCATCTGCTGGCGGTTATCATCAAGGAGGACGACTCGCTGGGAGCATTCCTTTTGGGTCGTGTAGGTGTGAATGTACGCACGCTGCGCGATGAGGTGACCCGTGCCGTGGGCTCTATCGCAAGGGTGTCGGGAGGCAACGGCGAGCAGTTCTTCTCGTCCGACACATCGAAGGTTATCCAGCGTGCCGTGGACTTCACACGCACCTTTAACGATAAGTACGCCTCGGTGGAGCATCTGCTTCTGGGTTTGGTTACCGAGCGAGGCGAGGCTGCCGACATCTTGAAGCGTAGCGGAGCCTCGGAGAAGGAGCTCGTGAAGGCCGTCAAGGAGTTTCGCAAGGGCTCGACGGTAGATTCGCAGACCTCGACACAGGAGTTCAATGCCTTAGGCAAGTATGCCATAAATCTTAATGAGCAGGCACGCAGCGGCAAGCTCGACCCCGTCATCGGACGTGACGAGGAGATACGTCGTGTGTTGCAGATTCTCTCGCGCCGCACCAAGAACAACCCTATCCTTGTGGGTGAGGCTGGTGTCGGCAAGACGGCCATAGCCGAGGGTATAGCCCACCGTATTGTCGATGGCGACGTGCCCGAGAACTTGAAGTCGAAGCTCATCTTCTCGCTCGATATGGGTGCACTCATTGCGGGTGCCAAGTATCAGGGTGAGTTTGAGGAGCGATTGAAGGCTGTGGTGCAGGAGGTCATCGCGAGTGATGGCGAGATACTGCTCTTCATTGATGAGATTCACACTCTGGTCGGTGCCGGCAAGTCGAGCGGTGCGATGGATGCGGCAAATATATTGAAGCCTGCTTTGGCGCGTGGCGAACTGCGCACCATCGGCGCTACCACCCTTGACGAGTTTCAGAAGTATTTCGAGCAGGACAAGGCGTTGGAGCGTCGTTTCCAGAAGGTTTTAATTGACGAGCCCACGACCGAGGATGCCATATCCATCCTGCGAGGTTTGAAGGATAGATATGAAAACCACCACAAGGTGCGCATCAAGGACGAGGCGATAGTTGCGGCTGTGGAGCTTTCGCACCGCTACATAACATCCCGTTTCCTGCCCGACAAGGCTATCGACTTGGTGGATGAGGCTGCGGCGCACCTGCGCTTGGAGATGAACTCCGTGCCCGAGGATATCGACAACCTCGACCGCCGCATACGTCAGTTGGAGATTGAACGCGAGGCCATCCGCCGCGAGAAGGATAAGGAGCGTGTTGAGAGCCTTACGCACGAGATTGAGGAACTCAAATCCAGGGAGGCGGCCCTGCGTGCTAAGTGGCAGGGTGAGCGCGACCTGTTGCAGAAGATACAGCACAACAAGGACTCTATCGAGCAGTTGAAGGTCGAGGCGCAGCAGGCGGAGCGTCAGGGCGACTATGGTCGTGTGGCGGAGATTCGCTACGGCAAGATTGTCGATGCCGAGAAGCAGATTGCAGCCCTCGAACAGGAGCTGAGGCTCACCACAGCCAATGGCGAGGCGATGATAAAGGAGGAGGTCGATGCCGAGGATATAGCCGAGGTGGTGGCACGCTGGACAGGTATCCCCGTGCAGCGTATGCTCTCCTCGGAGCGTGAGAAGTTGCTCAATATGGAGGCAGAACTACATAAGCGCGTGGTAGGTCAGCAGCAGGCCATTGAGGTCATAGCAGATGCTGTGCGTCGTTCGCGTGCAGGTCTTAACGATGCTCGCAAGCCTATCGGCTCGTTTATCTTCCTGGGCACTACGGGTGTGGGTAAGACCGAGTTGGCGAAGGCTCTGGCGGAGTTCCTCTTCAACGACGAACAGGTGATGACGCGTATAGATATGGGTGAGTATCAGGTGCGTCACAGCGTGGCACGGCTGGTGGGAGCCCCTCCGGGATATGTGGGCTACGACGAGGGCGGACAGCTCACCGAGGCGGTACGCCGCAAGCCCTACTCGGTGGTGTTGCTCGACGAGATTGAGAAGGCGCACCCCGATGTCTTTAACATCCTGTTGCAGGTGCTCGACGATGGCCGCCTGACCGACAACAAGGGTCGCACGGTGGACTTCCGCAACACGATAATCATTATGACATCGAATATGGGCTCGCAGATTATTCAGGAGAATTTCTCGGCGGCCTTCGATGGCGAGACGTTGCCCGCCGAGGTTGTTGAGCGTACGCGCCGCGATGTGGTTGAGATGTTAAAGACACACCTCAAACCCGAGTTCCTGAACCGTATAGACGAGATAGTGATGTTCGAGCCTCTGACGCGTCACGACATAGAGCAGATTGTCGATATACAGATGCGCTTTATATGCCGTATGCTCGCCGAGAACGGCATCACACTCGACTACACCTCTGCCGCCAAGCGACTCATTGCGCAGATGGGCTACGACCCGCTGTTTGGTGCACGTCCCGTGAAGAGGGTTATCCAGCGTGAGGTGGTCAATCTTCTCTCGAAGCGAATACTTGCGGGTGAGGTAAACCGCCAGCAGCCTATACTTATCGATGCCGAGGGCGGGGTGTTGAAATTTTCAAATTAAACATTGAGGAATTAACCATAATTTGACTACATTTGCGAAGAGAAGAATCTTTTAAGGCAAATAAGTAGCGATGCCATACCTTTGGGGAGATGACCGCCGCTTCAACAGTTATGCGGCATATTTTAGGCGTACCTTCGGCAGCAGGATGCAGAAGGTGACCATCAATGCCGGTTTTAGCTGTCCCAACCGCGACGGCTCACTCTCTGCGGGTGGCTGCACCTTCTGTCGTAATGACGCCTTCACACCTTCGTACTGCACACCCTCAAAGAGCATCACGCAGCAGATTGATGAGGGTATAGAGTTCCACCGCCGCCGCTACCGCACGGCACAGCGTTACCTTGCCTATTTCCAGTCTTTTTCAAACACCTACGCTCCGTTGGAGCGTCTGCGCGAGTGCTACGATGAGGCTCTTGCACACCCCGATGTGGCAGGCATCGTTGTGGGTACACGCCCCGACTGTGTGGATGAGGCCAAGCTGGATTATTTTGCCTCCCTTGCGCAGCATAAGTATGTTATGTTGGAGTACGGCGTGGAGTCATGCTACGACGACACTTTAAGGCGCATAAACCGAGGTCACGATTTTGCCGCTGCCGAGCGTGCCATACGCCTCACCGCCGAGCGTGGCGTGCATTGCGGAGCGCACTTCATCCTCGGTCTGCCGGGCGAGAGCGATGAGATGCTTATAAATCAGGTGGAGAGGATAAACCGCTTGCCGCTGACGACGATAAAATTTCACCAGCTGCAACTCTTCAAGGATACCCCTATGGCGGCACAGTATGATGCCCACCCCGAGGAGTTCCGCTTCTGGTCGGTGGAGGAGTATATTGCCCTGTTTGCCTGTATGTTACGCCGTCTGCGCCCCGATATTGTCGTGGAGCGTTTTGCGGGCGAGGCGCCACCTCGCTACCACCACACTAAGGGGTGGGGTCTGGTGCGCAACGAGACACTTTTAACTATGCTCGATGAATATTTGGAGCAAAATAATATACATCAAGGCGATATTTTTTCTAACTTTGCCGAGTAAATCGTGCGCCTTGTGGGCGCGGAGCAAACAGATTGAGGATTTTAGTTAAAAAGTTACGATGAAACTTTCAACAACCAAAGTGGCCGTAGGGTTAAAGGAGTACATCATCCTGGCCATAGGTATGTTCATCTACGCCTTCGGCTGGACGGCCTGCGTACGACCCGCAGGAGGTATGGGTGGCGGCGCTACGGGTATGTCTATTCTGCTGAATGCCGTCTTTCCTGACATTACCATAGGTACATTTGTATTCATCATAAATGCCATTCTGCTGCTTATAGGTGGTTTTATCGTGGGGTGGAATTTCGGCATAAAGACCATCTACTGCATCATCGTACTCTCGGTGGCGATGGATACCTGGGGTTACCTCCTCCCCGATGGGGTGCTCTCCGATGGCGATATTATCAAGAATGGCCTGCTGGTGGAGTATACGCAGACCATCGACTCGCATAATATACTGCTTGTTATTTTAGGAGCCATCATCGCGGGCTCGGGTGTCGCCATAAGTTTCAGCCAGGGTGGCTCAACGGGCGGCACAGATATCGTGGCGATGATTATCAACAAGTATAAGACCATCAGCTATGGCAAGATAGTCATATCGAGCGACTTCTTCATCATCGGCAGTTCGATACTTGTCGCCGACGACATCGCTACGGGTATCGCTACGGTTGTCTATGGTTACATTATGGTTGCTGTGTATGGTTATACGGTCGATTTGATTCAGTCGGGCAGCCAGCAGTCGAATCAGATATTTATCATCAGCCCCAAATACTCCGAGATTGCCGATGCCATCATCTTCGAGGCACGCCGCGGCGTGACCGTCATCGACGGCAAGGGCTGGTACTCAAAGTCGGAGTGTAAGATAGTTATGGTCGTATGCCGCAAGCGCAATGCCTCCGAGATACTCAAAATAGCCCGCCGCATAGACGAGAACGCCTTCATCACTATGGGCTCGGTTATGGGCGTCTATGGCAAGGGCTTTGAAGCCCTCAGCAAGGTGTAAGAAAGAATCTGTCTAACAAGGCTCTTTTGGCATCTGCCTTGTCTGAAAAATGCTCATTTACGTTAAGTAAACTCCGCTTTTTCAGCCTTCGAGCAGCTTCAAAATAGCTCTTGTTATACAGATTCCCAAAAAAACGAGGCTGTCCAAAATCTTATTGGACAGCCCCATTCGTTTTATAGCTCTTACTTTCTAAGTTCTCTGAGGGTTTCAATCATTGCTACGACGTTCTCGATGGGGACGTTGGCCTGAACGTTATGCACGGCATTGAAGATAAAGCCGCCGTCCTTGCCCAGCACCTCATATTGATGCAGTATGTGGCTGCGAATCTGCTCGGGCGTAGCGTAGGGCAGAATCTTCTGCGTGTCGATGCCGCCACCCCAGAAGGTGAGGTCGTTGCCGAACTCTCGTTTCAGGACGTTGATATCCATATCCTTGGCATTCACCTGCACGGGGTTGATGATGTCGAAGCCCGCATCCACTACGCTTGGCAGCAGAGGCAGCATAGCTCCGCACGAGTGCTTGAATATCTTCCAGGTGGTGTTGCTGTGTATCCAGTCATTCAGACGACGGTAGTGAGGCATCCACAGCTCACGGAAGGTCTCGGGTGAGCAAAACTGCGAATCCTGCGTGCCGAAGTCCGTGCCACAGGTGAATATAACCTGCACCTTGTCGCCCACAGCATCCCACAGCCTTTGGTAGTTGCGTATGGCTACGTCGGTCTGCATCTCGAATACTTTGTGTACATAGTCGGTGCGCATAACTGTTGACATATACCACTCAGCAACGCTGCGTATGCCCTTTGGCTCTTTCAAACACATTCCGGGAATGAAGGCAATGTCGCCCAGCGAAGCGCCTCCAAACGATGCTACTACGGCCTTGCCACTCTGCGCAGCCTTCTCCACAGCATTCTTGTAGTATGCGATGTCGGCATCCGACATATCCTTGTACTCCTCGACATTATCCTCGGGTTTTATTTTGCTGTCATCGACCTCCTGCTGACGCTCTATGGCGTCGATGAAGTAGCCGTTGGCAGGCATCATTGCGCTGGGTGGGTAGTTGCGGTCGCCCTCGGCATAGATATATATCCTACCCTCGGCATCGGGTGTAAGGTCGAGCTTCTCAGCCACCATAACCTTCTGTCCCCAGGGTGTTGTCTGCTCGTGCAGGCGTGACTCATCCATTCCAAATACATTTCTGGGGCCGAACACAGGCACGCAGTCTATGCCTATAACCTCCTGCAAGTCGGGCTCTATCTCGCCCAGCATCTGAAAGGCATCAGACACCCTTACAGGATGACGCTCCAAGCCGTAGTGCTCGCGCAGACCCTCAACAATCTTGCAGTGCATACCCGTCACGGTTGTAGAGCCGAAGTCAACGGGAATCATATCGGGCTCACAGTGATTCAGTGCTGATAATACTCTCTCTTTTGAGTTCATCGCAATAAAATAGTGTTTATAATTGTGTGAAATTATAAATTCCTGTCAGCAGGGGCTCACACACTAATGGTGATGATGCTCCTCTGCGGAGTCTATTACAACCCCATACTCGTTGCTGTTGGTGAGGCGCTTGCCCTGGTACTCGCCTGTGAGCGTGCGCAGGAAGGCAACGATTGATGACACCTCGTCGGCTTCAAGCTCTACATCCGACTGATAGCGAGCCATATCTGCCACAGCCTCATCCAGGGTGTGACGTGTGCCGTCGTGATAGTATGGCCAGGTGAGCTCCACATTACGCAAGCCCGGCACCTTGAAACGGTGGCGGTCACGCTCCTGAGCAGTCTCCTTGAAGCGACCATTATCCTCAACGGTAAGCTCCGTGCCGCGCTCCTCGAAGTAGTGGCGGCGCAGCCCCATCAACTCGTATGACTCGCCTCCGAGGTTGGCTCCCATATGGCACATTGTGCAGCCGTGTGTCTTGAATAGTTCGTAGCCACGCAGCTCCTCTGCCGTGATGGCTGTGTCGTCGCCGCGGAGCCACTTGTCGAACTGTGAGTTGGGTGTTGTGAGCGTGCGCTCAAACTCCTCGATGGCGTTGGTTATGTTGGCCTGGGTTATGCCGTCGCCATATATTGCATTGAAACGCTTTACAAGAGCCTTGTCCTGTGAGAGCTTGTTTATAATCTCGTCAAATGAGTTGTATCCCATCTCTATCGGGTTGAGCGGAGGCCCTGCTGCCTGGTCGGCAAGTGTGCGGGCGCGACCATCCCAGAACTGCACAAAGTTATAGACGGCATTATATACCGTGGGGGCATTCACTCCTCCCACCTGGTCCTGCACGCCGTGCGAGTATTGGTGGTTATCCACACCTCCTGTGCTCAGGTCGTGGCACGAGGCGCACGAGATGGTATTATCCACCGAGAGGCGTTTGTCGTGATAGAGGTCGAAGCCGAGCTTCACCTTCTCCATATCGACCTGTGCCATTGTGCCGATTGGACGCACGGGCTCGGCAGCACGCGCACCCAGAAGGTCGTCGGCATAGTAGGCGGCGCGGAAGTCGGCAACCCATTCGAGTATTATATTTCGCTTTGCCGAGGTCATCTGACTGCCCCAGTGCATAAGGTAGTACTTGGCCATAGGCATACGCTTATCCAGAGCTATCTTCTCTATCTTGGCTACATCCACAGGACGAGGCGTAGCGCCACTGCGCAGAGCCTCCATAAAAGGCGCTATGTCGTAGGCACGGTAGCCCTCCTCAACATCCTTCATCACCACCTTTCGGGCAACGGGCAGCGTAGCATAGAAGGGCAATACGGGTTCTGCGGTGTGACAACTCTCGCAGCCGCCGTTCTCCATAATCTTCAAGACCCTCTCCTCTAACGGTAAAGACTCGGCAGGGGCTCTGTTTACCACCTTGTAGGCTACAAAAAGGGCTGTGACGATGAGTGGCGACACAACCAATAATAGTCTGAGTTTTTTCATAATCGCTAAATTATAAGGTTAAAAGTTGTCTATGCTTTGCAAGTTATGAGGTAAAGATACAAATAATTTGGAAAAAAACATCGAGCGCGGCGAAATTTAGTCAATGACTCTAAATTCTTATCGCCTACATGATGTTGTCTGTGTGGGGCGAAAATGTCCAAAGATAGGCTTGTTCGTTTGATTTTCGGCTGAGATTTCGGCTGAGGTTTCGGTGATGGAAAAAGTAAAGCAATGCAAGTTGCCGGCTGTCGGTCTCTTACATCGCCTTCTGTGTGTAGTGGATAGCCAGATTGGCTACTACGCAATCAGTTATATGATTTAATAATTTCACTGAAAGTTTGGAAAATTTTTATTCTTAATTTCAATTTTACATATCTTTGCTCTCGTTATGGATAAGTTCGTACCACATAGTATAGATACAGACCGCTCGTTTGAGACTGATTTGATGGGAGATGTCAAGGCTGGATTTCCAAGCCCTGCCGAGGATATTCGTGAGAAGTTGGATTTGATTAAGCTCCTCGTAAAGCATAAAGCCTCAACATTCTTTTTCAGGGTGGATGGTGTCTCTATGGTTGATAGTGGAATGGATGAGGGTGATATTCTCATCGTAGATAGAGCCATAGCCCCATATAACAACTGCAAGGCTGTATGCTACATTGATGGTGAATATACGGTCAAGCGAGTTGAGATGTCTGATAAGGGTGTTCGTCTGGTGCCCGCCAATGAGAGTAAGACCACATACAAGCCTATTGAGATAACCCCAGAAAACAACTTTGTCATCTGGGGTGTAGTCTCGTGGGTGATTAAGAAGATGTAGAGATGTTTGCCCTTGCTGATTGCAATAATTTCTACGCCTCGTGTGAGAGGGTGTTTCGCCCCGACCTGCAAGGCAAGCCTATCATTGTTCTGTCGAGCAATGATGGATGTGCTGTGGCACGAAGTAACGAGGCAAAGGCATTGGGCATAAAGATGGGTGCTCCATTCTTCAAGATTCGTGATATTGTAGAGAAGCACAATGTGACTGTCTTTTCGGGTAATATGGCTCTCTATGGCGATATGTCACAAAGGGTGAGATGGGTGTTGGAGGAGTATTCTCCATCGGTGGAGGCCTACTCGATTGATGAGAGCTTCTTGGATTTGCGTGGAATGACAAACATTGATTTTGATGCCTACGCAAAGGAGATTTCAGCCCAATGTTGGCGACAAACATCTATTCCCGTATCAGTTGGCATTGCCCCAACCAAAACTTTAGCAAAGATTGCATCCAAGCTCTGCAAGCAATACCCAAAACTCAAAGGTGGCTGCTATATGCACCGAGAACAAGATATTGAGAAGGTGTTAAGAAAATTCCCTGTTGAAGATGTCTGGGGCATTGGTCGCAGGTCAGTTCCAAAGCTAAAAGAGCGCGGTGTGTACACGGCTTATGATTTCACCCAACTACCAAAGCATATTGTCCACTCTATGTTAGGCATTACAGGTGTCAGAACCTGGAATGAGCTTCGTGGCATCCCCTGTATAGAGTTTGAGGATGGGTTTGAGGGTAAGCAATCTATATGTGTATCCCGCAGTTTCTCATCTGAGATATATGATGTGGCAGAGTTGCAGGAGCAGATAGCCAACTTTGCAGGCTCTATGGCAGAGAAGCTGCGTAAACAAAGGAGTGTTGCTGCTGAAATGGTGGTGTTTGCCTACACAAATCGTTTTAAGGATTCAGCACCCCAAACATATTCAAATGGCCTGATATCATTTACCACACCAACAGCCAACCAACGACAAATTGTTGCTGATGCAGTTCAGGTCACACAACGAATTTTCAAAAAGGGATATGGCTACAAGAAGGCAGGAGTGATAGTAACAAAAATTATACCTGCGGGTGAGGTGATGCACTCCCTGTTTGAAGATGCAGCAGAAGCTCAGCGGGAGCAGAAGATAACCTCAACATTGGACTCCATTAACGCTACCTTTGGCAAGGGTACAATTAAATTAGCAGTGCAAGGTAGTGGAAAGATTAAGTCTGCAAGTGATAATCAATCCCCACATTATACCACCAAGTGGAGTGATATACCAACGGTAAGTGTAAAATAATGCCTTAGCCCACGACTTGCTGATTATCAGTCTCTTGCATCCATTATGTGTAGTGGATGGACAGGTTGGCTAAGTACGATTCTTGGGTGAATTTTTGAGTGACAGCAAAAATAAAAACAATGTAAGCTGCTGATTGTCAGTCTCTTACATCGTCTTCTTTGTAGTGGATAGGGGATTCGAACCCCTATGTCATGCGTGAGAGGCATGTATCCTAGCCCTTAGATGAATCCACCATGTCTTATTTCGTGGTGCAAATATAGGGCAAAAATCTGATACTGCAAATTTTTTTGTCAAAAAAACGCAAAAAATTACGATAATAGCCCTCAAAATGCCTTGTGATGCGAGAAAATATGGTTAAGGAGATGGTGTGATTGCAATAAAACGGGTGCTGTCGGTCATGCAGTGCGGGCAGTGGCGCGTACGCACCTCCTCCCACTTCACATCGCCGCAGGTGGGGCAGAGGTAAAAATGATATATGGGCTCGCTGTCGTCGCTCAGCACCCTCCCCAGCAGCATTATAACCTTAACATCGCACGCATCGCACCAAGTCAGCAGGCGCGCCACATAGCGGTTGTTGTCGCTCAGCGCTTGACCTACGCAGAGGGGCATTAGTTGCGTGTGCATGCTCTTTTTTGAGTTTAGGATATGTCGCAGGTGCTCTGCCGAGGTGGAGAACAGGGTGGGGCTTATGGTGGGTAGTGTCAGGCGACCACCCAGGGCCTCCACGGCGTGGCGGCAGTTATCCAGATGTATGGCTTCGGCATGTGCGATAGCCCTAAGCAGCGAGGCGGTGGCGTGAAGGGAGTCCCGCAGGGCATGGTTGGCATAGGCCAGGCAGCGTATGCTGTGGCGGTACTTGGTGTGACACAGCTCTTTAAGGCTGTGCAGGCTGTCGTGAAACAGCGGCTTGGAGGTCGTGTGTGCTGCGTGGTGCTCCACGGCAACGTAAGCTGCCGTGAGGGCTGTGGCGCAAATGATTAGCGCCGCTATGAATATCTTTTTAAGGTGAGTCATACTTATGCGCCGTGCATAAAGTATGCCCACCTGTTTATCTTTGACGTTTATTTCAGCAGCTCGTCTGCCAGGCGTTCCAGAGGCTCCACATCGCCCTGCTTCATACGCGATATGATGGTCACCACGGGCTCCACAATCTCTATATTCTTCATCTCCTCCAGCATCTTACGCATCACGCGTGCGGCCGAAGGTGCCCACGAGCCATTCTCGATGATGCCCACGCGGCGGTTTTGGTAGGCCTTCAACTTCAAGTGGTGCAGGAAGTCGTGCATGGGAGGGAAGACGTCGGCATCGTACGACGCCGCAGCCACCACAAGCCTGTCCATACGGAAGGCATCCTCCACAGCCTCCGCCATATCGTCACGGCTCAGGTCGGCGATAGATACCTTGGACGCTCCCTTTGCTTCGAGAATCTCTTTCAGCTTATGCGCTACGGCTGCCGTGCCTCCGTGTATCGAGGCGTAGGCGATGAAGATACCCTCGGTCTCCACCCCGTAGCGGCTCCAAGTGTCGTAGAGTGAGAGGTAGTAGCCCAGCTCCTTGCTCAGCACAGGGCCGTGCAGCGGGCATATATGCTTCACATCCAGGGTGGATAGTTTTTTCAGCAACGCCTGCACCTGCGCGCCATACTTGCCACATATATTAAAGTAGTAGCGGCGTGCCTCGCAGGCCCACTCCTCGTCGTGGCACAATGCGCCGAACTTGCCGAAGCCGTCCGCCGAGAAAACCACCTTGTCCTGCTGGTCGTAGGTCACCATAACCTCAGGCCAATGCACCATAGGAGCCATAAAGAACTGCAAGGTGTGCGAGCCTAAGCAAAGTGTGTCGCCCTCCTTTACGGCTATGGTACTCTGGCTGAAATCAACACCCTCGAAGAACTGTGGCAGCATATCGCACGCGCGCTTTGACGCTACAATCTTCACCTCGGGGTAGAGATTCAATACCTGTACGATGCACCCTGCATGGTCGGGCTCCATATGTTGCACAACAAGGTAGTCGGGCTGCCTGCCGTCAAGTGCGTTTTGCAGGTTTTGTAGCCACTCCTCCTGCTTGCGACCATCTACGGTATCCATTATGGCAACCTTGTCGTCGAGGATAAGGTAGGAGTTGTAGGATATGCCGTTGGGAACGATGTACTGGCTCTCAAACAGGTCGATGTCGGTGTCATCAACACCTATGTACTTTATTGTCTTAGTGATGACTTGTTCCATATCTTGTTTTTTATTTCGATGCAAATATAATGAAAAAGGTTTTATGGTAAAACGAATCTCGCACTCTGTTGTTGTGTGGGCGTGGAATAAAAAATAAGAAGGGACTGCGTCCAGTCCCTTCTTATTTTACCGAATACTCGGAAAATTAAGCATACTTGAATGTTGACTCGTCAGATACGGTCAACTTCTTGCGTCCCTTAGCACGACGCGCTGCCAATACCTTGCGACCATTGGCAGTAGCCATTCTCTGACGGAATCCATGCTTATTGATTCTCTTGCGGCGAGAAGGCTGGTAAGTTCTTTTCATTGCCATAACGATATCGTTTTTATGTTTGTTTCAACTTATTCGCTCAATTATGTCCTACAACATAATCTTTGCGAGGTGCAAAGGTAAAACGATTTTTCTAATTTCGCAAAATATTTGCAAACAAAAATGCTTTTTGCGGGTGTATTTTACCTCGGAGCACACTCCGAAAGCCTCTTTGGTAGTATAGAGTATTAGATTTTATACGACTACAATGTCTATTTCGCAACATTTGGTTTAACATAGGTTCAACACTTTTGTCGCATTTTGTTAAATGGCTTTTATTGTATGATATACTTTCTCTATAAACGACTTGTAGTCATTCATAATAATTGTACCATTAACTGTTAAACCTTTATAGTTGTGCGTAGAGTAAGATATTTCTAATTCATCTATTTTACCAGCATAGAATGACATATAATCCGCCTTCTTACTAGTAGTTGCAGGTATCTCTGGGTCAATATGGGCAACACAGATAAGAGTCTTATTTGGCGTATGCATAAATACATCAATGTTGTCAGCAGACAACTTGCAGTACTTGCTCATATTGTGCTCTGTAAACTCTTCCCACTTTTTAAGTGTTCCAGAGTTTTCATAATAAGGCAATTTGTCCAAAATAATAAATATCTGAAAATAAGGGCAATTTGCAGTTCTAATATTCGCCGTTTCGCCAAGCATATTCTCAAAATAATTATTGGAATTTTGAGAGTAGTTTTGCATCACAAACTTTACACCGATACCAGCAACCGGTTGTTTCGTCTGTACATTTTCAATGGTAATATCAACCATTTTATCAATGTATCTACCATCTATCTTTTTCTCTTTGCCCTCGCCAAAACCTTGCGAATAGACTTTGTAGCCATCACCAAGACGCTCTGCTATGTCAGCTGCAATTGCACCATGCAATGGTTTTAGTTTAGCGGTACTACGAGATGTACCAATGCTAATAAACTCCTTGAAAGAGGTCAGGACTTTGTCTAGAAATTCGTGGTTTGATAACATATTTGTTGGTCTTTTCATTATATGCGAGATAGTAGTTAATAAATTGCTCCACATCCTTCGAATTATATGTATAATACCCCCCACTCTTATATTTTTTGAGAAGTTTAACATACTCTATAAACTCGTTAGAATTTAATATATCTTTGATTTTTTGCCACGAGACAAAAACATTCGCAATAGCATACAGCCCACTGTAAACCCCCTCCCCACTCATCAATTCGATGAGTTTTAGATTCTCTTTGGTTCTTACAAGCGAATTGATAGATAATTTTGGGCGATAAACATCAGCCAAAGCTTGCGTTCTGCCATATAGATACCAACCTGCAAACTCTTTGCGCCCTTTTAACAAGTCTGCTTTATGTGCAAATAAATGCTCTTTAATCTCTTTGTTCTCAAATATTTTATCTTCCGACAGAGGCTTTCCATATTCATCGTATGGGAACAGGCATTTATACCACTTTCCAGTTGATCCCTTTATTGCTTTGATAGTGATTGGGGAATCGGGTATATTCTCGCCAATAAATACGGCATCTGCAAGTGTTGCAAAGCCATTTTTTACAGATACATATTTAGGACTGTTCGTCATTTTTATATTACGAAGCATTTCGAGATCTCTCTTTTTACCAAGATAAAAACACGAATCTATATATACATCTTGCAAACTCAAACACTCAACAAAATAGCAACAATTCACTTTACTATTGTAAGTGTAGTAATCAAATGTACTCCTGTTATAAGATTTCTTAAAATGAGAAATTAGCGTATAGGTTGTGATTTTATCAAATGCTTGAAAATGCTCCAAGTCTATAAGTGAGGTTAGATTCTGATGGTTCAGAATATACCTTCTCATATTATCGGCAGCTACGCTACTTAACCATGAACTTGGTGTAATGTAGCATAACTGTCCATCAGGCTTTAACATATTAAAACCTATCTCAAAGAATACAAGATATAAATCCGTCATTCCTCCATTTGCAAACTTATAGGTCTTTACATTGTCGTATGAAGACTCCAAATTATGCACCCTAACATATGGAGGATTGCCGACCACATAATCCATCTTCGAATTATAGGTAGAAACCGTTAATGTGTCAGCACACAAAATATCCCAATTAACATTTGCTATTCCGCATTGAGAAACAATCTTATTAAGATTGGCTACACATTTTTCTCTCTCGTCCCTATTAATTTCAATACCGTGAATATAAGTTTGCAAATGTTTTGCTAACTCTTCTACCGTACCATCGAATACTTTGCAGTATCTGCTTACAATTTCCGTTAGAAAAGCACCATCGCCACAGCTGTTATCAATTATGTGTTTGCCGACTATGTTATCATAGGAAGTATATTCCGTGTGGTCTAGAATAATGTCCACAAGGAATTTCGGAGTATAGACTCTTCCGTATGTTTTCGACTCAATCATTCGCTATCACAATTCGAGTGTAAAGTTACAAAAATTATAAATACGAACATCTGCTAAACATACAAATTTTGGTTCACGCAATTTTTCTTTTGGCTCAGCATAGGCTCAATTCTTGTTGTGGAGGAAAATGTTATTTTGTCTCATTCTGCCACAGAAAGTTTCAATCCAAACAATTTATACAAAAAAGACGACACCAAAAGACTACATATCCTGGTATAAATCCACCTCTCCGCGCTCCACCTTGCCATACATCGCTGCCAGCTCGGCCACTACGGGCGAAACCAGCTCTATGGTATCTTCGATGGCCTTGCCGTGCTGCTTGTCGCCCTTTATGCGGTAGAGCATGGCGGCGTAGAGCGAGCGGAAGCATAGCTCCGTGTCGCTAATGTTATCCTTCTTGACCAATGTGCGCAGCATAGGCAGCTGAGGTGCCAGACGCTGGAAGGTTTGTCGGTAGTGCTCGCCTATGGGGTTCTGCATAAGTTGCAGGTGCAGATTGTGCACATCGCCAATGAGGTGGAGCGTATGTTCCAGGTGGCCGCTCTCCTCCTTGCCCTCCTTGCGCAGCAGGTTTACAATATCCATATACCACAGCAGGTAGAGGTGTTTCTGCTCCTCGTCTATCTGTCGCGGAGCTACCAGCTGCGAGTATATGGCCTCGGGGCTGAATTGCAGGGCCCTGAGTAAATCTTCTATCTGCCACAGGTACAGTATGTACTCGGCAATGTTCTCCTTACGTTTTGCTTGTGCGATATCCATAGTTTTTTAATTCAAAATTCAAAATTCAAAATTCAAAATTCAAAATTACCCCAACATAAAGTTGGTGTTTCCTCCTCGCGGCTTGGCATAGTGAACAAGTTCCCTCTGCTCTCGCTCCGCATCGTCGGTTCAAAATTACCCCAACATAAAGTTGGTGTTTCCTCCTCGCGGCTTGGCATAGTGAACAAGTTCCCTCTGCTCTCGCTCCGCATCGTCGGTTCAAAATTACCCCAACATAAGGCTATCAAATATAATAGTCATTGCGAGCGAATGAAATGAGCGTGGCAATCCTCCACTCTGTTCTTTGCTCTTTTACAGTCCCCAGTCGCCTGGTTGCGCCTGATGCTTGGGGGCGTGCTTTACATTTACAAAAAACTCCTCGCCCGTGAGTCGTTCCAACTCCTCTATCGAGATTAACTCCCGTGTCGAGGGCTTGCGATCCTTTGCCGTGCGGTGCCCGACAACAAAGGCGGCACATTTAAGCTCCGACTCTCGGCACCCCAGCACACTCTTGCCCGTGTTACCTCGGCGTGTGCGCAGCATAGCTTTGTAGAAGGCTGTGGGAACACCCACCCGCTTCTGGTCGTTGCGGTTTGTGAGTGAGGTGGGGACTATGACGGTGCCGTCGGTGTCGGTGTACTCGGAGAAGATGCAGCCCGTGACAACATACAGTGTGTCGGCGCATATCTGCTTGTGCACAAGTGCTTCGAGGTTGTTCCACGCACCTCCTGCGGCGTTAAAGCCCGGACGTATCTGTGGGGCTATGTTGGTCGAGTAGAAAGTTTGTGTGTTCGCTGCGCGTGAGATATTACGCTCAGCCGAGCCCAGCAGATGTCCGCGCGAATAGTCGCCTCCGTATGAGCGTTTCAGGTTGGGCTGAATGTTTACGGGCAGCAGCGGGTCATACTGATAATTATCTATGCGCTTCGTCTCGCCGTTGTACGAGGGGTGGAGTATGGCCGCAATCCACTTGGGGCAGCACTGCTCGCTGTCGAAACATACGGCATAGTTGCGGCGCACGTCCCGAGCATCCTCCTCAGCGATGAGGTGGTAGGCGTAGTAGAGGTTTTTCTCTGTGCGCTCGGCAGGGAGCTCTGCCCAGCCCGAAAACTTATGCTTTGGAGTGGCTTGCCTGCTGCGCTTGTCTGCCTTGTGGCTTGCCTCTTCATCGCTGACCTGCTCTGTCTGCGCCTGCGCAGGTGTAACAAGTGCGGTGCCCTCCGCTTTGGTGCTTTCGGAGGTGAGGAAATTTTCGTGCAGGTACTTCACGCACCACACCAGCGCCAATATAGCGATGTATATAATGGCACGGTTGGGGCTTAGTTTGCGTGTGCGTCGTCTCATATTACTCTCTGTTGCGTGAATCTATCCAAATGGTTACGGGCCCATCATTTATGAGCTCCACCTGCATATCGGCGCCGAACTCTCCCGTGGCAACCTTTTGGCCCAGGGCCTGCTCTATCGAGTGGACAAACCTCTCGTACATAGGTCGTGACACAGCCTCGGGTGCAGCGCGAAAATATGAGGGGCGGTTGCCCTTCCTGGTTGAGGCGTGGAGCGTGAATTGGCTCACAATCATAATCTCGCCACCCACCTGACCTACGTCAAGGTTCATCACTCCGTTCTCATCGTCGAAGATGCGCAGACGCAGCAGCTTGCCCGTGAGCCAGTCTATATCCTCCTGCCCGTCGGCCTCCTCAATGCCCACCAGCACCAGCAGCCCCTTGCCTATCGAGGAGTGCAGAGCGTTGTCGATGCTCACCCCTGCGCGGCGTACGCGTTGAATAAGTAGTCTCATAATGTGTTACTTTAACCCTTCGAAGAACTCCCACAGATTATCCTTGGGTGTAGGTGCTACAATGCTCACAGGCTCCTTGCGTACGGGGTGCATAAACTCCACACGGCGCGAGTGCAGCGATATGCCTCCGTCGGGGTTTGAACGCTTGGCACCATATTTCAGGTCACCCTTTATCGGGCAGCCTATCTTCGAGAGCTGACAACGAATCTGATGATGACGGCCTGTCAGCAGCTCCACTTCCAGGAGGGTGTAGCGTGTCGAGCAGCCCAGCAGTCGGTAGTTGAGCATAGCCTTCTTGCCATCGCCCTTGGGCTTGTCGTAGGCACGCGAGCGGTTTGTGCGGCCATCGCGCACGATGTAGTGTGTGAGGCTTGCCTCCTCCTGTGGTGGGCGGGCCTCCACGATAGCCCAATATCTCTTGTGTATCTCGCCATTGCGAATCATCTCGTTCAGGCGTGTGAGGGCCTTCGATGTCTTGGCAAATATAACCGCGCCACTTACGGGACGGTCTATGCGATGCACCACACCTAAGAACACATCCCCGGGCTTGTGGTCGCGCACCTTTATCATCGCCTTGATGTCGTTCTCCAATGCCTCGTCGGTGTCGCGGTCGGGCTGCACAAGGTCGCCGCAGCGCTTGTTTACCACAATCAGGTGGTTGTCCTCGTATAAAATATCTTCTATATGTATCATAGTCTGAATGAAAATGGCAATAAACACTCGGCAGAGCCTACCACGGTGGCACTTTTGCCGTTACTCATAACAAGGCGCAAGGGCGATGCCTGTCGTCGCTCCACATCGAGCAGCGTCTGGCGGCAGGCTCCGCACGGATAGCACTCCCTTTCTGAGTCGTGGGCTGTGATGGCAAGAGCCTCTATGGCGTTGTTGGCGTAGTGCGTCTGATGGTGGTAGAGCAGTATGCGCTCGGCGCACAAGCCCGAAGGAAAGACCTCACTCTCAAAGTTCGCTGCCGTGATAATCTCCCCGCTACGGAGACGTGCCGCAACTCCTACCCTGAAACCCGAGTATGGGGCGAAAGCCTGCTGCGTAGCCTCCTCGGCAGCCTTTATCAGCTCCTGGTCCGTGAGGGGTAACTCCCCTATGTGGTCGAAGTGTTCGTAATTGATTGTTAGTTCACTCTTCATAGTGTAGCCCATTATCCTAAGCAAAGATAGTATATCGCCGTGAGGGAAACAAATTTTTGGCAATAAATTGATTTTATTTCCTTGCTGTGGTCGCGCCATAGTTTTTTTCGTATATTTGCAATCAAATAGGTTTGCAGTGAAGCAGTTTTTATTCATACTCAGCAGCGCTCTGCTGCTTGTCGCGTGCGGCGGAGGCTTTACCTCTGCCGAAAGAGATGTTATTTTTGGTGGCGAGGGCGATATTATGTCACTTACGACCATTGCCGAGCGTGCCGACTCACTGCTTCTGCGCAGCAGGTCCTGCCCTGTGCGCCGCTCTATGGTGGGCACCGATGCATTTGCGACCCTTTGTCGTCGTATGCTCGCCACGGTGCAGAACCCTGCAAATGAGGGTGTGGGCATAGCTGCTCCGCAAGTGGGTATCCTGCGCAGGATGGTCGCCGTGCAACGCTTCGACAAGGAGGGTGCGCCGTTTGAGTTCTTCCTCAACCCCGAGATTGTGGCGATGCCTGGCGAGCGCAAGGTCGGTAGCGAGGGGTGTCTGTCGGTGCCCGATTTAAGGGGTGAGGTGAGTCGTGCGCAGCAGATTGTGCTGTCTTACCGCGACACGGATTTTGTGGAACATACCGACACGGTGAGCGGTTTTACAGCCGTCATCTTTCAGCACGAGATAGACCACCTGGACGGTGTGCTGTATATTGATAAATTGGAAAAACAGTAGCGATTATGTCGTTGAAGATAAAACTCTTATGCGTGACCCTGAGCCTTGCGATGCTCGTCCCTGCGTGGCTTGGAGCTACGGGACTTACGCTGGTGGTGGCTCTGGTGCCGCTGATGCTCATTAGTGCGTCGTACTCCGACTCTGCACGCGATTGGTGGCGTATGGCGGGGTGGGCTTCCCTTACCTTCGTGTTGTGGAATTCCGCCACTATATGGTGGGTGTGGATAGCAACCCCTTCGGGGCCTATCACAGCCACAATATTCTCTACATTCTGGAATCTGGTGGGCTTTATGCTCTATCACTATGTCTCGAAGCGTGCTTCGCGTGCCCTGGCATATACGTTGCTCGCTTGTGGGTGGGTGGCCACCGAGTACCTCTACACCTCTGCCGAGGTGCTGTCGTTTCCGTGGCTGACGCTGGGTAACGGCTTCGCGCGCGATGTGTGGGCTGTGCAGTGGTACTCTGCAACGGGTGTCTTTGGCGGTTCGTTGTGGGTTGTGGTGTGTAACATAGCCATCTTCGAGGCTGTGACAAGCCGCAAGGCGTGGCCGGTGGTAAGAGCTGCGGCGGTGGTCGTGTTGCCTTTGGTGGTGTCGGCGGTGATGTATATCAGTTATGAGCCCGAGGAGCAGAGTGTGCAGGTGTCGGTGTTGCAGCCCAATGTAGATTGTTACGAGGAGAAGTTCAGCGGCAGCGTGCGTGCGCAGACAGGCAACATCCTCGACCTGCTTGCGCAGACACCCTCATCGAGCAGCGTGGCACTCCTGCCCGAGACAGCCCTGCCCGAAAGGCTCGATGATGACGAGCCCTTGCGGGGGCATATTGTTGAGCAGGTGGTGCAGGCTGTTGAGGCTGAACATCCTTATACAATGCTCGTCACGGGCGCCTCGACCATAAAGCAATATGCTTCGCAGTCGAAGCCTACCGCCACGGCTCGCTCGGCGTGGGGAGGCTACTACGATGTCTATAACTCGGCGGTGGCGATAAATGCCGACAGCGAGCAGCGTCTGCACCATAAGATGCGCCTTGTCATAGGCGTTGAGGCTATGCCTTTTACGGGCTTTCTGGATAAGTTTGTCGATTTGGGCGGCATCACGGGGCAGCTGGGGCGTAACGACAAGGCCGCCGTATTTGAGAAGGCGGGCGTGAAGTATGGCCCTGCAATATGTTATGAGGGTATTTATGGCGACTGCTTTGCACGCTTTGTGCGTGAGGGTGCCGAGGTTATGCTTGTGATGTCGAATGACGGCTGGTGGGGCAATACCCCAGGCCATAAGCGACTGTTCGACTACTGCCGTCTGCGAGCCATAGAGTGCCGCCGTGCCGTAGCACGCAGTGCCAATACGGGAGTGTCGGGCTTCATCACTTCACGGGGCGATGTCGTTCAGAGTATGGGCTGGGAGCAGCGTGGCGTGCTCACGTCGGCAGTTGAGGTGCGCACCGACACAACGCCTTATGTGAAGTATGGCGATTGGGTGGGACGAATGTCGCTGCTGGTGTCGCTGCTTGGTGTGCTCTACTTTACGGCTTACAGAATAAAACGCAAGAATCATCTTGTAGCATAATATGGACTACGCGCAGACCTTAGATTTTCTTTTCAACCAGCTCACCTCGTTTCAGACGGTGGGTGCTGCGGCATATAAGCCCGGGCTGGAACGTATGACGCAGTTTTGTGGTGCGATAGGTAATCCGCAGCACGATTTTCACTCTGTGCACATTGCCGGCACCAACGGCAAGGGCTCCACATCGCACATAATGGCGTCGGTGCTTCAACATGCGGGCTACCGTGTGGGGTTGTTTACCTCGCCCCATCTGAAAGATTTTCGTGAGCGCATACGCATCGATGGCGAGATGATTTCCACCTCTGAGGTCACGGAGTTTGTCTCCACTCACTTTGACGATATAAAACGCCTGGGGCTCTCCTTCTTTGAGATTACCGCCGCAATGGCTTTTGCTCTCTTTGCCGAGCACGATGTTGAGGTGGCAGTTATCGAGACGGGCCTGGGCGGCAGGCTGGATGCGACAAATATCATAACCCCTCTGCTGAGCGTTGTAACCAACATAGGCTACGACCATACCGACCTGCTGGGTGACACCCTTTCAGTTATAGCTGCCGAGAAGGCGGGCATCATCAAGCGGGGCGTGCCCGTAGTTGTGGGTGAGCAGAGTGCGGAGTGTGACCCTGTATTCCTCGCGGCGGCGCAGCGTATGGGCTCTGAAATATATTTTGCGCAGCAATGTTTTCAGGTGCTTGGCAGCCGTAACGATGGTGCCTTGCAGCACTTCCTCCTGCGTCGTGAGCGTGACAGTGAGGAGTTTAGGGTTATGCTCGATTTGCTGGGCGACTATCAGTACAATAATGTTATAACGGCGTCGGCGGCGCTCGATGTGCTGCATCGCCTTTCGCCTCTTACCATACCCCACAAAGCATACCTCGAAGGTCTTGCCTCGGCAGCCGCCACGACACACCTTACAGGTCGCTGGCAGGTGCTCTCACGCGAGCCTCTTGTGGTGTGTGACACGGGTCACAACGCCCACGGACTGAGGTATGTGGCAAGGCAAATAGAAGCCCTTATTGCGAGCCACGGCAGGGTGGTATGTGTGTTGGGCTTTGCCCGCGAGAAGGACCTCTCGCAAGTGTTGCCCCTGCTGCCGCGCGGTGCGCAATACATCTTTACACAGGCATCCTCACCCCGAGCCTTGCCTGCTGCGGAGCTTGCCCGTCGAGCAGCCGCGGAGGGTCTGCAAGGAGAGGTTGTGGAGAGTGTCGCCTCGGCATTACAACACGCCCTGACCAGGGCTGGCCAGGGCGGTGCAGTATTTGTCGGGGGCAGTAACTTCGTCGTTGCCGAGATAGTGTAACCCCTCTGGGAATATCTTTTACTGTCTAATCCACGACAGCAACTCCTTGAATGAAGGCTTCTTGCCGTGCATAAAGACTCCCACGCGGTATATCTTGCCTGCAATCCACGCCATAACGGCTACCGAGAGGTAGAGCAACGCCAGCGAGAAGATAATCTCCCAAGTAGGTATTCCGAATGGTATGCGTGCCATCATCACCACGGGCGATGTGAATGGTATCACCGAGCCCCAGAAGGCCAGCGATGAGTCGGGGTCGTTAAAGACCGACATGGCAAGTATAAGGGCCAGGATGATTGGCACCGTGATAGGTGTCTGCAACTGATTGGCATCCTGTATGGAGTCCACCGCCGAGCCTACGGCAGCAAACATAGCCGAGTAGAAGAGGAAGCCTCCCACAAGGAAGAGCAACAGCCACACAAACATCATAATAAGACGTACGGGGTCGGTGGCAAGCGACACGGCCGAGAGCATATCGGCATCCATACCTGCCTGAGCAGAGGTCATCGTACCCGCCTCGACAGCCTCGATGGTCTGCATCATATCCTCGGGCATCATTGCGGGCATCACCGCAGCACTTAGTCCACATACCAGCACAGCCCAGATGGCTACCTGCGTAACTGCAACCGATGCCACACCCAGAATCTTACCCATCATAAGCTCAAAGGGCTTGACACTCGACACCAGCACATCCAGCACACGACTGCCCTTCTCCTCGATGACCGAGGTCATAACCATAGAGCCGTAAATCAGCAGGAACATATAGAGCATCATACCCAGCACCAGACCGAGCAGATATGCCACACCCGACGAGGTGGCCTCCTCAGCCTCGCCCTCATCTTGGAGGTCGTTGCGGTAGGTCGTAAGGGTTACGTTTGCCTCGACATCCTTTATTATCTGCTCCAAGTTATCTATGTCGTAGCGTTTCAGACGCTCCTGCTCTATGATGCGCTCCATCTGCGACGATATGTTCCCTTCGAGCGACATCGACGACGAGGAGTTGGTGTAGAGTTTCACATTGTTGGGGTTATCGACAATGTCGGCACCTATCCACAGCACACCGAAGGATTCCTGGTCGGCACGCGCCTGGTCAAGTGGGACCTCGCGTTGCTGGAATACAATATCCTCATCGCCCGAGAGCTGGGGGGCTATGACGCCACTCTCATCCAGGACGATGAGCTGCTTCTGCTCGCCCTTGGCAAAGAGCATCATAAGTGTTGGTGCCGCCATCAACCCAATCATCAGCAGGGGCATCAAAATAGTTGTGATGATAAATGACTTTTTGCGTACGCGCTCGTTGAATTCGCGAGCCACAATTATTCCTATCTTACTCATAATCAATCAATTTTACAGTTTACCCTCAACGGCACGAATAAATATATCGTTCATACTTGGTATAACCTCCCTGAACGAGCGCAACTCAACGGCTGAGTTTGCCGCTGCGATGCTCTCTCTCAGGCTTATGCCCTCTCTCAGGCGTATGCGCATCTGACAGGGCGCCGAGTCGGTGGCAGGGGTCTGCTCGATAACCTCGGCATAGGGCGTCAGCGCATCGCAGAGGCTCTCTGCCTCGCCATTATATACCACCTCGAAGAGGTTCTCGCCAAAGCGGCGGCGCACCTCGTCGGTAGAGCCTGAGAGTATGTTGTGCGACTTGTTTATAAGTGTTATGTGGTCGCAAATCTCCTCCACACTCGCCATATTATGGGTCGAGAATATCACCGTAGCACCATTATCTCTGAGGCGTAGAATCTCCTGCTTTAAGATGTTGGCATTTATGGGGTCGAAGCCTGAGAAGGGCTCGTCGAAGATAAGCAGCCTGGGCTCGTGCAGCACGGTGGTGATGAACTGCACCTTCTGCGCCATTCCCTTCGAGAGGTCCTCCACCTTGCGGTTCCACCAATCCTCAATGCCGAAGCGTACAAACCACACTTTCAGACGGGCGATAGCCTCACGGCGCGACAGACCTTTCAGGCGTGCGAAGAAGATGGCCTGCTCGCCCACCTTCATCTTCTTGTAGAGTCCGCGCTCCTCGGGCAGGTAGCCTATGCTGTAAATATCCTCGTCGGTGATGGGCTTACCCTGAAACAGCACACGTCCCGCGTCGGGCAGCGTGATGCGGTTTATAACCCTTATGAGTGTACTCTTGCCCGCACCGTTGGGACCCAGCAGACCATAAATGGAGCCTTCGGGCACGGTGAGCGAGAGGTTGTCCAGAGCTGTATGCTCGGAGTAACGCTTCGTAACATTTTCAACTTGTAATATCGCCATAACCTTTGTTTTTTGTGTACTTGGAAAAGTATCTTCCGTCAATATATTAGTCGCAAAAGATGCCTTAAAATTACAAAAAACATAATAAAATAATTGTTTTTTGAGTCGTTTTTTTTGCCATCCCACCAAATTTTGTTAATTTTACACAGCTAAAATAGAGCATTATGAGAAAGACTTTTTATACTTTTTTCTGTGCTGCGCTATGCCTGGCATTTGCAGCCTGCGCTGAGGAAGATGGTCAGCAGCCTGCGCCTCCCAAGGCGACATATACCATTGATTTTGAGGATGCTGCGTTTGAGTCTAAGGTTGCCACAGAGCCCTCTACCTGGGAGTTTATGAAGGAGGGCTATACCTGGCAGGAGGAGCAGACAACACTCAGCCATCGTGCGACCTTCACCTTTGACTACGGCTACGCTCTGTATGGCGGAGGCTTCACGCTGTCGCGCTACAACACCTCCGACCCCGCAGCCAAGGGCACCTACGAGTCGGACCTCTACGTCTATAACGCCAAGAATGAGGATTCCACCACGGGTGGCGGCTATGGCGGCAGTGACACCTTCCTGATAGCTTATGGCAACTATGACCCTGAGGTGGATGTCGAGCTCGATATGCGCCCCGTGCTGACCTTTGCCGACGGCAAGCCCCGTACCATCAGGGAGTGCTGGGTGAACTCCACCTCTTACTTTGTGAATATTGCCGAGAACGGAAACGATTTTTCTCCCGCTATTGGAGCTGGCGAGGAGATACGCCTCTACGCCACGGGCTACGATGCCGAGGGTCGTGAGGGCACAACTGTCGAGATGTTGTTTGCCCGCAAGGGGTCGCTCATCAAGGAGTGGACTCGCTGGGAGCTCTCGTCACTTGGCGAGGTGGTGACCGTCAAGTTCAACATCCTGGGTGGCAATACCAATGAGTGGGGTATGACCACACCAAAATATTTTGCCGTAGACAACATCGTTGTTGAGGAGCGATAACGAGCAGAGATAGCAGCGAATACTAACTAAACATTTGTACTATGAAAAGATTATTTTTACTTGCCGCAGCGTGCTTTATGGCTGCGGGCGTATCTGCACAGACGACCTTTTATCAGGACAAGCACAATGTCGATATGTTGCGTGTCGCTGCTCCCCGTGAGCCGCTGCGTAACGAGTTCGTACTGCCCAAGGTGAATGGCTACAAGGTGCTTAAAGCCGACCTCCACACCCACACAATCTACTCTGACGGTACTGTTACTCCCGAGTTCCGTGTGCGTGAGGCGTGGATTGACGGCTTGGATGTTCTTGCCATCACCGAGCATATCGAGCACCGTCCCTGGGAGGGCAGAATGATATCGTACTTGAAGGGCTACTTCAACGGCGACCCCAAGAAGGCTCAGAGTGGCGAGATTCTTTCTGACCTTAATGCGTCAAACAGGGAGGCTGTGGCTGCTGCCAGAGGCTATGGCATTACGCTTATCCCCGGTGCCGAGGTTACACGCAACCCCCACCGCGTAGGTCACTACAACGCTCTCTTTGTTAAGGATGTGAACGCCATTTACGACCCCGACCCATTGGTATCTATCCGCAAGGCTCGTGAGCAGGGTGCGCTCATTATGCAGAACCACCCGGGCTGGTTGCGCCGCAATGTCGATATCATCGACTTCGAGCAGAAGGTGTACGACGAGGGTCTGATTGACGGCGTTGAGGTTATGAACGACATAGAGTTCTATCCTCCTATTGTTACGCGTGCCGTTGAGAAGAATCTCTTTATGGCCTCAAACACCGACATCCACGGCTCAACAACTATGGACTTCGTGGCACAGGGCCACCGCCGTCCTATGACCTTCATCCTTGCCGAGAACAACTCTTTGGAGGCTGTTAAGAAGGCTTTGAAGGAGCGCCGCACCCTTGCCTATTTCTTTGGTGCTTTGGCGGGCGAGGAGCAGCTTATCAAGGATTTCTTTATGGCGTGTGTTAAGTTCGAGACCTTCAAGGTTGATAAGAACGGCAAGCGCACGATGAATATGGTAAACAATACCTCTATGACCTTTACGCTTAACTTTGGCGGCAACCCCGTTGAGTTGCGTCCTTTCACATCGCGCATCGTGAGCGTGGATAAGGATAAGGAGCTGGCATTCACCGTTGAGAATATGTGGATTCCCTGCGAGAAGCACCCTGTAATTAAGCTCCGCTTCTGAAAAGAAGTTGCCTAACAAGGTGATTTCTGCGTTGCCCTTGTTGTACAAATTCAGAAACGAGGTTGCCCTTCAAACTACCGGGCAACCTCATTTTTTTTCGGAATTATATACTTGAATGTTGTAATATAAACGTCATTCCCCGGAACGCCGCCATTGAGGCGAGGGCAGAGAAAGCTTGCTTTCTATGCCGAGCAGAGGCGGTGAAAAGCCACCCTTGTGGTGGATTAGCGTAGCCGACGATGGGAATCTACCTTTTACAAATGGTTGTCACTCCTGCCACCGTCTACCCGCAAAGGTAGATGCCAATCATTTTTGCCTGCACCCTTTCCGACTTTTGCGACTGTTGCCCTTTGCAAAAATGTGGCATGACGTGTTTATGGATTCAATTTTGAATTCCCCTGCCGCCGTGGCAAGACATCTATTAACAACAGAGACCACCCCGCGTGGGATAGCCTCTGCTATTGTGGAGTGCGGAGCAGTCAGGCTCCGCAATCATATATCTGACACAAATTACAATGAACTCTTAAAATCTTCAATAGAGGTGTACTCAACACCTTTATATATAATCTTAGAGATGTTTGCACCCGCGTCAATGGTGATTTTCGAGATCTTGGCAATTGAGTTTAGTTGCAGCGTCTCAACAGTTGCCCCCGCCTTGATATTGATGGTTGGGGCATACCTCGCCGAATATTGATTTACATTCAGCAACGCAACCTTAGCCCCAGCTTCTATGGTGACAGTGCCATTTACAAGTGCCTTGGCGTCTATCTTATCAACTGTCGATGCTCCTGCTACGGTCAGGTGGCCGTTGTTGTGAACATATATAGTTCCAACCTCACAATCGTTGAGGGTGGTTAACTTATTGTTTGGCACAAAGACATCATAGACACCATAACGGTCGTAGCACGGTTGGGCATTTTCGTTCAAGTCCTTTGCGCCGACCCAGTATGTACCCTTAATGGTGCAGTTGTTAAGCGTAGCCGAGCCGAGATTTGAATATGCCGACATAGGAATCGTGCCGGCGCTATTGTAGCAATAGATGCCGTTGTTTATAATATTCACATTCTCAAACACGGTAATATAGTCCTTGCGGCCTGTAACACCACCATAGACACCTCCGAAGATGCCGAAGTGCTCACCTGCGAATGAGATATCCTTGACGGTGACCAACTGGCTGTCGGCAGCTGCAAAGGCATTCTTTACCACGAATTTGTAACTCTCAGGCTCAAAGAATATGGTAGAGCCCTTGCCGTCGATGGTGTATGACTTGGTGTACAGAGGTGTGCTCTCGACAGTCCAGTTCTCGGGCATAGGCTCGATAAGATAGCCATTTCTGATGTGCCAGTCCTCGGGTATCTCTATTGTCTTGCCCGCCAAGGCCTCTTTGGTGTAGATACCACCATAGTTGGCCCATATGTTTTCGTAAGACTCGTCAGTAAGCTTGTCGTCAATAGATATGCTGAAACTTGCCGAGCCGGTAATCAGGCGACCCAGGATGTTGGTGCGGTAGTTGCGGCGGTAGCTGATGGCAGGGATGGTAATCTCCTTGATGCTCTTTGTGTCGCTTGCCAGCTGAAACGTAAGGTCGGTAGAGTCGGTGATGTTGTCGCCCTTATCAACAAAGAGGTAAGCATAGGCCAGGTAGGCATATTCCCTCTCGTTTACTACGAGCTTCTCCGTGGGCAGTGCAGCCATACCGAAGGTTACATCCTCCTCGCCCGACACCTCGCCCGTGAAAATGTCGAGGGTGTTGGCTACGTTGGTAACGGCAATCTCGGCCTTGGTGACCTTGACGCCTAATGCCGCAGCATTCTCCAACTCCTCGGCGGGAACGCCGATGTTTACCTGCGCAAAGGGACGTTTGAGGGTGATATACTGTGATATAGTGCCCGAAACAGTGAAATCGGTCACCACAGCGTAGAATGCATCCAGAGCCTCGGTACTTGCCACAGCATTGGAGTAGTCGGCCTTGATTGTTGCGGTCTCCATATCAAACTCAAATGGAGCACCGTCAGGGGCTTGCGCCCAGAAGGCAATGTTGTAGGTCTCGCCCTTGATAAGGTCAAGGTCAAGACGTGCGCTCTTGCCTTGCACTTCAAGTGTGCCGTCAACAAGTTTGGTCTTGGGGGTGTTGTTGTCGTACACGACATAGGTAAGCAGGGTCGCTGCCTCAGCCTCGCCTGCACGCACCACCTCGGTCTGAATGGGGATGTCGGCCGTGAAGGTCACCTTCAAACTCTCCCCTCCTGCGTTCAAAGAATCAACATCCTTTGTGCAGCTCGCCATAAGCAGCACCGCCGCTATGGCGAAAGATAAAAAACTTCTCATTGTAAAACTAACTAATATTGTGTGTTGTTTTTCGGGTACACTATAAACCTGTTTTTACCTAACCTGTCGCAGAGAAGTGGGAGATTTGATAGCAACTGCCTGATAGTAAGAGAGTTGAAAACCAAAAATCCCCCCCCCGAATTTTCGGAGGGAGGATTCTCTACAATTCACTGCAAAAATAGTGAATTTATGTTGAAAATAAAAGACTTTTTGGCTTTTTTTTGACTTTTTCAGCTCAAAAAAATGTATTGTGCTGAAAATCAATTTCTTTTTGTAGAATATAGACTTTTAGCTATAAAAGCCGTTTTACTATTGAGAAGAGCTTATAGGGCATATATCTAAATGGCAAATCTATCCAGGTGGGTGCCGCAACCACAGCCCTGCGATGCGAAAAGGCATCAAAGGAGTGCTTGCCGTGGTAACATCCCATACCCGAATTACCCACACCTCCAAAGGGCAGACGCTCGTTGGCGATGTGCATAATCGTATCGTTCAGGCACGCACCACCCGACCAGGTGCGCGATAGGATGCGCCAGCCCCTCTCCTCGTCGCCAAAGTAGTAGAGGGCAAGGGGCTTCTCGCGCTCGTTGATAAACTTTATAACCTCCTCCTGCGTGGAGAATGCAATCATAGGCAGCACGGGACCGAAAATCTCCTCCTGCATAACCTTTGCCGAGGGTGTGACGTTGGTAAGCAGCGTGGGCTCAATATAGAGCTCGTCGCCGTTGGTTGTACCTCCTGCCGCAATGTCGCCCTCGTCGAGGTAGCTCACAACACGCTCAAAGGCTCGCTCGCTCACCATACGCACATAGTGGCGGCTCTGCTGCGCATCCTCGCCGAGCAACTCCTTGATGGCAGCCTTGAACTCCTTGATAAACTCCTCCTCGACAGTCCTATGTATAAATAGGTAGTCGGGAGCTATGCACGTCTGACCTGCATTGAGGCTCTTGCCCCACGCTATGCGGCGCGCCGCAACTTTCAGGTTGGCACTCTTATCGACAATGCAGGGGCTCTTGCCGCCAAGTTCCAAGACTACTGGCGTAAGATGCTCCGCCGCAGCCCTCATAACGACCCTGCCCAGGGCGGGGCTGCCCGTGAAGAAGATTATGTCGAAGCGGTGTTGCAGCAGGGCGGTGTTCACCTCGCGGTTGCCCTGCACCACGGCAATATATCTCTCGTCAAAGGCCGATTCAATCATCTCGCCCAGCACGCGCGACACCTCGGGTACATAGGGCGAAGGCTTCAATATGGCTGTGCAGCCCGCGGCGATAGCACCTACCAGAGGGTTCAGCAGCAGCTGCACGGGGTAGTTCCACGGAGCAATGATGAGAGCCGAGCCCAGAGGCTCGCTAACCTCGTAGCTGCGTGAGGGCCACATCTTCAAGGGTGTGGAGCGGCGTTTGGGCTTTGCCCACTGTTTCAGGTGGCGGAGGTGGGTCTTGATCTCTCCCTCGATTATGCTTATCTCGGTGAGACAGGCCTCCTCTCTGGACTTGTGAAGGTCGTGCCACAGCGCCTCATACAGAGGCTTCTCCCACTCCTGTAACGCCTCCGCCAATCTGCGTAGTTGCTTTTCGCGGAAGTCGATGCCGAGTGTTATGCCCGAATGAAAGAACTCGCGTTGCGCCCTGACGATAGATTCGATGCCCGAAAATGATGTGTTTTCCATAGTTTATATGCTTTTGTGTTGCGACATTTGTGCCTGCCTATTACTACAAAAATAGTGAAAAAATCGGAAAGTAGGGGTTTTGACCTGAAAATGTGGATTTTTTGACCGATTTTTCTCGAAAACACAACATTGTGGAAATCAGGCCGTTATAATTTTAATGTTAAAATAAATTAAAAAAATTATAAAATTTTTGAAAAATTACTTGCACAGTAAATATTTTCGCCTTATCTTTGCACTCGAAGTTTTTAAGGTTCATTTAGGTTAGTAGTTTTAGGTTGGTTGAGGCTATCGAAGGTTGTGACTTGCTAATGGCGTTTCTGTGGCGCCGCAGTCACTAAGACAAAAAGCGGTGCTCGCTTGGCGTCGAATACCTTTGAGGACCTCATTTTTTTTGTCCCTGTTTCTCTCCTTACATATTTTGGCGGTTGTGTCGTTTGGTGCAAGAATTGCTCTTGTAACTGAAAAATCAGTTATGGAAGTAAAAAGTATCATCTCTCGGCTTCGCTTTGCCATAACCTCGGCTGTGGCACGCATACACCCCTTTGTGCTTATTGTGT
The DNA here is from genome assembly GCA_045603645.1 of Alistipes sp. GTDB lineage: Bacteria > Bacteroidota > Bacteroidia > Bacteroidales > Rikenellaceae > Alistipes. The sequence goes on along the minus strand of JAZUMN010000078.1, from coordinate 9,060 downwards.
CGTGTGTGGGCATCGTGCTCGCCTACTATGTCGGCATTTATGCCACAGGGCAGATACACGCCGCCTCGCGCTGGATGGGTGCCATGCTCTCGTGCACCTCGGTTGTGACGGTGTTGCAGCTGCCCTCGTATCGCGACTCGCTGCGTCCCTCGCTGCTCAGGGTGCTGGGTACATTTCTGGGGGCATTGATAGCCTACATATACCTTAAAATGCTGCCTTTTTCGGTCGTGGGTATGCTGCTCACGATATTTCTGTTGGAGGCTCTGTGTATGATGCTCAACATCTACAACAACGGCCGTATAGCAACTATCACACTGCTAATAATAATGCTTGTGTCGCAGATGTCGCCCGAGGCAGACCCCGCCACAAACTGTATGCTGCGTTTCTTCGAGTCGGCGGTGGGTGTAGGTGTAGGTGTGGCTCTGCGCTGGACCATCGAGAAGTGGCAGGAGCTGCGTCAGCGGCTGCTCCACATAGGTCAGAGTGCCGATGGCAAGGCTGTCGATATGGACACTATGCCTCTGCGCTGGGGACACCTCAGGGTGTGGATGGCCGCCTCGCTGGGGCAGTTCACGGGTGGAGCGCTCTCGACACTTATAGGTGTGGTTATACCTATGATGCACCTGCTGTCACACCCTCACCTCTCGGCGGCGATGCAGGGCACGCTTGCAGGAATGAGCCTTGTGGGTATTATGGTGGGCTCGCTGCTTGTGGGGCGGTGGAGTGACGAGAGGGGTTACCTGCGTTATTTCCGTCTCAGTCCCATACTTATTCTTGCGGGGGCTGTGATGGCTATGTTGTCGGGCTCGCTTGGAGTGCAGGCTGTGGCTCTCTTTACGATGGGCTTTGGCGTAGGCGGCGGTTACAGTCTCGACTCGGACTACATATCCGAGATTATGCCTCGCCGCTGGCGACTGTTTATGGTGGGTGCGGCCAAGGCAACCTCTGCCGTGGGTAACCTGCTGATGGCCCTCGCCTGCTTCTACATACTTCTGCATTGGCAGGATAAAAACCATTGGAACGGGTTGTTTCTGCTTGTGGCGTTGCTTGCCGTTGTGATGATTACCTCGTCGGTGAGTTTCGAGCAGAGTCCCGGGTGGCTGCTTGCCCGTGGCAGGCGGAAGGAGGCGCAGCACGCCGTGCGTTATTTCCTGGGTCAGGATGTCGAGATAGGTGAGATAGCTGTCCGTAATCAAGCTGCCGAGCTCGGTCGCTTCTCGTGGCGGCAGATGCTTGGCGGCAAGAGCCTTAGAGCGGCAATATTGTGCTCCGTGCCGTGGGCTTGCGAGGGGTATGGAGTCTATGGCGTGGGGGTCTTTATGCCTACGCTTATTATGGCCCTGGGTATAAGCCGTGGTACGCCCGACAGCATCGAATATATAACCTCGTCGGTGGAGCTGTCGGCTTACGTCAATATCTTCGTGATGGTGGGCTTCGTTCTGGGGCTGTGGCGTCTGCGCCGCTCGTCACACATTCGTCAGCAGAGCTGGGGTTTTGTGCTCAGTGCTGTGGGTCTTGCCGTAATCATTGCAGGCTATACGCTGCATCTGGCCGATTGGGTGCTTGTTGCGGGTTTGATTATCTTCGAGATATTCCTCAATGCAGGGCCTCATCTTATAACCTTCATCCTCCCGCCGCAGATATATCCTGTCGCCGAGCGTAGTGCCGGTGCGGGGCTTGCAGCCGCTATGGGTAAGGCGGGGGCTGTCGCGGGCGTTGTGACCACACCTCTGATACTCAAATGGGGCGGTGTGGATGCAGTATTGGCGGTTACGCTGGCACTGCAACTTGTGGGTGCCTTTGTAACCGCCTTCCTGGGCAGAGATATCCTGGGTGAGGGCTCGCGCCAGTGGCTGTTCAGGCACGCTGACGCTTCGGACGAAGGTGAGCCTTCAAATGAGGTGACCAATGAGAGTGGTCGGGTTTAGAGCCGTCGAGGTTGAACATAGGCAGCAGGAACATCCACGTCGCTATGCAGAAGGGCGCTGTGAGGCTGCCAAGCCCAAAGGGGTCGAGGATGACATTCATAGCCGCCTGCGACACTACCGTGATGATGATGCCCACCAGAGCCCAGAGTGCCGAGCGCCACGAAGGGCGATAAAACACCGTGGCGAGGGCTATTGCCGTGAGCACGGCGCTGAAACTATACAGGCCGTGTGATATGTCGTGAGCCGAAGCACCCAGAGCCGATGCTGTCACAATAGCTGCCGCCGAGCCTATGACTGCCCACACCGCAGCCCAGCGTGAGGCTATCATCAGTCCCACCAAGAAGAGTAACCCTGTCACCCAGCTGTCGAGCAAAAAGACCTGTGAGATGCCTCTGAGGCAATATGTAACCACCTCACCAGTGTAGAGTATGCCTCCCGTTTCGAGGTTGTCGGGCAACGTAGGTGATGGCAGATGTGCAGGCTCCAACCCAAACAGAGCGCGTGACGCGAGCAGAAAGAGCCAGGTGCTGATGACAAAGGGAAAGGTGAAGGAGTTTATCTTCCACGGTTTCATAACATTGTTAAGTGCCTCCCTGACCCACACCGTGAGTGCCGAGCATAGTGCCAGCGAGAGCCACATCCATATTGTGTCGCCCAAAAATGTGGGGAAGGCGCAGCCTACCAGCACTCCATTAAAGCCCCACAGCCCCTGCTGCCCATCCTTCTCGGGCAGGTTGAGTATGTAGCCCGTAGCTGTTGAGACCATAAGCGCAAGCATAGCGCCCCACGCAACATTCGGGTTGCCGGAGGTGTAGGCTCCCCAGAAGATGCCCGCGATGAAGAGGAGTCCTGTCCAGGCATTCTCCTGAAACATAACCTGCCCCACACCACGCAGCAGTACCTTGCAAAATCCTAATACTCCGCGATTGGAGATTTTTTCAGTAAGTTCTTTTATCATACCATTTTGTTTTTTTGATTATTTCCATACAAACTCCTCGGGGAGCGACACGCCCTTGACTCTGAGTCTCAGGGCGGAACATATACGCCTTATCTCTGCCTTCACGGCGGCTCGCTCCTGTCCCAATATGCGGCAGCCCAAGCCCGCACCGAAGGGCAAGAGGTTTACCCCCAGAGCCATATCTGGGCGCATATAAGGTTGCAACTCGTTGAAAAGAGCCTGCGCCGTGTCGTTAGTTGAGAGGATGAGTACCGAGCCAAAGACCTCGTAGCCCGCCATAACGCCTTTGAGATGCGGCGGGCTGTGCTCAGGCTCAATGTGCAGGTTGTCAGTATAAACCACCTCGCCATTGGGGCGCACAACTCTTGTGCCCAGCGATAACCGCTCATAGCAAAACCTCTCGCCCGAATGGCGGCGTCCACTCATTACGATATCGGAGAAAAAGAGTGTGGCGGAGTCATCTGCCACGACCTCGGTCTTCGCCGTGTAGCGGGCTCCGCGGCAGGGTATCACAGCCTCGGGTATATATTCAAGGTAGGAGTTCCTGTCGAGGGTTATTCGCTGCCATAGGCGAGCCTCCCCGCCACGCATCTGGGCGACCTTCGTGGCTGCACCCGTCGATATGTGGGCGCAGCTGTCGGGTCGCATCCTAATGTGTTGCTCAAACCTGTCACCCTCGACCATAGGCCCTCCTGCCGAGAGTATATAGACGCAGGGCAGCAGGGGCATCTGCTCATCGAAGTAGAGCGCCTGCTGTACTATCAGTGGAGCACCTCGGTACAGGTCGCGCAGGATGCTGCGCCCCCGACTATCCTGCTCAAAGCCTAAACGCAGATAGCCACGCTTGCCGTGTGAGGCGGCGGAAAGGGTAGAGGGGGTTGTCATAATTCACTATCGAAGAGAGCAAGGCGTCGGATGAGTGTAACCAGCTCCTCTATACCCTCGCCCGTGAAGCAGTTGGTAAAGACAAAGGGATGTCCCTCGCCACGCATAGCGAGCGAGTCGCGGCGCATAACCTCCAATGAGGCGTGAACATAGGGTGCCAGGTCGGTCTTGTTTATTACCAATATGTCGGAGTGCGATATGCCGGGCCCATCCTTGCGCGGAATTTTGTCGCCCGCAGCAACATCTATGACGTAGATGAAGAAATCGACCAGGGCGGGGCTGAATGTAAGCGTCAGGTTGTCGCCACCCGACTCAATCAGCACCACGTCGCCATCGGGGAACTTGGACTCCATCTCCTCCACGGCGGCAAGGTTCATCGAGGGGTCCTCACGCACCGCCGTATGTGGGCAGGCGCCCGTCTCAACGCCTATGATGCGCTCTGCGGCAAGCGTACCCTTTAATATGCGGCGCACGTGTTGAGCATCTTCGGTTGTCACAACGTCGTTTGTGATGATAAGCACCTTATGTCCCAACTCCAACAGTCGGGGAGTTATAGCCTCAATTATGGCGGTCTTGCCCGACCCTACGGGGCCGCCAATGCCAATTCTGCAAGTAGAGTTCATAATCTATGACATAAACATTCGTTGAAGGCCTCTCTCGTGTAACGATGAGAGTATATCCAATTGTGGCGCGAAGCCCTGCATCTGATGTAGCGGTAAGTTGCGGGCTTGCGCGTAGAGAGCCTCAATAAGAGGTGCGAACGAGAAGAGTATCTGCTGCGTCTGATGATGCGTAACTCGTAATAGCCTGAGCGCCGCACCCACAACCATCGAGGCTGCTCCGTACCCCACAGCCGAGAACAAATCCTGCTCCGCAGCGTCGCATAACGAGAAAATAAGCCCCTGTGTAGTGGCATAACACCCTTTTGTGCTACCCTCTGCAATACAGTCAAGCCACCTTCTTGTGTCGTGGCAGGGTATAAGTTGCGCTGACAGTTCCGCCAGCTTGCGCCCCATACGCGTACTCATTGAGCGCATCTCGGCGGAGGCTTTTATGGCGTAAAGTTCTCTGTCGGTGTGGCATAGTTCCGCAATGGAGTTGGCGTGACGCAAGGCGTGGAGTGCCGCCACACCATCACTCAGCAGCGTCAGGCGAAGTACAGACCCTGCATACTCCTCAATATCGTCTGCGGAGCGAAGCATTCCCTGTGCTGCGGCACTCTCCAAAGCGCAGGAGAAGGAGAACCCTCCCACGGGAAGTGCCGAGTCACAGAGTTGCATAAGGCGGTAGGCTGTCGTTATGTCCCTCATATCAGCCTTTGTGATGTTTGCCGTGACACGCGTTGTGACACGCATTGTGATGCTTGTCGCCGTGCGCACCTCCCAGCAGCCTTCGCACCTCCTGAGGCGAGAGGTAGGGTATAACCTGGTTGGCGGGGCGGAACGTATAGGATATGTGGTCGAAGTGGTGACTCTGCATAACGCTGTCCATAACCTTGCGGTCGAGAATAAGCGGCACATATATCTTCGTGCCTCTCACCACCGCCGCCCAATGCTGATTGCCCAGGGCGTGACCTATCTCAACCGCCATACTGAGTGCCACATCGAGAGGTTGGCTCAGCAATGCCCCCATATCGATAACCATAATATCTTGCAAGCGCAGATTTATAATCGTTATGAGGTTTGCCCCCTTGTCGAAAGCCACCACATCGCCGTCGCGCAGCTGAGTGTGGCGGTCGAGGCAGAAGTGGTACTCCTCGCCAAAGTCGTCATACGCCACAAAACGGCTCTTCTGCGCTGTCCACTCCTTGACGTCTATCTTGCGCACGTTGAGTTGCTCGGCCTCGGAGGCCCACCTGGAAGAGTGTATGTTACCTAAAATTTCGGTTACGCGTATCATATCAACTAAACCAATATAGTTGTCCCAGAGCCACACTCTTGGCGGGCTCGACATATACCTTCACACCATCTACCGCCACCTCGAAACTCTCGGCATCGACATCTATGCGTGGTGTGGCGGAGTTAAGCACCATATCGCACTTCGACAGCTGACGCGTGCCGCATACGGGCACCACCTGACGATGCAACCCCAGGCGGCAGGCTATGTCACGCTCGGCGGCAGCTTTCGAGACAAAGCTAAGGCAACTCTCCCTAAGGGTCTTGCCATAGGCACCGAACATAGGTCTGTAATAGCAGGGCTGGGGCGTAGGCAGCGAGGCATTGGGGTCGCCCATATTCGCCCAGCTGATGACACCCGCCTTCAACACCATCTTGGGCTTCGCCCCGAAGAACTGCGGCTCCCACAGCACAAGGTCGGCAACCTTGCCCTTGCTCACCGAGCCTAAGTAGCGGGATATGCCGAATGCTATGGCGGGGTTTATCGTCACCTTGGCAAGGTAGCGCAGCACCCTGAAATTATCGTTCTGGTCGCTATCCTCGCGGAGCTTGCCGCACGCACTCTTCATATAAGAGGCCATCTGCACGGCACGCATAAACGACTCGCCCACACGTCCCATAGCCTGCGAGTCGGAGGTTATCATCGACAGCACGCCCAAGTCGTGCAGCACATTCTCGGCGGCCTGCGTGCCCGGTCGCACACGGCTCTCGGCAAAGGCTACGTCGGAGGGTATCTGAGGGTTGAGATTGTGACACACCATAATCATATCGAATAGCTCTGCCTGAGAGTTGATACCAAACGGTAGTGTGGGGTTTGTTGATGAGGGCAGTACAAATGGCAGGCTCGCAACTTTCAACAGGTCGGGCGCATGACCTCCGCCCGCACCCTCGGTGTGGTAGGTATGTATGGTGCGTCCATCTATGGCGGCAATGGTGTCCTCGACATATCCGCCCTCGTTGAGCGTGTCGGTGTGAATAGCCACCTGAACATCATACTTCTCTGCCACATCCAACGACTTGCATATAGCCGCAGGTGTCGAGCCCCAATCCTCGTGTATCTTCAAACCGCAGGCACCCGCCTCAATCTGCTCCTCCAACGACTGCCTTACCGAGCAGTTGCCCTTGCCTAAGAACCCTACATTCACGGGCATACTCTCCACAGCTTTGAGCATGGTCTCGATATTCCACACGCCCGAAGTAATGGTAGTGCCGTTGGAGCCGTCGCTGGGGCCTATGCCTCCGCCGAAGAGTGTCGTTATTCCGTTGCTCAGCGCCGCCTCAGCCTGTTGTGGTGATATAAAGTGAACGTGTCCGTCAATGGCGGCCGCCGTGAGTATAAGGTGCTCGCCCGATATGGCATCGGTGGCGGCGCCCGTAACAAGGTCAGGGTCCACGCCATCCATAATGTTGGGGTTGCCCGACTTGCCTATGCCGGCAATCTTGCCATCCTTGATGCCCACGTCGGCCTTCACCACACCCAGCAGCGGGTCGATGATTGTGACATTGGTGATGACCATATCCAGGGCTCCCGCCTCGGAGGTTATGGTGTTGGCAAGCGCCATACCGTCACGCAGGGTCTTGCCTCCGCCATATACCACCTCGTCGCCATAGCCACGCAGGTCGCGCTCAATCTCCACATAAAGGTCGGTGTCGGCGAGACGTATCTTATCGCCCACCGTAGGGCCAAACAGGTTGTTGTTCTCTTGTCTTGATATTGTTGCCATATTTCTCTATTTTACCTTCTTATTACTCTTTTGCTGCATACACTCACACTTGAACCCCTCGGCGTGCATACGGGCGATGGCTCGCTGACGGGCAGGATAGTAGGTGGGGGTATCCTCGGCGCCCGTATAGCTGTTCGTGAGGTGGTTGAAGCCTACGATGCGCTGCTTGCCCGCATAGGGTACAACCTCCACCTCGCGGCTGTCGCCCGGCTCGAAACGTATGGCTGTCGTGGCGGGGATGTTAAGGTGCATACCAAAGGCCGCGGCGCGGTCAAATTCAAGGTAGCGGTTCACCTCAAAGAGGTGATAGTGCGACCCCACCTGAATAGGTCTGTCGCCCGTGTTGCGAATGGTTAGGTGTCGTACCTCGCGCCCGACGTTGTACTCTATTGTGTCGTCACCCAAAATCACAGCCCCCACCGCCACCTGCTGTTTGGGCTGAAAACCCTTGGCGTTGGGGTAGAGAGGGTGCATATTGCTCTGGTGCTGCTCGGTCTGCGAGGCTGGCACGGCAGATTTTTTTGTGCTCTTCTTTGCTACGCTATCCATAGTCGTTTACTTTATGGGATGATGAATACTTACCAGTCGCGAGCCATCGGTAAAGACCGCCTCGACCTGTAATAAAGATATCATATCGCTTACGCCCTCCATCACATCTTCGCGGCGCAGAGCCTGCGAGGCATCGGCCATAACCTGCTCGACACTCTTGCCGGCACGAGCACCCTCCAAAGCCTGTGAGGTGATGTAGGCCACAGCCTCGGGGTGGTTGAGTTTCAGTCCCTTTTGCAATCGCCGCTCGGCAATCAAGCCCAGCGTGAGCAATTGTAGTTTGTCAATCTCTTTCGGTGTTAAATGCATAATCGGAATGTTTTTAGTTTCAACACATTCAGTGGCAAATTATGTGCCACGAGCGGTTCTTGCCCTCAGCGATGATGCCTGACTGTCGAAGGCACGATGTTTGCAGCTATGGCGAAAAACGGAACTGTATAATTCCGAAAAATAAAAGTTTTATGATTAGATATATGCTCTTGGCAGGCATTGGAGGCTTTGTCGGCACCTGCCTGCGTTACCTGACGGGAAAACTGTGTCATTTGTGGGCTGTGGGAGGCTTCCCGCTGGGTACTTTCGTTGTGAATATCATAGGCAGCTTCCTGATTGGTGCCCTGCTCGGTCTGGCGGAGAGGGAAAATATGCTCTCGACAGCAGCAAATGTTATGCTTGTCACGGGCTTCTGTGGAGGCTTCACCACCTTTTCATCCTTCGCTGACGATATTTTCCTGCTTGTGCAGCAGCGACAGTGGAGCGTTTTTGCCGTGTATACCACGCTGAGCCTTTGTGTGGGCGTTTTGATGGTCTGGGGCGGCAGAATTGTCGCCAAGCATATATAATGGTGATTGTCAATGTGATGCGGGGTTGTGAGCATAGGGTAGAGCATCACAGCTTGTGTGAAAAATAAAAAAAAAGTGCATTTTTTTTGCAAAAGTTTTGGAGAATAAAAAATTTGCTCTATCTTTGCACTCGCAATCCGATAGAAAAGGGTTGTAAGTTCACAACATTTTGCGGAAATAGCTCAGTTGGTAGAGCACAACCTTGCCAAGGTTGGGGTCGCGAGTTCGAGTCTCGTTTTCCGCTCCAAGTCCAAAAGTTTTGAGGACAAAATCAAGCAAAAC
>JAZUMN010000077.1:0-23341 GCA_045603645.1 Alistipes sp. | reverse complement strand
AGCAAAACCGGGTACTCAGTTTATGGGCGATAAATTCTTTGCCGCAAAACTGACAAACTTTTTTAACTTCAATCTTGCTCATATTAGCGATATTTGGGAGGTGTCCACAACCTAGGCGAAATAACCGGCGAAATTTTCACTGACGATGTCCTAGGATGGATAAATGATACTTTCGTGTAGAATGTAGAATTTATTTCGCCATTTCATTGCAGCCCATTGCACTCCATTGCACCTCATTGCATTTCACCCCAAAATCCGCTCAATCAAGCACTTAAAATTTTCTTGAATGATGACATTGGACATTGGGGGTGAAATAGGGCGAAGAAATATTGCGTAACGATGATAAACAGTAATAAATGGCTTTATCACCAAAAACAAAAAAAGCGCTCAAAATGAGCGCTTTGCGATAAACGATGATAAATCATTTTATCATTGGTATGCAAATTTACTTGCCGATGCAGAAACGAGAGAAGATTGATTGCAGTATCTCGGAGTTGGTGATTTCGCCGGTAATGGTGCCGAGGTGGTGCATCACCTGACGGATATCTTCGCTCAGCAGGTCGCTGCTAAGGCCTGCATCGAGGGCTGCAAGAGCCGAGCGCAGGGCATCGCCAGCCTGCAAGAGAGCCTCATAGTGACGTTGTGACGAAACGATAACCTCGCCCTCGTATGCTGCCGAGACATTGGTAAGGCTCCTGAACATCTCTATCAGTTCCCCAACACCCTCGCCGCTCCTGGCCGAGAGGCAGATGGTTGGGACATCAGCCGTGGGGGAGTTTGAAGGCTTGCTATCCATCAGGTCTATCTTATTTACTATGTGAATCAGCGTCTGCCCCGCAGTCGGCGTATAGCCCAGCTCCGCCTCATCACCAGCCTCCTGCATCCACAAGATTATGCGGGCCTTGCGCAGAGCCTGCTCGGTGCGTTCTATACCCATTAGTTCCAACCTATCGTCGGTAGAGTGCATTCCTGCGGTGTCGATAAAACGATACAACACACCATCGATATTGGTCACAACCTCGATAGTGTCGCGTGTTGTGCCGGCAATATCCGACACCATAGCCCTGTCTTCGCCCGCAAGGCGGTTTAGCAGGGTACTCTTGCCCACATTGGGACGACCCGCAATGGCGACCATAACACCCTCCTTGATGGCATTACCCAGCGAGAACGACTCCGCCAACGCATCTACCTTTGCCAATATATAGCTAAGCAGCGTGCGCAGCTCCTCGCGGTTGGCAAACTCCACATCCTCCTCCGAGAAGTCGAGTTCCAATTCAAGCAGCGAAGCTGTATGCAGCAGTTTATCACGCAGCGAGCGCAACTCCTCGGAGTAGGCTCCTCGCATCTGTGTCGAGGCAATGGCGTGTGAGGCGTGTGATGACGAGGCTATAACGTCTGCCACAGCCTCCGCTTGCGAAAGGTCCATCCTGCCGGCAAGGAAGGCACGGCGAGTAAACTCTCCCGCCTGAGCCAGGCGTGCACCCTGCGCCAGAAGAAGTGATGTGATACGTTGCACGATATAGCGCGAGCCGTGAGCCGAAATCTCCACCGAATCTTCGCCCGTATAGGAGTGGGGTGCACGAAACAGGCTCACAACAACATCATCGACCACCTCGTCACCCTCGACAATAGTGCCATAGTGCAGCGTCGCAGCAGCGCACTCACGCAGAGGCTTACGACCACGGAAGATGTTGTCACACATCTCAATAGCCCTATCGCCGCTGAGCCTTATTACACACAGTGCTCCACCCACAGCCGTTGCGGGGGCTACAATGGTATCGTGGTCCTGAAATATCATCTTCTATCGTTTTTCAATTCTCAGACGCTGACCTATACTTATGCGGTTAGCATTCTTCAAGCGGTTCCACGTCATAATCTGCTTGGTCGTAACGCGATACTTGCGTGCTATACCACCCAAAGTCTCGCCACTCTTTACGCGGTGAAAGATAACCGCCACCTCACGCATCTTCTTATCCACCACGGCGGGGTTGATATACTCCTTCAAGAAGGTGGAGTCCTTGGCAAATATCGAATCCTGATGTGCAATATACTCGCTTATGCGGTTTGTAGGCAGTATCAGGGTGTAGCTCTTTGTTGTGGCAGGTATAATCTCCAACCTATACTGAGGGTTAAGCATTTTAAGCGTCTCGGCCGAGACATCTATTGTTGATGATACCTGCCCCAGGTGCAGAAGTCTATCGACCTGAATGGTATCCACAGCAATAGGCATTGGAGGCTCCGTGTAGGTTATGTCGTGGGCCTTATGGTAGGCATAGGCATACGTTGCTGCGATGAAGGCGGGGACGTAGCCTCGGGTCTCCGAGGGCAGGTGCCAATATATATCCCAGAACGACTCGGGGTTCTCGCCTGCGCGTGCAATAGCCTTATTCACATTACCCTGACCGCAGTTGTAGGCGGCAATAGCAAGGCTCCAATCGTTATACATATTATATAGGTCCTTCAAGTAACGGCACGCCGCCCTTGTGGACTTGTAGGGGTCGTAACGCTCGTCTATCATTGTGTTCACCTCCAAGCCGTAGGCCTTGGCCGTGGCGGGCATAAACTGCCACAAGCCTGCTGCACCTGCCCTGGAATATGCCGTAGCCTGCAATGCCGACTCTATAATTGCCATCGAGCGCAGTTCAACAGGAAGGCCTGCTTTGAGTAGCTCCTCCTCAATCATCGGGAAGTAATACTGTGCACGCGACAACACACGGCTCATAACGCCTGTAACATCGGTATAGCGTTGTATGTTCGTTCTGACAAGTTCGTTGTAGGGCAAGCGTATAGGCGTAACCATAGCATTCAGGCGACTCTTATAAACTGAGTCGCGCGAAGAATCGGTGCTCAGCGTCGCGGGCTCGCACACATAGTTATCGAAGAAGTGCTGAAACGCATCACTCACCTGCTGCCTCCTTAACTCGGCAGATAGAGAGTCCAGTTCGGCAGGGGAGTAATCGACAGCAAAGCTCTCCTGCGTCACAGGCTTCTGCTTACGCTCCTGCTTGGCACTGTGCCAGGCCTTCTGCCACTCGCTCTCACGCTGACGCATCTGCTCAACAAGTCGAGAGAGTGAGTCGGCACGTTGACGCTCGATGACGAGCTGCGCCTTGGCATTTAACTTCTTGGGGCGCTTGAAGAGTTGTGCCGAAGCATATTGCGTCATCGATAGTGTCGCGAGCAACACTACTATAAATCGAAAAAAAGTCTTTGTCATCTTAGAAATTTACATTTAGGTCAACTCCCACCACGGGCGTTGTACCGTTGTGGGGCGTGTGTTGATAATCAACCATAGGCTGTACGTCAATGGTCAGCTTATCCGACACGTCAAAATCTTTCAGGTGCGCATCAACGTGTGCATCAATAATCTGGAAGATATAGACACCCGCTGTGAGCAGGATACTCAAATCGCGGCTGCGACGATGCGAGTCGCGCAGGTTCTTGATAAACGTATCTGAATAGCGACCACGGAACTCATCCATAGGGCCATTAGGATATTTATCGGGGTTGCGGTCATAATCCACAAGGAGCTGATGAGCTGTCTTGAAGCGTTTGAAGCCTCGGTTGTTCCAATCAACCACATAAGCCATAGTCACCAAACCGCCAACAGCTATGGGGGCACGCCAGTAACTCTTGTTGTAAATCTGACCCGCACCAGGACAGATGGTCGATAGGGTAGTCGCCTTCTTTACACTCGACACCTCGTTGGTTGAGTAGTTGATAGCCGCATCACCTATGAAATAGATGTACGAAGCCGCCGTGGTCGCCATAAATATCTGACGTGTGGTGTTCTTGCGTATCATCTTGCTCTGCAAGGCGTTCAACTCCGGCGTACGGTTCAGTCCCTCGGTTTGCACAATTGCATCGTACTGACGTTTCAGGGGACGGTACTCACTGCCAAAGTGAGCCCACAAGCCAATCGAAGCTCCCATAGTACCATATAATATCGGCAGCTTCCAATACTGCTTATTATATATCTGACCATAACCGGGCAGCACAGCCGCCGTGAGGCACACCTTCGAGAGTGATGACGAATCGCTGAACAGCGGGTCGCGCGGTATGATATTGCCAAACTCATCGACACGGTCCTGCTCGCGTGCTCGTTGCAGGCGCTGCTCATAACGAGCCAAAGAGTCCATACGGCGACGGTGCAGCTTCTCCCTGAGTTTTAGCTCCTCTTTGGTAACAATCTTGGCTGAATCGACCGCTGTGGTATCTCTTTGCAGGATTCCACCCATCACGGTTTGCATCTCTCCACGCTTGAATGTTTGAGCCGAAACCTCCTCTGTTGCCATAATAGAGCACACTATGACAACCACCCACAACAGGCGACAACGCAACATCCGACAAAGGATGCTGTCTCGTTGAGAACAGGGTTTAGGGAAACAATGCGCCATATACCGATAAAATTATTTATTACGCAAACGCTCGATGATTGAGTCTATCTCCTCGTCGCTCGAAAAATCAATAACTATCTTACCTCCGCCGTTCTTGCTGCGCTTAAAGCTGATGTTTGACGAGAAGTAAGGCTCCAACTGCTCCACAAGGCGTGAGTATGACTCTGGAAACTCCTCGTCCAGCTCCTTTACCTCGGGCTGCATAGCCGCCTTGCGTGCCAGCTCCTCAGCCTGACGTACCGACAAAGCCTTCTTTATGCAACGCTTCAAAGCCCACAGCTGACGCTCAGGGTCGATGCCGGCAATGGCCTTGGCGTGACCCATAGTTATTATGCCCTCCTTCAAGGCAAGCTGCACCTCCGAGGGTAGCGACAGCAGGCGCATATAGTTCGACACCGTAGAGCGCTTCTTACCCACCTTCTCGGCCATCTCCTCCTGCGTAAGGTTACACTCCTCTATGAGGCGCTGCATACCCAGCGCAATCTCTATCGCATTGAGGTCCTGACGCTGAATATTCTCCACCAGAGCCATAGCGTGCAGGTTTTCATCATCCACATCGCGCACATAGGCGGGTAGCTCTTTGAGTCCCACCATCTGCGATGCGCGCCAGCGACGCTCGCCACTGATGATGATATACTTATCACCCTGTTTCTTAACCGTGATAGGCTGAATCACGCCCAACTGCTTGATTGAGGCTGCCAGCTCCCCGAGAGCCTCGTCATCGAATTGTGTGCGGGGCTGAGTAGGATTGGGAATAATCTTTTCTATCTCAATTGTGGACATCTGGTTCATAGGCGTAGCCTTAACCGTAATGTTCTCGGCGCCGAAGATGGCGTCCAAGCCTCGTCCTAAACCTTTCTGCTTCATATCTTATCTGTTTTCTTTCGTTTTACGGTTGCGCTTCAAAAACTCCTTGGCAAGAGTGAGGTAGTTCACCGCACCTGTCGCCGAGGCGTCGTAGAGCATAATGGGCTTGCCGTGCGACGGAGCCTCACCGAGGCGTATATTACGCTGAATGACTGTATCGAAAGCCAGCTTGCCGAAGTGGTTGCGCACCTCGGTTGCCACCTGATTGTTCAGGCGGTTGCGCATATACATCGTCAGCACAAAACCCTCAATGTCGAGGTCGGGGTTAAGTCCGCCCTTGACTATCTTTATGGTGTTGAGCAGCTTACTCAGACCCTCCAAGGCCAGATACTCGCACTGCACGGGAATAAGTACCGTGTCGGCCGCCGTAAGGATGTTTACCGTGGTGTAGCCCAGCGATGGCGAGCAGTCGATGAAGATGTAGTCATACTTATCGCGTATGCCGTCAATGATATTCTTCATAACGTGGTGGGCATTCTCCATATTGGGCAGCTCCTTATCCGCCGCCACAAGCTGTATACTCGATGGCAGCAGCCACAGTTTTTTAATATCGGGGCTTTGCAGGATGACCTCTTCGGCACGCTTTTCGCCCACGATACACTCATATATGCCTTCCAGGTCGGTATCAAACCCCAATCCCGATGTGGCATTTGCCTGTGGGTCGGCATCCAACAAGAGCACCCTCTTACCCAGCAGAGCAAGCGATGCGGCTAAGTTTATGGCGGTGGTAGTCTTGCCTACGCCACCTTTCTGGTTTGCTAATGCTATTACTTTCGACATCTATGAATGTTTCTATAAGTGTTGTTACAAGTACTAAATCCCCACAGCAAATAACATTACCAATTATAGTGTAGGATATAATCGTACAAAATTAGTGAAATAAAATTAAATAACGCAATGTAATCGGCAAAAATGATTAACTTTGTCGGTAGTAAAACGAAAAACGTGTTCAAATATGATATCCGACTACACAAAAAACAGCAACGAAAACAACCTTTCAGAGCCCGCCTCTTGGCAGTCCTCAGCCAACGACATCACCACACAGCCAGCATCATCATTTGCGGGTGCAAAGTGGTGGGATGCAATAGTTATATTGCTGATAGCAATCCTTGCTCAGTTGTGCAGTGGGGCACTTACCGCAGCGTTGAGTGTTGCCTTTGGCTGGGAAAACATAAACGCTGCTATGGATGTGAGCCTGACGGCGGAGTACATAGATTTTCTGCAAGCACGTCACGTTGCCATATCGCTGATTTTCTCAATCATCATAGGATTCGCTGCGGCGGCATTTTATGCTCGCCAAAGAGGGTGGTACAAGCCTCTTTCGTTCAGAACTCCCGGGTGGGCTTCACCTTTCAGGCTGCTGTGCGGCTACCTGCTTCTTTGGTGCGTGAGCATTACCGTTGAGCCCCTTGCCGAGTTACTCCCAGGCTCGCAGGACAAGCTTGGCGGAGGAGGGTGGCTGCTCTTTGCGGCGGTGTTGCTTGCGCCACTCTTCGAGGAGGTTATCTTCCGCGGATACATAGCCGGTGCCCTGCGCTCAACCTACGGAGGCCTCGCAGCGTGGCTATTATCATCGTTACTCTTTGGTTTTATGCACGTTGAGCCCTCGATAATCGTAACCGCCACCATCAGCGGTCTGGTGCTTGGATACTATTATCTGCGCTATCGCTCGCTGGTTATGGTTATTATGTTGCACGCAATGAACAACATCACAGCCTGCTTCCTTAAAACCATAGATTTGGACGGCGTTCCAATGCGTGAGGTGCTGGGTGGTGGCACAGCCTATTGGGTGGTATATGGCATCTGTGCAGGCATCACGTTGCTGGCTCTGTGGCGTATGACGGTGGGTATGAGCCGCCTCAAAAGCGACAATTATCAGATAAAAAAGTAATAATCCGAGCAAAAACTGCGTTTTATTCGCATAAAAAAGTTATCTTTGCCAATTATTATGAGCCGCTTAACAAAAATATCGCTTATGGTTGCGCTGCTTGCTGTGGCGTCGTGTCAGGAGTTACCCGACTATCTGTTGGGTGACGACATTGTCGCACGCGTAGGCAATCAACTGCTCTCAAAAGAGGATATTGCCGAGGTGCTGCCCGCGGGCGTCAGGGGTGACGACTCGGTTGCATACGTCAGAAATTATGTGGATAAGTGGCTTGTGCGTCAGTTGAAGATTCAGGAGGCAAACACACTTTTTCCTGACACAGAGCAGGATGTGGAGAAGTTAGTCAGGGAGTATCGTCACTCGCTGCTCACTTCGCGTGTGGACCAGCACTACATAGACCAGCAGATGAGTCCCGTTATCAGCGATGAGGAGATTACCGACTACTACAACTCCCATAAAGCCGATTTCATCCTTGACCGCACCTTGGTTAAAGGTCGTGTGTTGCGTTTCGACGCCGCATTTCGTCAGAGCAAGCAACTTAAAACATCGATGCAGAAGGCGCTGACATCAGCCGTCGAGGAGAAGAGCCTGTCGGATGTGTGCACCAAGAATGATTTTCTGCTGCAAGACAATCGCTCGTCGTGGGTGAACTTCTCTGATTTTCTCGACAACCTGCCCGTTACATCGTCGCAGAACAATGAACCTCTGCTGGACAAGATGGGTATTCAGGAGATTAAGGCCGGGAAGTATTGCTATTACTTCGACTTCACGTCAGTATGTCGCAAGGGTAACGTAGCTCCGTTGGAGATTGTCGCAAATAATATTCGCCGAATATTGCTCACTCGCCGCCGTGCTGAGATTATACGTCAGCACGAGGAGCAGATTTTGCAGAGTGCTATCACAAGTGGCATAGCACGCCGCTTCGGACAGGAGCAAAACAAAGAAGAGTAAAAACGAATTAGATATTATGCTGAAAAAGAGAGTTTTAACAGTCGTTATCTTATTATTGGCACTATCGCTCACTATGGTGCGTGCCGACAAGCGACAGGTTGTGATTGACCGAGTTGTGGCCGTTGTGGGTGGCTCGTCTATCCTGCACTCTGAGGTCGTGGCAGCAGCCAACAGTTTGGTGGAGCAGCGTCGTGCCCAGGGCTACACCTCCGACCGCAACCCTATGAACGAAGGCTTGGAGCAGTTACTGCAACAGAAGCTGCTATACAATCAGGCTCTGCTTGACTCGGTTGTAGTAGGTATGGATGGCCGCATAGAGTCGGCTGTGGAGGAGCAGTTGCAATCGATGATTGCCGAGGCAGGCTCTGTGACAGACCTTGAAATCAAGGAGCATATGCCCCTGTTTAACTATCGCGACATCCTGCGTCAGCGCATTACCGAGCAGGTCTATGCGCAGGAGATGCGCTCACACATAGTATCCAATGTAACGGTTACCCCAGGCGAGGTTGAACATTTCTACAAGGATTTGAAGGATGAGGATAAGCCCATTGTGCCTGAGCAGTATGTATATGCCCACATCGTGCGTTTTCCCTCATCGTTGGAGGAGGCCAAGCGCCGCACCAGGGAGCGTCTGCTCGATATGCGCGAGCGTATCATCTCGGGCAAATCTACTATGACCATCCTGGCTCGTACCTACTCGCAGGACCCGGGCTCGGCAATGAAGGGTGGAGAGTATCCTCCCGGACCTTTGAGTGGACTTACAGCACCCTTTGCCGAGGCGTTGGCGAAGCTTAAACCCGGTCAGATTTCCGAGGTTGTGGAGTCGGAGTTCGGCTTCCATATCATCGAGCTTATAGACGAGCCCAAGAACGGTCTCTATCATTATCGTCACATCCTGTTGAAACCTGTCTATACGCTCGAAGAGGAGTTGGAGCCCACACGTCACCTCGACAGCCTTGTAACGCTGATTAAGTCCGACTCAATAACCTTCGAGAAGGCTGCCCTTAAACACTCGCAGGATGACCTTACGAAGATGAATGGCGGCCTGGTTACAAACCACGACATACTGATGCGTTACAACGCCCAGAATGTCAAATACACGGCAACAAAGTTCCGCCGCGAGGACTTCGGTGACCGCCAGCAGGATTACATCAACCTCATACAGATGAAGGTGGGCGATGTGTCGGGTGCTTTTGTCACCACCGACATCAACGGCAACAGCATAAGCAAGATTGTCAAGCTGTTGGAGGTCATACCCACACATTCGGCTACGTTGGAGGATGACTACCTGCTCATCGAAGAGATGGCCATCGAGGACAAGCAGCAGAAGGTATTCAACAAGTGGCTCAAAGAGAAGATTGACGGGTTATACATCTATATAGACCCCGACTTCCGCAAGAGCGAGTTCGAATTTCCTAATTGGGTTAAGTAAAAAGGTTTATTGTGCGACGTATTCTCTCGATAGTAGTTGTTGTGGCGCTCTTTGTCGGAGCACTCTGCGCTCAGGGCGTAGGGTATCGCAGTGACGCTATGCAACTCGGTATGGCGGCAGGCAACGCACCCGCCAAGGCTCCTCAAAGGACTCAGCCCCGCAAGCGCAAGGTCGATTTTATGGCCGACCTTGTCAAGCCTTACAACAAGGGAAAGGATAGCGTTGTGTATTTCATAGGCAACTTCGCCGCGCACCACAACGGAGCTGTCATCTGGTGCGACAGTGCCGTACGTTACAGCGATACCCGATGGGGATTCTTCCACCGTATGGTCATCAATCAGGACTCCATCTATATCTACGGCGACAGCGCCATCTATGACGGCGATGCATCCCACGCAGAGATATATGCGCATATCGTCAAGGTTGTCGATGGCGACGCCTTGCTCTACACATACAATTTCAGCTTCAACACACAAACCAAAATCGGCGAGTATACAGGCGGTGGCGTTTTGTTACACGACAACAACATCCTGGAATCAGTCAGAGGCTACTACGATGCTCAGAACCACAATATAATATGTGTCGATGATGTGGAGTTGCACGGTGCCGACTACGATATGAAGAGCGACTCGGTGATATACAACACCGACACCGAGTTTGCCCGCTTCTTCACTTCGAGCGAGATATGGAACTCCGATGGCGAGTACCTGTCGGCTGATGAGGGCTTCTACGACAAGGCACGTAACCTCTACAAGGTCACCCGCAAAGGCTACATTCTGAGTGAGGAGCAGGAGATGTGGGGCGACACGTTGGAGTATTATCGCACGGCTCAACATATCATCGCACGCAACAACATCCAGATGGATGACTTCAAGAACAAGATTATGGCATTTGGCGACTACGCCGAGTATTGGTCTGACGAGGGCAAGGCTTTGCTCACACAACGACCTTCGGCTGTGGGCTACGACACATCGCAGAGTGACACGGTGTTTATCTCTTCCGACTCGCTGTGGATGATTACCTTCGACCCCGCCAGGGAGGCTGCCGAGGCGGCTGCGGCACAGAGGGCTATCGACTCACTCGCTGCCGCATATATGTCGCCAGCACCCGGGCAGGATGACTTGTATGCTGACCAGGAGCGTAGGCAGAGGCAGCAGATGGAAGATATGATGATGCGCCAGCATATGGGTCAGGCACAGGACTCGATGATGTACCAGGGTATGGGACAAGGGCAGAATATGACGATGTACCAGGGTATGAATCAGTCACAAATGATGCACCCATCGCAGCAACCTATGCAGCAAGTGCCCGACTCGTTACGACACTCAGCCGACAGCACTATGATGCCAGGCGACTCACTTCAAAGGGAGGTTGTGGAACAGGTGGATAGTGCACTTATCTATTTGCAGGACTCAATAGCCAAGCTCCCTGCCAAGGAGCGCAAGGCTTACTACAAGGAGCAGAAGCAGATACGCAAGGCCGAGATGCAGCGTCAGAAGGCCATTGAGCGCAAGATATTGCTGGACTCTATCGCCAAGGTGCGCCAGGCAAAGATAACTGCACAGCTTGAAAAGATGCGCGAGAAGGAGTTGTTGCGCATATCGAAGGACTCAGCACGTCGTGCCGAGCGCCGAGCAAAGCTTGTAGCCAAAGGGCGCGATGTATCGCTGCTCGACCGTGAGGATAGTCTTATAGCACTGCGCAATGCCCGTGTGCTGAATGAGATGAAGGTCGATAGCGTTCAGACGCAGGACAGCCTTATAAGCACTGACTCCGTGCAGATGGGCTCTACCATTGTGGCAGACTCCGTAATCGCTGGCGACAGCACATACCGCGTAATCAGGGCCTATCGCAAGGTTAAGATGTACCGCAGTGATGCTCAGATGATATGTGACTCGCTTGTGAGCGACTCGCGCGACTCGATAATTCACCTCTACATCGAACCTGTGATGTGGAACCAGAGCAACCAGATTGCCTCCGAGCAGGTAGACATCCACACCCGAGGTGGTGCTTTGGACAGAGCCGAATTTACGGGCGAGCCTATTATGGTTGCCGAGATTGACACCACATTCTACAATCAGGTGGCGGGCAAGACTATGGTGGCACTCTTTAAGGATAACGAGATTGTGCGTAATGATGTGGATGGCAATGTGCAGACCATCTATTTCAGAACCGAGAGCGAGGGCTCGTCACTTGTTACCGAGATGACCTATTTGGAGAGTGCTTCGGCTACATTCTTCATCGAAAACCAGCAGCTTGTGGGCATTACCTACCGTAACGACGTTCCGTTTACAATGTATCCGCTGGCACTTATCCCCGAGTCGCAGCCGTTGAAGTTGAAGAACTTTAAGTGGGTACCCGAGTTACGCCCCACCAAGCAGGATGTCTTTGACCGCACGATTCGCCCTGCCGAGCGAGATATGCGTCGTGCACGCCGCAGGCCTTCGTTCCCTATCGTAGAGCGTATGGACCGCCGCAAGGAGTATCTGATTGTTAAGGGCGAGTGGTCGGACCGCGAAGACCAGCTGACACCCGAACTCATCGAGTGGCGCAACCGCAATATGGAGAGCGCAAACGAGTAGGGTAAAGGGCCGAAAGATAGGAGAGGTTGTCCAACAAGTTTTTGAAGGACAACCTCTTTTTCTTAAATTTGTATAACAAGAGCGGCTCGCCAAAAGAGCCTTGTTAGACAGATTCTCTCTATTTCAAGCTGCGCTCGATGTATGATGTGTAATCCGTAAGCACAGGGCTATACTCCTCATGTGCCATTAGAGGTGACGATATCAAATAGTCTGCTGATGAGCGATTTATAGCTGTGGGAACATTGTAAAGTGTCGCCAGGCGCAACAACGCCTTGACATCCACATCGTGGGGCTGTGCCGACATTGGGTCCCAGAAGAATATAAGCATATCTATCTCGCCACTGGCAATCTTGGCACCCAGCTGCTGGTCGCCACCCAGAGGTCCCGATTTAAGCATCGTAATATCAAAACGTGCATTTGCGGCATCCTTGCTGCGGCGTGCCATCAGGGTCTCAGCCACGATGCGACCCGTTGTACCTGTACATACCAGGCTGTGAGCAAGCAGGCTCTCCCAGTTCCAGGCCACCCACTCGGCTAAGTCGCGCTTCATATTGTCGTGCGCAACCAAAGCAATTGTCATTCTTTTCTTCATTTTCATCCAATTATGAGCCTCCGTATTAAGGCTCGGTTTCCTTTTTCACTAAATTTTCGTGACAAAATTACAAAATTTGAGCCTTCATTATTCTCTGTCAAAGTTAATTTTTCGTTATCATATCTTATGAATAATCTCGGCACCGTGCTTGATGGCAGCCTCATTTTGCGGCAGG
Source organism: Alistipes sp. (assembly GCA_045603645.1). Classification (GTDB taxonomy): domain Bacteria; phylum Bacteroidota; class Bacteroidia; order Bacteroidales; family Rikenellaceae; genus Alistipes. The sequence goes on along the minus strand of JAZUMN010000077.1, from coordinate 10,460 downwards.
AGGCTCCACGCACGCTCAGGGAGTGACTTTTTCAGACCCTGCATAACATACTCCATAGCTACCACGGGCTTAACGCACAGATAACCGCCCAGAATCATCGTGTTAAACATCTTCGCCTGACCCATACGCGCACACTCGGCAGCAGCGTCAATAGAGTAAATCTCTATGTCGGTGCGTGTAGGAGGGTGGATGACTCCATTTGTGTCGTAGATAAGCACGCCGCCCGCCTTGACCTTGCTCTGAAACTTATCCATCGACTGCTGGTTAAGTATTATCGCCGTATCGAAACTATCGGCAATGGGTGACGATATGCGCCCGTCGGAGATAATCACCGTTACATTTGCCGTGCCGCCACGCATCTCAGGACCATACGAAGGCATCCAGGTAACCTCAAAGCCCTGCATAACACCCGAATACGCCAATATCTTACCCATAGACAGCACACCCTGACCTCCAAAGCCTGCTATAATTATTGTCTCCTTCATAATTCTCTATTTTGGTAGGGTAGAACACTTTATATCGCCCAGCGGGTAGGCGGGCAGCAGATTCTCCTCCATCCACCGGTTAGCCTCGGTGGGAGATAACTTCCAGCCGCTGTTGCACGTCGCCACAACCTCCACCATCGAGTAACCATTACCCGTCATAGCATTCTCAAAGGCCTTACGGATAGCCTTCTTGCACTTACGCACATTGGCAGGGGTGTGGACACTCTGACGCGTGAGGTAGGTGGCACCATCCAAGTGTGCCAACATTTCGGCGACCTTATAAGGGAAGCCGTTAAGCGCTGCATCACGTCCATAAGGCGATGTGGAGGTCTTCATACCCAGAAGGGTCGTGGGTGACATCTGACCGCCCGTCATACCATATATTGCGTTATTTATAAATATGGTGACTATATTCTCACCTCGCGCCGCAGCGTGTATGGTCTCCGCCGTACCGATAGCCGCCAGGTCGCCATCACCCTGATATGTAAAGACCATCTTGTCGGGATTCAGACGTTTGGCGGCCGTAGCCACAGCACAAGCACGTCCGTGCGCTGACTCCACCCAATCAACATCAATATAGTTGTAGGCAAAGACCGAGCAGCCGACAGGCGACACCGCAATGGTATTACCTTCAAGGCCCAACTCTTCAATAACCTCGGCTACGAGTTTATGCACCGTGCCGTGGCTGCACCCGGGGCAGTAGTGCATAACGGTATCCATTATCAAACGAGGCTTGGCATAGACCAAGTTCTCAGCTTTTATCTCAACATCAGCCATAACACTCTACTTTAATAGTTTTTGTTTGAAAGCCTCAAAGACGTCGTCGGGGTTATATATTACTCCGCCCGTGCGGCCATAGTGCTCGACAGGGGCCCTGCCATCAATGGCCAGGCGCACATCCTCGACCATCTGACCTGCATTGAGTTCCACCGTCATAAAGCCCTTAACACCCCTCTCAGCCATCTGTCGCAGGCGCACCGCAGGAAATGGATAGAGTGTCACAGGACGCAGCAGACCGAGCCTTATACCCTCGGCGCGCACCATCTCTACCACCGCCGAGCAGATGCGTGCCGAAAGCCCGAATGCCACCAGCACATACTCGGCATCGTCGCACATAAGCTCCTCGTAGCGCACCTCACGTGCCTCTATCTCGCGATACTTATCTTGCAGACGGTTATTCAGCACCTCCAACTCATCGGCCTGCAAGAAGAGTGACGTAACGACATTGCGCCTATCTCTGCCGCCCTTGCCACAGGCAGCCCACGAGCCACACTGAGCCACAACCTGCTCTGCGGTGCGACATGGCTGCTGAGGCGAAAGCACAACCTTCTCCATCATCTGACCAATAGCGCCATCTGCAAGCATCATCACGGGCGTACGATATTTGAACGCCAAATCAAAGCCCTGCTCCACAAAGTCGTGCATCTCCTGCACCGACGATGGTGCCAGCACTATAAGGTGGTAGTCGCCGTGACCGCCACCCTTGCACGCCTGAAAATAGTCGCCCTGTGCAGGCTGAATAGTACCCAGACCCGGGCCGCCGCGCTGACAATTCACAACAAGGCAAGGCAACTCACTCGCTGCCAGGTAACTCAGTCCCTCACTCATAAGGCTCACGCCAGGGCTTGACGAGGTGGTCATAACCTTCTTGCCCGTAGCAGCTCCGCCATAGACCATATTTATAGCCGATATCTCGGACTCGGCCTGCAACACCACCATACCCGTACTCTCCCAGGGTCGCAGCTCCATAAGGGTCTCCATAACCTCCGACTGCGGGGTGATGGGGTAGCCGAAATATCCGTCACATCCGCATCGTATGGCAGCGTGGGCAATAACCTCGTTGCCCTTCATTAACTTTACATCCTGCTCAGCCATATTACTCGAATTTTTGACGATAAACAACAATACAACTATCGGGGCAAATCACACCACACGAGGCACACCCCGTACAGGCATCCGCCTGAGCCATAGTCACATAATGATATCCTTTGCTATTAACCTCCGAGGAGAAATCCAACACCTTGCAAGGGCACGCCGTGATGCAGACACCACACCCTTTGCAACGCTCCTTATCTACGACAATACGTCCCTTTATCTTAGCCATATCATCTCAATTTTAGTTTACGTTCCTTACAAATATAATATTTTTTGGATAAAATTGCAATTTCAAAAAAAATAATTTTTCAGATATTTCTCTGCAAACAACATAAAAAAATGACGCATCCCACAACTCTTTGGAACACGTCATTTTACATAAATTATATAACAAGCTATTCAAACGAGTGAATAACTACACCTGAACGCAACTTAGGCTCAAACCAAGTAGTCTTAGGCGGCATAATATTACCCGTGTCGGCAATATTTATAAGCTGCTGCATAGAGACAGGGTACAAGGCAAAAGCAACCTTCATCTCGCCGCTATCAACCCTCTGCTGCAACTCGCCAAGGCCGCGGATACCACCCACGAAATCAATTCGCTTAGAGGTACGCAGGTCGGCAATACCCAGCACCTTGTCCAGCACCAGATTAGACAGAATGGTAACGTCAAGAACTCCGATAGGATCCTCATCATCGTAGGTTCCCTCCTTTGCCGTGAGGCTGTACCACTCGCCATCGATATACATCGCAAAGTTATGCAGAGCCGCAGGTGTATATACCTCCGAGCCCTTGCACTCCACCTCAAACGATTGTTTAATTGCTTCAAGCAACTCACTCTTTGTCAGGCCATTAAGGTCACGCACAACTCGGTTGTAGTCGATAATACGCAACTGCGATGCGGGGAATGTAACCGCCAGGAAATAGCAGTACTCCTCATCGCCCTGGTGTGATGGATTCTTAGCCATACACTCCTGACCTACACGAGCCGCAGCAGCCGTGCGGTGGTGGCCATCGGCAACGTAGAGTGCAGGAATAGCGGCGAACAGCTCCGTAATGCGGCGGTTTGTCGCAGCATCACGCACAACCCAGAAGTGATGTCCAAAGCCATCGGCAGCCGTAAAGTCATAATCAGGCTTATTCTCCTTGACAATACCCTCAACGATAGAGTTTATCTTCTCATCATCGGGGTAGGTAAAGAACACAGGCTCGATGTTTGCCTTCTGGTTACGCACGTGAATCATACGGTCCTCCTCCTTGTCGGGACGCGTGAGTTCGTGCTTCTTGATGGCGCCTGACAAATAATCCTCAAAATGGCAGCACATTGCTATACCATACTGCGTACGGCCATTCATCGTCTGGGCGTAGATGTAGTAGTGCTCCTGCTCATCCTGAATGAGCCAGCCGCGCTCCTTCCACAGGCGGAAGTTCTCCATCGCCTTCTGATAAACCTCCTCGGAGTGCTCGTCGGCAATAGGGTCGAAGTCAATCTCAGGCTTAATGATATGCAACAGCGAACGTTCGGTCGCCTCGGTCTTGGCCTCAACAGAGTTCAGCACATCGTAAGGACGTGAAGCAACCTCGGAAGCATACTCCTGCGGTGGACGTATGCCGCAAAAAGGCTTAATCTTTACCATATATTACTTATTTACCTGAAACTCGTTATTTCCATCTCGCAAATAACCCACAACCTGCGTTGCAGCAGCCAGACCCGCATTCATATTGGCCTCGGCAGTCTCAGCGCCCATCTTCTTGGGTGTAGCAAATACGCGGTTGCCAAACTTCTCACGCATCTCCTCGTAGCGTGCAGGGGCGATATCACTCACATACTTCAAATCGGGACGCTCCTCAAAGGCACGAATCAGACCCTCCTCATCGATAAGCTCCTTGCGGGCCGTATTAACCAGCACACCGCCCTTAGGCATAAGCTTAATGAGGTCATAACCAATCATACCCTTAGTATCGGGGGTTGCAGGCATATGCAACGACACGAAGTTACTCTCCGAAAAAAGTTTCTCCAGCGTATCGTCACGACGCAGGTGCTTGGCATATAACCTTATCTTATTAGGGTTGGGACGAGAATATACATGAACATACATACCCAAACCATCGGCAACGTCGGCAACGATACGGCCAATAGCGCCATAGGCTACAATACCCAGACGCTTGCCGCGCAACTCCATACCCGTACCCGGGTTGAAGCAGTTGCGAGCCATATAGACCATCATAGCGATAGCCAGCTCAGCCACAGCATTGGCATTCTGACCAGGGGTGTTCATAACCACCACACCGCGCTCGGTAGCAGCAGCCAAATCGACATTGTCGTAGCCCGCACCTGCGCGCACCACGATTTTAAGATTCTTTGCCGCAGCGATAACCTCTGCCGTAACCTTGTCACTGCGAATGATAAGGCCATCTACGTCGGCAACAGCCGCCAGCAACTCCTCCTTTGCCGTATATTTTTCCAGCATAACCACCTCGTAGCCCGCCTCGGCAAATATATTCTTCATACCCTCAACAGCCTTTGCTGCAAAAGGTTTCTCTGTCGCAATAAGTACTTTCATATCTCTCTGGTTTTCGATTAAATCCCCGACCTCGCCCGGCAGCCACTCCAACACTTCATAGCCGAAGGGGCCGCACCGAGTAGGCAGGTGATAAGTGTAACCCATTATTATTTGTGCATCTGCTCAAACTCCTGCATGCAGGCAACCAAAGCCTCAACACTCTCCTTTGGACAAGCATTGTAGCAAGAAGCACGGAAGCCACCAACCAAGCGGTGACCCTTGATGCCGACCATGCCGCGTGACTTGGCAAACTCCATAAACTCAGGAGCCAATGCCTCATTGCCCTCGCTCATAACGAAGCAGATGTTCATCAACGAGCGGTCCTCGACAGCAGCCGTACCCTTGAAGAGAGGGTTGCGGTCAATCTCGTTGTAGAGCAGGGTAGCCTTCTCCACATTGCGGCGGTGAATCTCAGCCAGACCACCCTCGTTCTTCATCCACTTCAAAGTCTCACGCAACACATAGATTGGGAATACAGGAGGTGTGTTGAACATAGAGTTATTCTCGACGTGTGTATTCACATTCATCATCGTTGGCAATGGGCGCACGACCTTTTCCAGCATATCGTCACGGATAATCACGAAGGTAACACCCGCAGGAGCCAGATTCTTCTGCGCACCACCATAAATCAAAGCATACTTGCTGACATCAACAGGGCGGCTCAAAATATCAGAGCTCATATCGGCAATCAGTGGCACGGGAGAGTCCAAATCCTCCTTGTAAGCCGTACCGTAAATGGTGTTGTTTGAGCAGAGGTAGAAGTAATCAAGGTCGGCAGGGATGGTGTAACCCTTAGGAATGTAAGAGAAGTTCTTATCCTCGGATGTAGCTACAACCTCAACCTCGCCGTAGTTCTTAGCCTCCTTGATGGCCTTCTTTGTCCATACGCCCGTGTTGGCATATCCGGCCTTCTTACCCAGGAAGTTGGCCGGGATGTGGAAGAACTGTGTGCTTGCGCCGCCACCTACGAAGTAAATCTTGTAGTTATCGGGGATGTTCAACAGCTCCTTGAACAAGCTCTTAGCCTCGTCAAGCACATTCTCAAAGTCGGGTGTACGGTGAGAGATTGAGAGCAACGAGAGGCCTGAGCCATTGAAATCGATGATAGCCTTTGCGGCTGACTCTAATACAACATCTGGAAGAATTGAAGGTCCAGCATTAAAATTGTGTTTTTTCATAGTTGAATAGTTATTATTAGGTTTGTTAAAATTCCTGTCTGCAACAACTCCTGAGGGTTGTCTAACATACAAAGTTAAATAAATATCCGTGATATTTCAAAATATTGGAGCAACTTTTATACACTTTTTTTAAGGTTTTTACAGGCAAGAGCATAAACTTTTCAAGCAACCCAACAATTATCCAACAACTTGTCGCAAAAATTTGTATAACACGCCCAAAGATATTATCTTTGCAAAGATTTAGTCTATTGTCCGGAATAGAGCTTATACATCAAGTAAAACTACGACAAAGTAACGCTTTATGATAAAATCAATGACAGGCTTTGGCAAGGGCGAGGTGTCGCTGCCAAGCAAGAAGATAACCGTTGAAGTACGCTCACTCAACTCAAAGCAGCTCGACCTGTCGGTGCGTATGCCCGGCATATATCGTCAGAAGGAGTTTGAGCTTCGCAGCGTAGCCGCCGCAGCCATACAGCGAGGCAAGGCCGACATAAGTGTAACGGTGGAGAACACAGCCGTAAGTACCTCGGCAACGGTTAATAAGGAGATTTTTGGCGAGTATATGCGTCAGGTAAACGAGGCCCTTGCTTATTCGGGCGTAAGTGCCGATTACGACGCCATAGTGCCCGCCGTGTTGCGTATGCCCGAGGTGGTATCTACGCAGGCAGAGAGCCTCTCCGAGGAGGAGGGTGCTGCCCTTATGCAGGCATTGGAGCAGGCATTGGAGCAGTTTAACGCATTCCGCGAGCAGGAGGGTGCTACGCTCATTGCCGACCTCTTGCGCCGAGTTGATTTAATCGAGGAGTACAAGCGTCAGGTGGAGCCTTTTGAGGCTGCGCGAGCCGAGACTATCAAAAACCGCATACGCGAAAACCTTGCTCAGTTGAAGGTCGATATCGACACCAACCGCTTGGAGCAGGAGATGATATTCTACATCGAGAAGCTGGACATCACCGAGGAGAAGGTGCGCCTCACAAACCACTGCAACTACTTCCGCGAGGTGGCCTCCTCGGAGGAGGCTGCAGGACGTAAGTTAGGCTTCATAGCTCAGGAGATGGGTCGCGAGATAAACACCCTCGGCTCGAAGTCCAACGAGGCCAATATGCAGATTCTGGTTGTCAAGATGAAGGATGAGCTCGAAAAAATCAAGGAGCAGGTATTAAACATTTTGTAAGCAGAGAATGAAACCAACAGGCAAACTCATAATATTTTCAGCCCCCAGCGGCTCGGGCAAGACCACTATTGTCAAGCAGTTGTTGCAGGTTTTCCCTCAGTTCGAGTTCTCAATCTCGGCCACGTCACGTCAGCCACGAGGCGAAGAGAAGCACGGCGTAGATTACTTCTTCCTCTCGCCCGAGGAGTTCCGCCAGAAGGTGGAGCAGAATGCTTTCGTTGAGTGGGAGGAGGTCTATAACGGCACCTGTTACGGCACACTCAAAAGCGAGATGGAGCGCATCTGGGCCAAGGGCAACGTCATCATCTTCGATGTGGATGTTATGGGCGGCATAAACCTCAAACGCATCTTCGGCAACAATGCCTGCTCAATATTTATCCAGGCGCCCTCGATTGAGGCCCTTCGCGAGCGACTCATAGGCAGGGGAACAGACACTATGGAGACCATTGAAAAGCGCATCGCCAAGGCAGAGTTCGAACTCTCGAAAGCCCCTGAGTTTGACCACATTGTCGTGAACGACAGCCTCGACAAGGCCGTTGCCGACACCCAACTTATCATCAACGACTTCTTAGCCCGATAGCGATGGCAAAGCGACGAATGATGCTCTTCTTCGGGTCGTTCAACCCCATACACAACGGGCACATAGCCCTGGCGGAGTATGTCGTTGAGCAGGGGTTGTGTGACGAGGTGGCGTTAATCATATCGCCCCAAAACCCCTTCAAGCAGAATTGGGAACTGGCGGGAGAGATGGACCGCTACTCAATGGTGGAGGCGGCGTGCAAGAACAGCCGTTATCCCGAACAGATTAAGCCTTCGGTGATTGAGTTTCTGCTCGACAAACCCTCTTATACAGTCAACACGTTGCAGTACCTGAGCGAGAATTTCGGAGGCGATATGGAGCTTACGATTTTGATGGGCTCCGACCTTATAAACCAGCTTCCGATGTGGCACAAGCCCGAAATAATTATCAAGGGCTATGACATATATGTCTATCCCCGCAAGGGTGTGGATATGGAGTTTCAGACCGAGCGCACCATATTCTTGAAAGATGCTCCGCAGTACGACTTCTCCTCAACCGAGGTACGCAACAGGTTAGAACGCGGCGAAGATGTAAGTTCGATGCTCGACGCCGAAGTTATCGCCTACATCAAGGGGCAGGGTCTGTGGACTTTGGCGCGCAAGATTTCTACTCTCACGTCAGCCCTCAGCCAGCAGGAGAGTGCCGACCTGTATATTGAGCGCGGCAAGTGTTACTACCGCCAAAATGAGTGGGGCAATGCCATAAACGACTTCCGCAAGGCTGAGGAGTTGCAACCCGACAAGCAGGAGGCACGCCAGTTCCGCGAAATGGTGGAGGAGATTTTAGAATTTAGATACAAGGATATATACAACCCATGATAGAGATTGACGATAAGATAATCAGTGCCGACCTTTTGCGCGAGTGCTTTGCCTGCGACCTGGGCAAGTGCAAGGGTATCTGCTGCGTGGAGGGCGATGCAGGAGCACCTCTGGACATTGACGAGGTGGATATATTGGAGCAGGAGTGGGTGAACTATGCCCCCTATATGACCGAGGAGGGTCGTCAGGCTGTGCAGAAGCAGGGCTTTATGGTTGTGGATGAGGAGGGCGACTACACAACACCTCTTGTCGAGAATGCCGCTTGCGCCTACGCCTTCGAGGAGAATGGCATTACGTTCTGCGCCATCGAGCGAGCCTTTCGTGAGGGTAAGTGCTCGTTCTTAAAGCCTATCTCGTGTCACCTCTATCCCATAAGGGTCAAGCAGTTCCGCAACGGCACTTACGGACTTAACTACCACCGCTGGGCTGTATGCCGTGACGCCGTGGAGTGCGGCAAGAAGTTGGGCGTACCCGTTTACAAGGCACTCAAAGAGCCTATCATCCGCCGCTTTGGTGAGGAGTTCTACAAGGCGTTGGAGTGCGCCGAGCAGATGATTAAGGAGCAGGAAAAGGAGTAAGAATAAATAAAGGAGAGAGAAATGAATCTTGGAAAAACCGTAATGCTATGCCTCGTGTTGCTGTCAGCAGTCAGCGCCGCAGCACAGGTAAAGACCATCCACAATACCATTGACAAGGAGTCGTTGCCCGACGATGCCGTCATCGTAAAGCGCGTGCCGCTGCAATCGGGCAAGTCGTTCGACAAGACCGACATATTGGTTGTGGACACCATTCCTTCATCGAGCGAGGGTCTGAGCATCGTGCTCTACAACGACAACACTTGGCGATATGTGCGCAACCGCTCTGTTGATGTGCTCGATGAGACTATCTACACCCAGAATTGGGACACCTCGAAGATTCACGTCTACAACACCGAGTTAAAGGATTTACCTATGTCGATGATTATAGACCTTGTAGATACGTTGAAAAGCTATCACTACCCAATCAAGGGCCGTGTAACGTCCAAGTATGGGCCTCGTCGCCGCCGTGTACATCAGGGCACAGATATAGACCTTGAAACGGGCGACCCCGTATATGCAACCTTCGATGGCCGTGTGCGTCACACCACATACATAGCCAGAGGATATGGCAACCTCATCATCCTGCGCCACGACAATGGTTTGGAGACCTTCTATGCCCACCTGTCGGAGATTAACGTCAAGCCGGGCGACTGGGTTACGGCAGGTCAGGTGATAGGCAAGGGTGGTAATACGGGCCGCAGCACGGGCTCACACCTGCACTACGAGATACGCTACAAAGGTCACTCGTTCGATCCCGAGCGACTCATTGACTTTACGTCGGGTGTACTGCGCCGTGAGACATTCCTCTTAAAACGCACCTATTTCAGTCCTTACTCTCGTTTTACGCAGGACTTCGACGAAGAGGTGCAGAGCGACGAGGAGGACAAGAGAATAGCCAAGGAGGCAGCAGCCATAAAGTACCACATTGTTAAGAGCGGCGACACGCTGGGACGCATCGCCATAAACAACCACACCACGGTCAGCAAGCTCTGCCAGCTCAACGGCATAAAATCAACCTCAACGCTGCGCATTGGTCAGCGAATAAGGGTGAGATAAAAAATAAGAATCTGTCTAACAAGTCTCATTTGGCATCTGCCTTGTCTGAAAAATGCTCATTTACGCCAAGTAAACTGCGGTTGCTCAGGCTTCGAAAGCCTTAAAAACCCTCTTGTTATACAAATTCTAAAAAAGCGAGGCTGTCCAAAAAC
>JAZUMN010000076.1:0-17044 GCA_045603645.1 Alistipes sp. | reverse complement strand
AGTAATTAACCCACACAAGGGTGGCTTTTCCTCCTCGCGACTCGGCAAAGTAAACAAGCTTACTCTGCTCTCGCTCCGCAGCGTCGGTTGCGCTTTTTCAGCCTGCGAGCAGCTTCAAAATAGCTCTTGTTATACAAATTCAAGAAAAAGAGGTTGTCCATCAAGAACTTGTTGGACAACCTCAAGGTGTTTCTTGTAAGAAATAGTATTACTCAGTCATTCGGTCTGAAAGCATCTTAATCCAGTAGCCGCCCACAACCGAGCGAGCCCACATGCCGATATGGCGGTTGCGGTCGGTACGGTAGTAGTCGCACATAGGAACACGTCCCGAAGTCTCGTTGTAGAAGTTGTACATCGGTGTGATGAACTGCTCGAATGTGGCGTTGTCGGCGGCAAGCGTAGCAGTCCACATTATCCAGTCGCACTTTGCACCCTTGCCACGGTTGTCGAGCGGCAAGCCGTACTTGTTGAACTTTGTCAGGTAGTAAGCTACCTCGGTGGGTGCGATTGATGGGTCAAATACGTTGTAGCCGAGCATCTTGTCCCACACAAGATTATACTTCTGACTCCAAGTCTCGGCACCGGTGTCGAATGTAAGGCTGTAATGGTCGCCCTCGAAGGCATTCTCCTTCCAGAAGGCAGCCCATTTCTCCGCCTCGGCACGGTACTTCTCGGCAACATCGGCCTTGCCTGCCATTTTTGCCATATCGGCGTAAGCGGCGATGCCTATAATGGCCTTTATGGATAGGTTGGCGTTGCGTGAGGAGCGACCCATAAAGTCGTCTGTGCAGAGCTGGTGTGCAGGGTCGCCGCCGTGCTCAACAAGGTAGTCAGCCCATTGTGTCAGGGCATCCCAATGCTTCAAGGCGTAATCGACATTGCCCTCCAACTTGCTTATGGCACCAGTCATCACGAGCATATTACCTGACTCCTCGACAGGCATACCACCCGCGTAGCGCTCACCCCAGACGTGTGGGTAGCAACCTACGTCGTGAGCAGCATAAGGCTTATCCCAACGGTCGCTTTCGCAGAGGTCGAAGATGAAGTTTAGCAGTGCCTTGGCAAGGTCGAGGTTGTAGTATGCGAAGAGTGGGAACGAGGGGTATGTTACATCCACGGTGCCAATGCAGCCATTTGAGAAGTTCTCCTTCGAGAGCCATGCAAGCTCGCCGTTAGGTATCTCAATGAGTTTGTGGGCTGCGATACACTGACGGTAAGCCAGCGCACACAACTCGGCATACTCCTTGCCTCCCGCCTCGTAAGCCTCGGCCATCATTCTGGCATCGAACTTCTCGCAAAGCCTTTTCAGTGACTTGTACTCGTCTGCGGCCAAGGCAAACTGCTCCTCGATAGAACTGTCCTCGTTGCGGTTCCAATAGGGGCGAATCTTCTCATTGTAATAGAGGATAGAGTAAATGTCGTCGTAGCCTACCATAATGTAGTTGCTGACAGGCTTTGTACCTACCGTACCGAGGTTGGATGCCAGAGCGAGGTAGCTCTCACCCCCGTTTGAGGAGAGTGTGCCATTGTCAACCCACTCCCTGCGGATGGCGAAAGGCTCGCCCGCAGCAGCCTGGTGTGTGGCCTTGTCGGCTGTAAGGTAGAAGTAACCCCAGTCGCAGCGTATGTCGTCGCCGTGCTTAGCCAATACGGGCTGGTCGATAGTGCCTGTCTTTGCATATACAAAGCGCTCGTCAGCGAGCACCTCGCTCTTGCACTTCTGCGATACGATGTTGCGCGCCCAATGAGGACCCGCCTCGAAATAGATATCCACCACGTGCTCGGCGCCGTCGTTGGATGCAACCTCGTAGGTGACGTAGTTCACAGGACGAGACATAAGGTCGAGGTCGTCCATCAATACGGGAGCCATAAATGTAAGCTTCAAATCTACGCCTCCGCAGTTGAAGGTGTAGATTGTGCGTGTTGCCTGCACGTCGGCAGAGGTCTGATGTGCCACCTCGCTCAGTCTCTTGTCCTTGCTGTTGGAGTAGTAGAGACCGAAATTAACCAACTGACCACCCGCAGTGTTCTGACAGTGTGCGGCAATGGTGAGGCGGTTGCCCCACTTTGCAAGTTGCTCTTTCGAGAGCTCCAATTTGAGGTATTCGTTCCACGAGTTGCCTGTGTCGATGATGCGGTCGCCGTTGATGTAGAGCTCGAAAATATCATCGTGCGAGTATTGCAGAATGTATTTGTCGGCATTCATCTGCTCGGGGGTAAGCTCAATGGTGCGACGCAGCCAGATGTTTGGAGTATCCCATTTGGTGTTGACATCATACTCTCCTGGGCGACCGAAAGGAGCAGTAGCCTTTTGCCACTTTGAGTCGTTGTATTCGGCCTTTGTCCAGCCTCCTCGGGGCTTGCTGAGGGTGTATGTGGCCTCCCAGGCTGCCTCGACACCCATAGCTGCAATAGGAGTCAGGGGGTCCTGCTCAACGCCCATAAATCGGTAAGGCTTGCCATCATCGCGCAATACACCGATAAATGGGAAGTCCTTCCCTGTCCAGTGTGTTGCCTGATGGTCGTAGAGGTTGTCGGCAGGCGACCAGGCCGATGTGTAGGGGTCGATGGTGATGAGAGGGTAGGATGGAGCACGCATCTCATTTTTCACCGGTGCCGGAGAGTTGCAGCTTGCAGCCAAGGCAAGCATCGCAGCAATAGAGAGAAAAAGTTTTTTTCATAGTTGTTTGTATTAGTGTTAAGTGTGAAATTCTTACTACAAATGTAACGATAATAATTGATAGTAAGGCTCAAAAAGTCAGAAACTTTGCGAAAAGTGGCGTGACGTTATAAATTTCTTTATAAAATGGTATCGTAAATTTTGGTAAAGTGGATAAAAGTGTTAAATTTGCACACAATTTACCTGATGTGTTTCAGCGAGATAGTTGAATGCACACAAAACAACCTAAGATGAACAGAAATAATCGTAAATAAATACTAAAAAATCATGGGAAATACAAAACTTCAAGAGTTGACCGACAAGCTCTACCAGCAAGGTTTGGAGAAGGGTCGTAATGAGGCTGAGTCGCTTGTTGCCGAGGCAAAGGCAAAGGCTCAGAAGATTGTGGCGGATGCCGAGGCTCAGGCTGCCTCTATTATCGCTGCTGCCGAGGATAAGGCTGCCGATGTTGAGAAAAATGCAATGACTGAGATTTCGCTTGCAGGCAAGCAGGCTGTGGCGAAGATTAAGTCTGAGATTGAGACCCTGATTGTTGTCAAGACAACAGGCGAGGGCGTCAAGGCCGCAAACGTAGATGCTGCCTTCATCAAGGATATGTTGCTCGCCATTGCCAAGAACTGGAACAACGGCGACAAGGTTGAACTCTCGGCTATGTTGCCCGAGGCCAAGAAGGCCGAGCTCGACAAATCGTTTGCTGCCGCTGCCGAGGCTCTGTTGAAGGAGGGCATAGAGGTGGGTTATTCTGCCGATGTTAAGAGTGGCTTCAAGGTAGGCGAGAAGGGTGGCGGATACTACATCTCATTCTCTGACGAGAGCTTCGAGGCTCTGCTTGGCGGCTACTTGCGCGAAAAGGTTGCTCAACTGATTTTTTAAGGCATAGTTTCTATGTTTGGAAATACAAATTATTACTGCTTAGTAGCCTCACTTAAAGAGTACACGCTCGACGCCGACACCAAGGGCTTCGACGCAAAGGCTATTGTCGAGGAGATTCTGGAAGAGCTCTCGGCGGCCGATGCCAAGGCTGTGCGTGGGTTGTATGGCTACTATGACTGTGAAAATATCATCGCCCTCAGAGCAGGCCGCAATGCTTACAATCCTCTGGGTAACCTCTCGCAGGAGGAACTCGCCGAGGAACTTGCTGAGCCTAAGCGTCTGCCAGCCCGTATGGCTCGCGTCATTAAGGCTTATGCCTTGCAGGATGACGAGCAGGCCGAGGAGAACGAGTATGCCAGGGATGTGGACCTCAGCAAAGGTTTTGAGCGTTCGCTGCTGGCGGCTTATTATGAGGAGTGCGCTCATGCGTCAAGTGCCTTCTTGAAGGCGTGGGCTGAGTTTGACCGTACGCTGCGTAATATATCGGCAGCTGCGGTGGCTCGTGCTCTGGACCGCAGCATAGACTCGGTTACGGTGGGTCGTGGTGATATTGTTGAGCAGTTGGAGCGCTCGTCGGCTGCCGACTTCGGCTTGCGTGGCGAGTTGCCATATATCGATGCTGTGATTGCCGCTGTCAATGATGAGAGCAATATGGTCGAGAAGGAGCATAAGATTGATCTCATCCGTTGGGAGCAGGCTGTGAACCTCGCAGCACAAAGCTATTTCGATATTAACGCTATTCTCTCATATCTGGTGCGTGTGAATATAGTGGCTCGTTGGGCTAAGCTCGACAAGCAGCGCGGTGAGCAGATGTTCAAGCGTATCCTCTCGGAACTCGATAGCAAGGAGTTGATAAATAAATAATAAAAACTACTATAAATGAAAACATTCGGACGTGTAAATGGTATCATCTCGAACATCGTTATCGTCAAGGTTGACGGTGCGGTGGGGCAGAACGAAATCTGCTATGTATATTGCGGTGATACCCGAATGATGGCTGAGGTCATCAAGGTCGTGGGCGATGATGCCTACGTGCAGGTGTATGATAGCACCCGAGGCTTGAAGATTGGTGACAAGGTTGAATTCCTTGGTCATATGTTGGAGGCAACGTTGGCTCCCGGTCTTTTGTCGAAGAACTATGATGGTTTGCAGAACGATTTGGAGAAGATGGACGGCTTGTTCATCAACCGCGGTTCTATTACCGACCCAATCGATTTCGAGCGTAAGTGGGAGTTTACTCCTCTGGCAAAGGCAGGCGATAAGGTTACTGCCGGCGACTGGCTCGGTGAGGTTAAGGAGCAGTGGGTTGCCCACAAGATTATGGTGCCTTTCATTATGCAGGGCGCATATATTGTTAAGAGCGTAGCTCAGGCGGGTGAGTACAAGGTGACCGACACTGTGGCAGTTGTTGAGGATAAGGACGGCAACGAGTACAACATCACCATGGTACAGAAGTGGCCCGTCAAGCAGGCTGTGCGTTGCTACACGGAGAAGCCTCGTCCATCACGCGTTATGGAGACCGGTGTTCGTGCCATTGATACATTCAACCCATTGGCTGAGGGCGGTACAGGTTTTATCCCAGGTCCTTTCGGTGCGGGTAAGACGGTGCTTCAACACGCCATCTCGAAGCAGGCTGATGCCGACGTTATCATCATCGTTGCGTGCGGTGAGCGTGCTAACGAGGTTGTGGAAATCTTTGCCGAGTTCCCCGAGCTTATCGATGCTCGTACGGGTCACAAGCTTATGGAGCGTACCATTATTATATGTAACACCTCAAATATGCCCGTTGCGGCTCGTGAGGCGTCGGTATATACAGGTATGACCATTGGCGAGTACTACCGCGCTATGGGCTTGAAGGTGCTCGTTATGGCCGACTCTACATCGCGTTGGGCTCAGGCTCTGCGTGAGATGTCTAACCGTATGGAGGAGCTTCCAGGTCAGGATGCCTTCCCTATGGACTTGTCGGCTATCATTTCAAACTTCTACTCTCGTGCCGGCCTGGTTAAGCTCAACAACGGCCAGACAGGTTCTGTAACATTCCTCGGTACGGTGTCACCTGCGGGTGGTAACCTTAAAGAGCCTGTTACCGAATCTACCAAGAAGGCTGCACGTTGTTTCTATGCCCTTTCGCAGGGTCGTGCCGACTCGAAGCGTTATCCTGCTATCGACCCATTGGACTCATACTCTAAGTATTTGGAGTATCCCGAGGTTGCATCATATCTTGACGAGCATATCGGTAAGAATTGGGTGAATACGGTGTACGAGGGTAAGACTATCGTACAGCGTGGTAAGGAGGCCAACGACCAGATTAACATCCTGGGTGATGACGGTGTACCCGTATCATACCACGAGCGTTTCTGGAAGTCGGAGCTTATCGACTTTGTTATCTTGCAGCAGGATGCCTTCGATGAAATCGATGCCAACTGCCCATTGGAGCGTCAGAAGATGATGTACGAGATGGTGGTGGATGTATGCCGCAAGGATTTTGATTTTGCCGATTTCGAGGCTTGCTCACGTTTCTTCAAGGGTCTTATCAACCTCTTCCGTCAGATGAACTACTCTGAGTGGCAGAGCGAGAAGTTCTACGAGTACAAGAGCCAAATCGAGCAGACAGTGAATAATCAACTCTCAAAATAAGGGTAGCAATGACAACAAGAGCATTTCAAAAAGTATATACAAAGATTGATAATATCACCAAGGCTACCATTACGCTCCGTGCTACGGGCGTAGGTAATGACGAGTTGGCTACCGTGGGCGGTAAGCTGGCTCAGGTGGTAAAGATTATGGGTGAGAATGTCACCTTGCAGGTTTTTGCGGGTACCGAGGGACTTGCTACCAACTCTGAGGTAGTATTCCACGGCGAGGCACCTAAGTTGCGCGTGTCGGATAACCTGGCAGGTCGCTTCTTCAACGCCTACGGTGAGCCTTTGGAGGGCGGTGAGCCTATCGAGGGCGAGGCACGAGAGATTGGAGGCCCTACCGTAAATCCATTCCGTCGTTTTCAGCCTTCGGAGCTTATCGCTACGGGTATTGCGGGTATCGACCTTAACAACACCATCGTATCGGGTCAGAAGATTCCATTCTTTGCCGACCCCGACCAGCCATATAACGCCGTTATGGCAAATGTGGCTCTGCGTGCCAAGGCCGACAAGATTATCCTGGGAGGTATGGGTCTTACAAATGACGACTTCCTCTATTTTAAGCAGGTGTTTGAGAATGCAGGTGCGCTGGACCGTATCGTATCATTCGTAAACACCACCGAGAATCCTCCTGTTGAGCGTCTGCTGGTGCCAGATATGGCTCTTACGGCTGCCGAGTACTTCGCCGTAGATAAGGGCGAGAAGGTGCTGGTGCTTTTGACCGATATGACCCTGTATGCTGATGCACTCGCCATTGTGTCAAACCGTATGGACCAGATTCCATCAAAGGACTCTATGCCTGGTTCACTCTACTCCGATTTGGCAAAGATTTACGAGAAGGCCGTTCAGTTGCCTAACGGTGGTTCAATCACTATCATCGCCGTTACAACGCTTTCGGGTGGCGATATCACCCACGCTATTCCTGATAATACGGGTTACATCACCGAGGGTCAGCTCTTCCTTCGTAACGACTCCGACACGGGTAAGGTTATCGTGGACCCATTCCGTTCATTGTCACGTTTGAAGCAGCTCGTTATTGGTAAGAAGACGCGTGAGGACCACCCACAGGTGATGAATGCCTGCGTACGTCTGTATGCCGATGCTGCCAATGCCAAAACCAAGTTGGAGAACGGTTTCGATTTGTCGGACTACGACGAGCGTGCGCTTAAATTTGCTCACGACTACTCGGAGCGTCTGCTGGCTATTGACGTAAACATCGAGATTGAGCAGATGCTTGACATTGCGTGGACGCTCTTTGGCGAGTACTTCTCTAAGGAGGAGGTTGCAATCAAGGCCGAGCTCATCGAAAAGTATTGGAAAGCATAACGCCAATAAGTATATAGTATAACACTATGGCAATTAAGTTTCAGTATAACAAGACTTCGCTTGGAGAACTCGGCAAGCAGTTGAAGATGCGCCGCACGGCACTCCCTACCATCAAGAGTAAGGAGTCTGCACTGCGTTCCGAGGTTAAGCGAGCGAAGGATACCGCACGCGACTACCGTCGTCGTCTGGATGCTCTGGCAGCCGAGTATGACTATATGGTGGCTCTGTGGGGTGAGTTCGACTCTACTCTCCTTAGGGTTAAGGATGTGGAGCTCACCGAGCAGAAGATTGCGGGCGTGAGAATACCTGTGTTGGCGGGGGTCAGCTTCGAGCAGAAGCCTTACGACCTCTTCTCCTCTCCGGTATGGTTCGCCGATGGCGTGGAGCTGTTGATGCGCCTGGCTAAGCTCGGTGTGGAGTATGAGGTGTATAATCGCAAGATGGAACTCCTGGATTATGCTCGTCGTAAGACTACGCAGAAGGTAAACCTCTACGAGAAGGTGCAGATTCCTGGCTATGAGGACGCTATCAGAAAGATTAAGCGCTTTATGGAGGATGAGGAGAACCTCTCGAAGTCGGCACAGAAGATTGTTAAAACAAGACAACAGCAGGCTGCGGAGGGGTCTAAGTTATGATAGTAAAGATGTCACGTTACGACTTTGTGTTGCTTGCAATGCAGAGTGATGATTTTATCGCCCGTCTGCGCGAGTTAGGCTTGGTGGATATCACTACCACAGGCTGGGAGCCTCAGGAGAAGGACCGTCAGCTGGTAGTCGATATAGACCACTATCGCAAGGCTGTTGAATCTCTTACGGCCTTCGCTCAGAGCGAGGAGTATGTAGCACAGGCTAAGCCTTATGCTTCGGGTGAGGAGGCTTTTGAAAAGTACAGCGAGTTGCGCCAGCAGAAGACAGCATTGCAGGCCGAGGTCGCACGCTTGGAGAAGTATGCCGAGGAACTAAGGCCTTGGGGTGAGTTTGAGTGCGAGGCGAGGGAGAAGTTGCAGCAGCAGGGTATCGTGCTGCGTTACTTCCAGACGCAGGCGTCGGTATTCGACAAGCTCTCTGAGGAGTGGGCTGCGGAGTACACCGTAGTTGAGATTAGCCGCGATGCTTCGATGGTCTATTTCGTTGTTGTGGCTGCACCAAATGCCGACATTGTTATCGATGCGCAGGAGGTTAAGGCTCCCCAGATGGATAGCCGTGCTGCCGAGCAGGAGGCTGAGAAGTGCCGCCAGCAGTTGGCATCGCTCAATGCCAAGTTCTCGGCGTGTGCAGCAAGCATCGAGGCTATTGAGAAGGTGCTTGAAGGCAAGGTGCGCCAGCTTCAAGAGGTAAAGATTAAGGGTACAGCTACCGAGGCAGCCGATGGAGCATTGGTTGTTATGGAGGGCTGGGCCGAGGAGGATAAGTCTAAGGAGGTGGATGCTCTGCTGGACGAGTATCCCGATGTGATTTACTTGAAGCGTAACCCTGTGCCCGAGGACGACACACCCGTTAAGTTGAAGAATAATTGGTTTGCACGCCTCTTCGAGCTTATTGGTGCTATGTATGCCCTGCCAAAGTATGGCACTATGGACCTTACGCCATTCTTTGCGCCATTCTATATGCTCTTCTTTGCTATATGTCTGAACGATGCAGGCTACGGTGCAATTTTGACGTTGGTGGGTCTTGTTCTGTTGAAGAAGAGCAGCGGCGGCTTTATGAAGCAGGCTGCGTGGCTCACAATCTTCTGCGGAGGTGCTACAACGCTGTTTGGCTTCTATACGGGCTCGTTGTTTGGTATGAGTATCCCCGATATGCTGGGCTATGACGGCATTGCTAACTCGCCATTCCTTGACTTCCAGAACCAATTCTTCTCATTGGCGCTGGCGTTGGGTGTTGTGCAGATTTTGTTCGGTATGCTGCTCAATATATGCTTGCAGACGAAGTTGTTTGGCTTCACCTCGACATTCGGCTTGCTGGGATGGTTTATTATCCTGCTCGCAGGCTGTCTGGCTGTGGGTCTGCCTATGATTAACCCTGCGCTTAGCATTGAGTGGTTTACAGCCTCGTCACCAGCCTTCTACGCTGCTATGGGTGTTGGAGCGGTGCTTATGCTGCTGCTCAATAACATCAAGCGCAACCCGCTGATTAACATCGGCTCGGGATTGTGGGATGCCTACAACAACATCACGGGCTTGCTCAGCGACGTGCTCTCGTACATCCGTCTGTTTGCAATCGGTTTGTCGGGAGGTGTGCTTGCGCAGGTCTTTAACTCATTGGCTATGGGTCTTACGGGTTTGGATGCAGGCATAGAGAGCTTCGGTGTAGGCACGGTGTTCCAGATTATCGGAGCTACGGCCATCCTTTTGATAGGTCACGGCATCAACCTCTTTATGTCATCAATCTCGTCGTTTGTCCATCCTATGCGTTTGACATTCGTGGAGTTTTACAAGAATGCAGGCTTTGAGATGACCACACGTCAGTTCGAGCCTCTTACAAATGAGAATAATAAATAATCAAACAAAATTTAATAAAACTTAAAACATTATGGAAAATTCAACAGCATTGATTTTGGCCTACATTGGCGTAGTATTCATGGTAGGCTTGGCAGGTATCGCATCAGCAGTAGGTACTTCAATTTGCGGTCAGACAGCAGTAGGTGCAATGAAGAAGAACAGTGGCGCTTTCGGTAGCTACATGATTCTTTCAGCGTTGCCAGGTTCACAGGGTTTGTACGGTTTCGTATGTTTCTTCATGGTTCAGAACCTTCTTACAGCTGACATCACAATGTTCCAGGCAGCAGCTGTGTTTGGTGCAGGTTTGTTGGTAGGCTTTGTAAACCTCTTGGCTGCTTACTATCAGGCAAAGGTTTGTGCTAACGGTATCACAGCTATTGGTAATGGTCATGACGTGATGGGTACGACTCTTATCCTCGCTGCGTTCCCTGAGTTGTACGCAATCTTGACCGTAGCTGCTACATTCCTTATCTCAGCAGCCGTTGCTTAATAGGTAGCATTGACTATAAAAAAAACTAACCTCATCCGATTGGGTGAGGTTAGTTTTTTTCGGAAATATATAGTTTAGTGTTGCCTAGTCATTGCGGGGCTTGGTACAAGCCGTGGCAATCTCCTACATATCTTCAAGCAAGGAGATTCCCACAGTCGCTTACGCTCCTTCGGAATGACAAATGTTTTACAACATCAAAGTAGATAAATCCGATTTTTTTATATGTAGCATATAACTACTTTGAGTTCATTATCTCATTCTGGCGGTTGATACTTTCAAGGTGAATAGCCTCCAAAACGGTGCGCACAAACTCCTCGCTAAGACCCATACCGCGGGTCATTGAGAGCATACGGCGGCAGATGTCCTCCCAGCGGGTGCTCTGCAAAATGGCTACATTGTTAGCCTTCTTTATGCGGCCAATCTTGTCGGCGGTCTGCATACGCTGACTCAGAAGGTCGAATATCTCGGAGTCTATCTGGTCAATCTGCTGACGGCACAGTTTGAGCTCGTCGTTGAACTCGGGGTCGTTGGCTGTCTTGGCGCGCCACATCACATTGTCAATCATAGTGATGCAATCCTGAGGCGTTAGCTGCTGTGAAGCGTCGCTCCACGCCTTGTCGGGCTCTATGTGGCTCTCAATCATCAAGCCGTCGAAGCAGAGGTCGGCAGCCTGCTGCGATATGCCGTACAGGAGAGGACGGCAGCCGCAGATGTGCGATGGGTCGCATATCATCATCATATCGGGGAAGCGACTACGCATATCGAAGAGCATATGCCACATAGGTGGGTTGCGATACTTGCTGTGTCCGAAGTATGAGAAGCCGCGGTGTATAAGACCTATATTTTCCTCCTTGACACCCTCATTCAGAAAACGCTTGACGGCACCCTCCCAAAGGTTGATGTCGGGCGTCATAGGGTTCTTGATGAGCACCGTGATATCCTCGTTGCCGTGCAATGCCTCGGCAATCTCCTGAATGGCAAAGGGCGATACTGTGGTGCGTGCTCCAATCCACAGAATATCGACACCGTGTTTCAGAGCTATCTCAACGTGTGTGCGGTTGGCAACCTCAACGGCAATGGGTATGCCTGTTGCCTGCTTAACCTCGTTGAGCCACTCGATACCTATCTCGCCCACACCCTCAAATGAGCCGGGCTTGGTGCGTGGCTTCCATGTTCCTGCTCTAAGTACATCTACGCGGCCTGAGCGTGCAAGTTGCATGGCAGTCTCTACGGTCTGCTCGCGTGTCTCGGCACTGCAAGGGCCTGCGATTATAAGGGGACGCTTTGCCCCAAGTTTGAAGTTTCCCATATTTCCTAAAACCTAATTTGGACTGTGTGCCCGCTGTTATTTCAATATCTCGCGAATCTTGTTGGCCTTCTGCATAGCCTCCACAAGACCCTGACGGTCATCTTTTTCAATCATACGGCGCAGGATTTGGAGCTGGTGAATATGCTCGCGCAACACGTCAAGCACATTGTACTTGTTCTCCAAGAAGATGGGTGCCCACGTCTGGGGCAGACTCTTCGCCAGGCGCACCGTGCTCTCGAAACCTCCCGCAGCTAGGTCGAAGATGTGCTCCTCCTCGCGCTCCTTCTCTAAAACTGTTAGCGCCAGGGCAAAGGATGTGATGTGCGAAATGTGCGACACATAGGCACAGTGCATATCCTGCTCCTCGGCACTCATATACTTTATGGGCATACCGAGCTTGGAGTACAGCTGCTCGATGGTGTGCAGAGCATCTGCATCGGAAGAGTTCTTCTCGCAGATGACTACCGTGCGAGACTCGAAAGCACCGTGTACGGCAGCCTCGGGACCGCTATGCTCTGTACCCCACATAGGGTGTGTGGCCACCAGGCGACCTCGGTTGGGGTGCATGGCGGTAAGTTCACACAACTCCTGCTTGGTGGAGCCCATATCCATCAATATCTGGTCGGGACGTATGCGGTTGAGAATCTTCACTGCGAGGGTGGGGATGGTATCTACGGGTGTAGCAAGCACTATGAGGTCGCTCTTTTCAAGAGCCTCGTCAAGTGTCGTGATGCAATCCGCCAATCCGAGTTCGAGGGCACGTCGAGCACTCTGTTCAGAATGCTCGATGCCCATAACGCAGTCGCAGAGACTCTTGTCTTTAAGGCTAAGACCCAACGAGCCGCCGATAAGACCCAAACCTATGATGGTTACGTTCTTCATCCTGTAATTACTTTACAAAACGACTCTTTACGCGCTCTGCTGCCTCAGCCAAACGAGCCGCAGGCATACAAAGCGAGATGCGGATGTACTTTGTACCCTCCGAGCCGAAGATGCCACCAGGGGTTACGAATACGTCGCACTCGTTGAGTACCTTGTCCGAGAATGCGAAGCAGTCGCCCTCGAAATCCTTTGGCATAGCAGCCCATACGAACAGACCTGCCTGACCCTTAACGTAGTCGCAGCCAAGTGCATCCAGAAGTGCGTAGCCGTGAGCCTCACGCTCGTAGTATGTCTTGTTAAGTTCGTCAAACCACTCCATATCCAAAGCCAACGCCTCGGCAGCCGCAGCCTGTACGGGGTAGAACATACCTGAGTCCATATTTGACTTAAAGCGAAGGATGTCGCTCAGGATGTCGGCACGACCTGCCACAACACCTACACGCCAGCCTGCCATAGAGTGACCCTTACTTGTTGAGTTCATCTCAATGGCTACGTCCCAGGCACCTGGGATAGAGAGTATAGAGAGTTGGAGGTTGTTACGTACGAAGCTGTATGGGTTGTCGTGTACCAACAGGATGTTATGCTTGCCGGCGAAGGCAACCAACTTCTCGAACAACTCCACTGTGGGGTGTGTTCCTGTTGGCATATTGGGGTAGTTCACAAACATCAGCTTGACCTTGCTCAAATCCTCCTTCTCAATCTCCTCGAAGTTAGGGTAGAAGCCGTTCTCGGCGTTAAGACGATACTCCAACACCTCGCCACCTGCCAGCGTCACGGCAGCACGGTAAGTGGGGTAGCCTGGGTTTGGTACCAACACCTTGTCGCCCGCATCGAGGAATGCCATACAGATGTGCATAATACCCTCCTTTGAGCCCAAAAGTGGTAATACCTCGCTCTTGGGGTCGAGCTTTACGTTGTACCATTTCTCGTACCAGTCGGCATAAGCCTTGCGCAGCAGCTCGCTACCGTTGTATGGCTGATAAGCGTGTACGTCGGGACGCTGTGCCTCCTTGGCCAGACGGTCGATAACAGCCTGTGCGGGTGGCATATCGGGGCTGCCGATACCGAGTGAGATAATGTCGCGGCCAGCCTTGCGGAGCTCTGCGATTTCACGATTCTTCTTAGAGAAGTAATACTCCTTGATGCTATCCATACGATGCGAAGGAGCGATAGTTACCTTTGTCATAGTTGTTTGTAATTAGTTATTATTTAATTATTTAATTCTTCTTATCTTCCATTACGATATACTCCATAGACGTGTATCTCCTCGGTGACCGAGTGCAGCCTGTCGAGGTTGCGTATGTAGTCATCCAAACACTTGAACTCCAAGTCGATGTGGAACATATAGTGCCAGGGTTCGCTCGGAATAGGGTAGGACTGCAACTTCGAGAGGTTTATGCCCTCCAAAGCACTCAAAGCCCTGAGCAGTGAGCCCTCCTCGTGGTTGGTCTTGAAGTAGAGCGATGCTTTGTTGGCATTCTTATCCATATTATGGTCGTAGCGTTTCAGTACCATAAAACGGGTGTAGTTGCTCTTGTTGGTGTTTATCTCGGGGGCTATAATCTTCAACCCGTACATCTCAGCAGCCAGCTCGCTCGCTATGGCTGCGGTGTGACGCAGGCCATTTTCTGCAATATGCTGTGCGCTAAGAGCCGTGTCCTCGCTCTCGATTAACTTCCAGGGGTGCTCGTCAAGGTACTCTATGCACTGCAACAGAGCCATCGAGTGCGACTCCACCTCCCTGATATCCTCCAACTCCACATCGGGCAGCACCATAAGGTTCTGCTTGATGGGCAGATACACCTCGCCCGCTACTTGCAGGTTTTCGTCTTGCAGGATGCTGTAATTGGGTATTATCGAGCCTGCGATGGAGTTCTCTATTGCCATAAGTCCCATATCAGCCTCGCCACTTTTGACGGCTGCGGCAACACGGCGGAACGTGTCGCACGGCATAATCTCAATGCGGTCGCTGCCGAAGTATTTGTTGGCGGCAATATGGTGGAAACTTGCCTGGTAGCCTTGTATTGCGATTTTAAGCATATCTTTAATAAAAAATCCCAACCACAGATGTTGCGGTCAGGATAGTTATAATACTCTATGAATGTTCTTCATTTAGCACACGACCTCCTGACCGCTTGGGCGGTAATAGTAAAATCGCTTATAAAAGAAGAAGCCCATACTTAGTTCGTTATTTATTTCGGCTACAAATATATTATAAATGCCCGATAAAACAAAATTTCAGCATAAAAATATACTATTTATTTTCTAATGCCTCCTGCAAAAACCGTATTGAGTGCTGTCGCAAGGCATCCAATCTGCCATCAACCTCTTCGTAGTTTATGGGGCTGATGTGTTGTGGGGCGTAATGATTTGGTGATACAAACCTCTCTGAAAGCCCCAGCTCACCCAACAGTGTGTTCAGACGTGCCGCACCTCGGCTGTCGTTTTTCAGCGTCAGGAACTCTTTGTGGTTCAGGATTGAAAATACTGTTCCGTGAAATGAGTTTGTGATAACCATCTCGGCATCGCGGAACGTAGCCAGCCACTCGGGAATAGACATCATCTTCGAGGTGTCGGCAGAGAAATATTTTATCTTCAAGCCGCGTTGTTGGGCTATCTTCTGGATAAACAAGTTGTCCTCCTTAACCTGCTTCTTGTGTGACCTTAGAATATATACAGCCAATACAGGCTCTTTGACCTGAGGGATATGCTCGCATACTTGCTTGTAGTCGGTGGCATTGAGCAGCAGTGTGGGGTCAAGCACCGCAGTGGCCTCAACACCCAGATAGTTGCGGCACAGCTCCTCGCCCGACTTCTCTCTGACAGATATAGAATCAAATTTTGCCGCTAAGGTTTTGCAGCGCAGCGTCTGTTGCGCATCCATCTCCCACTCATCGACTCCAAATGATGCAGCATATGCTATGCGTCGAAGATTGAAGGTCTCTGCAAATTCAAAGTACATATCCTCAATATGGGGGTTGAATCTGGGTCGCCACACCTGGTCACTGCCCACCACTAAAGCCTCATAGCCTGCTTGGGTGACAATGTCGGCGGTGTGTCGTGTTGTGGGGTGGGTTAGGTTAGGTTGATGTTTGATCTTACAAACTCATCTATTATTCTGTTGCGAAGCCTTAGCCGTGCGGGAGGTTGCTCCCCCGGATGAAGGCGCCCCAACATCTTGCGTAACCCGTATTTCAGGCTGTGACGCAGGTAACGACCCGTTGAATTGGTCATCGCATAGTCAATCGTCTGAGGCGTATGACCTAAGCGCAGTAATACCTGTTGCAGGGCGTAGTTTTGCAGAATGCCTCCATAATTACCCAGTAGAGGCTGTGTAATAATGCCTACCTTCATTATCTCAGTTTTGTTGTGTTATGCGTTGCATAAATCGTTTTATTGAACGCAGTAGTTTGTCGTATTTGCTGGAAGGCAATATCTCCGATATGGCACTAATGCCCACCTTATTAAATCGTTGCCAAAATTCATCCCGCTGCCGAGGCTCCGGCTTGCTGACGACTACACAAGGGTTGTGTTGAATGATATTTTCGTAGTCTGAGGCAATGCTTTCGGTCTGCGACAGGATGGTTTTGTAGGCAGTCAACCCCTTGTCCGTATTTATCAGCACTGCACTCACACCTTTGTTGTCGTCAAATTCGGGGTGCGTGGTTTGTATTCCCCAATAATCGGCAATGGTGATGTCGGCGCCACTCTTGCCCTGACGAGCTGCGCAATCGTGGCACGACGGGCGAAGGTATAAATCTTTTAGAAAACCCCTCATATACGGTTCTCGGTTGAATGGCGTAATTTCGTAATTGGCCTGGTAACCGAACTTCACCCCATACAATTTCCAGCCGTTAGTTTTATCCCTGAACGAGATATTTGTTATTGTCGGTCGCGCACCCCCCCCCTTGTTGTGATGCTTTGCGCATTTGTAATCAAGATAATTACGCCAAACCTGCGGGCTAGGAACTCCGTGACAGACAACCTCAATGGTCAGAAGGTTTGCATACTCCTTGCGCAAGAATTTCCTGAGTCCCGCAATCTGGCAGGGCGTGCCCGAAAATAGGACCTCACGACCCTCAGTTAAGAATTGCTTTGCTGTATTAAAGTTATTCCCTATTGTGCTCTGAACATACTTACTGCCACGAAAAGCCTGCAAGCCATCAACTGTTTCGGTGTAGTCGTGAACAACATCCCACCCGGTGTCAAACTTTGCGCCAAACACAACACCGCCCGCAGCGATAACCGCCTCGGCAAGAAGAGTAAACACGCCTCCCGATGAACTCTTTAATCGTATATCTTCGTTTTTGTTCTTCGCAGCATAAACCGCTATCGGCTCTCTCGG
>JAZUMN010000075.1:0-3633 GCA_045603645.1 Alistipes sp. | reverse complement strand
AAACCGCTATCGGCTCTCTCGGCTCGGCCTGATTGATGACGGGGCATACCTTCTCGCACAGACCGCAATCAATGCATATTGCACTATCTGCAAGAGGGTACAAAAATCCCTCATTGTCCGCAGACATACTTATGCATTGCCTGGGGCATATCTGCACACAAGCACCGCATCCGCAACAATCTTTCTTATGGTTGAGGGTAATCATCTGCGAGAGGCAATTATCTGCGAGAGGCAATTATCTGTTACTCCACATACTTCACAACATCCTTGTTGCGGGGGCGTGCCTCGGGTTGCTCGTCGGCATAGCCGATGCCTACGCAGAGCAGTAGCTGATACCCGTCGCTGAGGTTGAGAGAACGCAGGAAGGGCTCACCCTCGGGCTTTGAGAAGATGGCCAAAGGCCCCATCATACATATCGAGCCAAGCCCTAACGACTGTGCTGTAAGAATCATATTGCCTGCCATAAGTCCGCAATCTACCTGAGTGCAGCGCCCCGGTTTGTGCGCAATAAATATTACGGCGGGGGCATTGCGGAATATGTTTTTCAGCGCAGGGTCATCCATCTGCTTGGCTAAGGGTGTCCCCTCGGTAGCCTTGCGCTGAGCCTCGGTGATTGATTTCAACCATTCGGGATTATCCACGATGCGCACCTCCCACTGCTGGGCATTCATTCCGTTGGGGGCGTTTATGCCGCACTCTGCAATCTTGTCGAGTAACTCGCGTGGCACAGCCTTATCGGTGTATTTGCGTATGCTGCGACGCGCCATAATAGTCTCTATTACGGGATTTGAAGACTCCTCACAGCACTCCCTGTCGCAACATCTCTGCCCGTTGCAACATCCTGTGGCCAATAGCATAGCCGCAAAAATGTAGATAATCTTTCTCATAGTGGTCGTTATTAGTTGGTTCACTTGATACAAATGTACAATAAATTTCGGAATTACAGATTAAAGCGTTGGTGTATTTGCAAAAAAAATAATAAAAACCGTGCAATCAAATCAAAAGTTTTTTAACTTTGTAGGAGTGTAGAAATGTACATACCTAAAATATATTACTATGAGGAAGTTTTCTCTTTTACTTGCAGCTGTGGGAATGATATTCTCGGCTTGCGAATCGGGCGTTGAAGATGTTTATGGTGGCGATGGCGGTGACCTTGGCAGCAGAGGAGCTCAGGTTGAGCAATCAGACGCTGCGGCAGACAAGGCGAGCAGCGACATAGCCCCCAATACAATTTATTATACTACATCCGACGGTAAGGCGCTATCGCCCAACTCTGCGGCAGCAGATGTGTTTGGTGCAACGCTTCTCTCGAATGAGTATGCGAACGGTCAGGGTGTTATGACCTTCGATAACCCTGTTACGTTGGTGGGAGACCGCGCATTTGAGAAGTGCTCGTCGCTTACGGGTATTGTCATCCCCGAGGGCGTTACCTCGATAGGTGAGGATGCCTTCTTTGATTGCACGGCACTGGCAAGCGTAGCCCTTCCTGATGGTCTTGTTGAGATTAAAAGAGGCGCTTTCAGATATAGCGAAGCGTTGCAGAGTGTAATTATCCCCAACGGTGTAACTACGATTGGAGATTATGCCTTCTGCTTCTGTTCATCGCTTGTTAGTGCTACTTTGCCCGAGGGTGTAAAGATAATAGGGGGAAATGCGTTTCGAGCCTGCACATCACTGAAAAATATCACTCTTCCGTTGAGTGTCACTTCGATTGGCGACTCGGCATTTATGGGTTGCACGTCGCTGACAGATATGACTGTCACCAGGGTTCAGCTGGTTGAAATCGATGTTTTGCATATTGGAGAGGAGGCATTCAGCGGTTGCTCGTCACTTATAAGCGTAACCATACCTGCACGCGTTACCGAGGTGGGGTGGGCGGCATTTATGGGCTGTACATCACTCAAAACAGTATATTGCAAGGTCGTTACACCTCCGTCCAATGGCGATGAGATGTTTGAGAACAATGCCGAGGGACGCAAGATTTATGTTCCTGCGGCATCTGTTGAGGCATATAAGGCAGCAAATGGCTGGCAAAAATATGCAGCCGATATCGTCGGCTACAACTTTTAGCGGGAGTGGATAATACTATGTAATAGAGGAGGTTGTCCAACAAAATTTGAAGGACAACCTCTTTTGCTTGAAGTTGTATAACAAGAGCTAATTTTAGGCTTGCGCAGACTCGAAAACCGCAGTTTACCTGGCGTAAATGAGGATTTTCGAGGCAAGCTTAACGACAAAGTAGCCTTGTTAGACAGCTTCTTTCTGTCTCTAAAAGTCATATCCTGCAATCTTCGAGGAGTAGGTGCTCCACACTGCTGCGGCCTTGTAAGCCTCCACCGAGGCTGTGGGGACATATATCGTAGCGTCGGAGGCTACATTGTCAAAGGTAGCGGCGGCGATGCGTGGAGGCGTTGTGGCAGCGCAGTAGATGCTTTGCAAGGCAGTGCAGCCCTTGAATGCCGACTCCTCGATTTCGGTAATAGAGGCGGGCAGGAGGATGCTTGCAAGTGCCGTGCACCCCTCAAAGGTTGAGAGGCTTATCTCGCTGACCCCTGCGGGTATATCAACGCTCGCAAGCAACAGACAGTAGGCAAAGGCTCGCTCGTCAATCTCATTCACAGTAGCGGGGATAGATATGCTTGTTAGCGCCTCGCACCCCTCGAAAGCTCCGCCACCAATCTCATCAACAATCGGAGGGATGGTGTAGGTCGTAATGCCTGCCGGAGCAAAGGCCTCCAAGGAGCCACGCACAACCAGGCAGCGCCCATCTTCGGTTGCCATCTGTCCAAAGAATGCCCCCAAGTTGTCGCAGTAGGCAAAGGCGCTGTCGCCTACGTCGGTGAGGCTGCTAGGTATAGCCACCTCAACCAAGTTTTCACATCCGCTGAAAGCCTTCTCGTTAATGGTGCGCACACGGTTGGGTATGATTACAGCCTGCAACGTGGTGCAGTTAAGAAAAGCCTGATAGCCTATGGCTGTCACGGTGCTGCTGAATGTCATTGTGCCCTCGCCCTGCTGGTAGGTATTCGACAGCAGGCGTGCCCCAAAGCCGTTGGGCGATGTGGGGGTCACTATAAGCCCGTCGGTTGAGATGTACTCAATAATGTCTGCTCCGTTAGGTACGTTGCCCTCATCCTCGTCGCAACCCACGGCAAGGAGCGAGCAGATGGAAAATAGAATAAAGATACGTTTCATAGTGTTTAGTTTTAATGTGCACGGCAACTGCTGCAAATTCTGCGCCCAAAATGTATGTCGGAGCTATGTTTGATTTTGTGCTGCGATTGGGTAATATAGATGTGTTATTGCTACTTGCTGACAATTAGATGGTTGTAACGTCAGGGTGATATATTTTAAGATAAATTTTGAATTTTTTTATAAAATATTTGCACGGAAAGAAAAAATGCTCTATATTTGCACTCGCTTTAAGACGCGAAGCGTATAAATGATGGTGCCATAGCTCAGTTGGTAGAGCAAAGGACTGAAAATCCTTGTGTCCCCGGTTCGATTCCTGGTGGCACCACAGCAAAGAAAAGCAAAACAACGTAAAATCCTGATTTTCAACGAAAATCGGGATTTTTTATTTTCCCCAAAAACGCAAAAAAGTGCGGTTCACGACCGCCTTTGGTGGAGCAA
>JAZUMN010000074.1:0-10803 GCA_045603645.1 Alistipes sp. | reverse complement strand
CCTGGTCAGAAGGCTGCCACAATGAACGAGATACATATGCTCCGTTGTTCTCATAAACCTGCAAGTAGTTCGCTGTAACATCAGCGTGATCCATCTTCTGAACATTCAAACCAAACTTACCCTTATCGGTTACAGTACCATTATCGTTGAACTGAGCATCGAAGAGATATGTAACAGGCTCTGGATCGGGGATAGTCTTGAACTCGACAGCTATCGTAGAGATAGCATTGCCCTCGATAGTTACAGCCTCAGACTCGATCTCAACTGTATGCTCCTGAGCGTCGGCAACAGTGATTGTGTAACCCTGAGCAAATGTCACAGGAGGAACAACCAACCAGAATGACTTAGCCTCAGCCTCGGTAGCACCCAAAGCTACGCCCTCGCCACAGTTCAGGGTGATGGTCTTGCCACCCTCGTTTGAGATAGCCAAAGTACCCTCAGCCATATTGTAGGCAGCAGCACCTGACAAAGCCTCTTCGCCCTTGCCCTGCAAAGTGATGGTAGATACAGATGTGTCACCGTAAACATTTACACGGATGTAACCGCATACGTTCTCGAATACCATCTCGTTCTTCTCCTCACCGGTAGCAGTAGCAACCATTGTATTAACACCAGGAGCGAATGTACCCTCAACATAAGCCTGCTCGGCAGGAAGTGTCAAAGAGACAACATCGCCTTCGAGAGTTGTAGCCTCGTTGTAAGGATAAACAGCATAGTAGTTCTCGAGCTTTGTACCCTCCTTGGCATCAGCAGCTTCTATCTTGCCGGCAGTGGCACCATCCTCGCCTACGAACTTATACTTTGAGTTACCGCCATCGTTGAAGAATACGGTTACAAAGTCATCAGCATCCCAGGCAATCTGGTAGTCCTCCTCGCCCTCGACAAGAGATACGCGGGGAGTCTCGATGCTTACCTGGAACTCAGGAACAGTAGTATCCACAACGGGAACTTCGGGTTCTGGATCTGGCTCCTGTGGAGGCGCAGGTGTGAGATTCTCGTCCTCAGCACAACCTACAACTGCAAGAAGTGCAGCCATTGAAATCAAAAATCTTTTCATGTTGCAAAAGGTTTAGTTATTAAATAATTAAGTTATAAAAGTTGTTTGCTCTGCTAAAATGCGACCCGCACGCAGGACGCATTTGCGTGGCGCACGCCGTTTTTTACGGGATACGTTACTGCAAGTTAAACATAAATTCCCGAAAATCGCTTTCTCGGCAATAGATTTTTTGCCCCCCCCCGCACAAAAAGACCACAAATTGTACAAAACGACCAAAAAACAGATAAGGGAAAAGAAAAAAGAGGAAAAAGAGGAAAAAGAAAAAAGCTGCCAACCTCACGGTCAGCAGCCTTATACTTATAATATAAATTAAACGGAATTATCTACTTGAATGTTGTAAAACATTTGTCATTCCGAGCGAGTATAACGAGCGTGGGACCGCCGCCATTAAGGCGAGAGCAGAGGCTACTTGCAGACTTTGCCGAGCCGAGGCGGTGAAAAGCCACCCTTGCGGTGGATTAATCCTCCACATCATTCATCATAGGAGATTGCCACGTCGGACTTTGTCCTCCTCGCAATGACTGAGCAACACTAAACTGTATAATTCCGAATATAAATAAGGTATTACGGTTTGCCCTCCTTCAAGCGCAAAGTATTACATTCGCACTCCCTCACACGCAGGAGGCAGTGCCCTCTCCCTCACACGCAGGGGTTAGAGTTCACTCTCCTTCAAACGCTCGGCATTCTCGGCAACGATAAGGTGGTCGATGCAGTCCTGAATGTCGCCATCCATAAACGCCGAGAGGTTGTAGATGGTGTAGTTGATGCGGTGGTCGGTGATACGTCCCTGAGGGTAGTTGTAGGTACGAATCTTGGCAGACCTGTCGCCCGTAGATACCATAGTCTTACGCTTAGAGGCTATCTCGTCGAGGTACTTCGAGTATTCGAGGTTAAAGACACGCGTACGCAACTCCTCGAAGGCCTTGTCGAAGTTTTTCAGCTGCGACTTCTGGTCCTGACACTGCACCACAATGCCCGTAGGGATGTGCGTAAGGCGTATGGCCGAGTAGGTGGTGTTGACCGACTGACCTCCGGGACCCGAAGCACAGAATATATCCTTGCGGATGTCGTTCATCGATATCTCCACATCGAACTCCTCAGCCTCGGGAAGCACAGCAACCGACGCCGCAGAAGTGTGCACACGTCCCTGCGTCTCGGTCTGGGGCACACGCTGCACACGGTGCACGCCCGACTCATATTTAAGCGTTCCATAGACGCTCTGACCCGTAACTTTCAGCACAACCTCCTTGTAGCCGCCCGCAGCACCGTCCGAGAAGGATGTAATCTCGTAACGCCACCCCTTAGATTCGATATACTTGGTGTACATCCTGAGCAGGTCGCCGGCGAAGATAGCCGCCTCGTCACCTCCCGTGCCACCACGGATTTCGAGAATGGCGTTCTTGTCGTCCTGAGGGTCCTTGGGGATGAGCAGGAGCTTGATATCCTCCTCCATCTTCTCCAACTGTGGCTCCAACTCGGCAATCTCCATACGCGCCATCTCGCGCATCTCCTCATCCTTGTCGTTAGCGAGGATATCCTTAGCCTCGGCAAGGTTCGCCAGGGCTGTGCGGTAGCGCTCCGATGTCTCGATGATAGGCTCCAACTCCTTGTACTCCTTCGTGAGCTGCACAAACTGCTTCACGTCGGCAATAACCTCGGGGTCGGTGAGTTTCTGACCCGTCTCCTCGTATTTGAGTTTCAGACCGTCAAGACGCAATAGTATTGAATTATCTGCCATAGGTATTCTTATCTAAAAATCATATTAGTAACTTCTCGCAAAGAGAACGCGGCACTTCGAAGGCTTGCCCGTGAAGATGCACTTGCCCTCCTCCTCCTTCGCATCCAGAGGTATGCAGCGGATGGTTGCCTTGGTAGCCTCCTTGATAGCCACCTCGGTCTCAGGCGTGCCGTCCCAGTGAGCCGACACAAAGCCGCCCTTGTTATCCAGCACGTCGATGAACTCCTCCCATGTATTAACCTCGGTAATCATCGAGTCACGGAACGCGAGAGCCTTCTTAAAGATGTTATCCTGAATCTGGTCGAGCAACTGAGCTATATGCTCCACGATACCCTCCTGCGAGCACACCTCCTTGCTCAGCGTGTCACGGCGTGCCACCTCAATAGTGCCATTCTGCAAGTCACGAGGGCCCAACGCCAGGCGCACAGGCACACCCTTCAACTCATACTCGGCGAACTTAAAGCCCGAGCGCACATTGTCGCGAGCATCGACCTTCACGGAGATGCCCTTGGCACGCAACGCCTCGGCGATAGACTCCAACTTCTCGGTCATCTCCCTGAGCTGCTCGTCGCCCTTGTAGATAGGCACCATAGCCACCTGTATAGGAGCGAGCTTTGGAGGCAGCACCAGGCCGTTGTTGTCCGAATGGGCCATAATCAAAGCACCCATAAGGCGGGTAGAGACACCCCACGACGTAGCCCACACATACTCCTGCTTACCCTCCTTGGTGGTGTAGGTAACATCAAAAGCCTTGGCGAAGTTCTGACCCAGGAAGTGTGACGTACCACTCTGCAACGCCTTACCGTCCTGCATCAGAGCCTCGATGGTGAGAGTATCCTCGGCGCCTGCGAAGCGCTCGTTGGGCGACTTGTGACCCACAACAACGGGCACACCCATATACTCCTGCGCGAACTTTTCGTAGACGTGCACCATCTTCAATGCCTCGGCCTCGGCCTCCTCGCGTGTGGCGTGAGCCGTGTGACCCTCCTGCCAGAGGAACTCCGCCGTGCGCAGGAACAGACGCGTACGCATCTCCCAGCGCACCACATTAGCCCACTGGTTGCAAAGGATGGGCAGGTCGCGGTATGAGGTAATCCAATTCTTGTATGTGTTCCAGATGATGGTCTCCGACGTAGGACGCACGATAAGCTCCTCCTCCAAGCGAGCCTCAGGGTCCACAACGATACCCTTACCCTCGGGGTCGTTCATCAGGCGGTAATGTGTAACCACGGCACACTCCTTGGCAAAGCCCTCAACGTGGTTAGCCTCGCGCGAGAAGAATGACTTGGGAATGAAGAGCGGGAAGTAGGCGTTCTCGTGCCCCGTAGCCTTGAACATATCGTCCAGCACGCGCTGCATCTTCTCCCAAATAGCATAGCCGTAAGGCTTGATGACCATACATCCCCTTACAGCCGAGTTCTCTGCCAAGCCTGCCTTCACCACAAGCTCGTTGTACCATTTAGAGTAGTTCTCCTCTACTTTGGTTAAATCTTTAAGTTCTACTGCCATATCTTTTCAATTCAAAATTCATAATTCATAATTCAAAATTACTTTTACCTCTGCAACAAGTGCCGACTGCAACTCTGCTGTTGCCCGCATCGCACATCGCTCAATCGCAGGTGCAACTATCCTGAACTTATATCTTCCTACAAATAGTGCCACGTAATTCAAAATCGCAACATCCTAACCCAACCTCAATTTTGAATTTTGAATTCTGAATTTTGAATTAAAAATGGTCACTTCTGTCCCAAAGGACAAAAGTAACCATTTTTTATTTAATAGCGTCTGTTTAGGACTATTTTTTTACTGCCACAGCCAATTAAAATCTGTATCCTATCGTAAGGGTGAAGTAATTGCGGCTGAGGTCGGTGCGATAGATGGGACTGGCTGTGTCGAAAATACCCGCCTCATCCATAGCGTAGAAGAGCATATACCCGGCCTGCTTGCTAAGAATGTTCTGGTAGGCAAGGTCTATGGTCGTAGAGCCCAAAGCTACACCCACACCCGCCGAGATGCAGATTGTCTTGTAGGTCTGTGGAGCATTGAAATAGAGGCTCTTATCCTCTCGCAGCGCACCCGCCGCGACACCATAGCCTGCACGCAGCGCAAGCATAGGCACAGGCTTTATCTCGGCACCCACACGCACTATGTTCGAGCCCTTGTAGTTGGACTTGAACTCTCGGCGGTAGTCGTCCTTTCCAAGGTCGAAGCCCGCAGGAATATTCTTCATCCTTATGCCGTTATACCAGTCGCGTTCATAATCGACAGAGACCACAGCAAAGCGACCAAAGGCGTATGAGGCACCCAACATCAGGCGTGTGGGAGATGAGAAGTCCCAGGTATTCTCGCCATAGTCATCGAGCGAAGGTGTCGTCTCGCCCGCGTAGAAGTTGGTAGCCATAGAGGCCTGATAGCTGCGCTCCAACGCATAGTAGGTAGGCGTATGTATGGCCATACCCAGGCGCAGAGCCTCCACAGGGCGATAGACAACGCCCGCCTTGAAGTTTATGCCCGTGCCACTGAGCCTCGCACTCTGACCATAGTCCATCCACTTGGCAGGGCGTGCCAGGGGTGTTCCGTCAGCATAGACAGGTGTCGCACCATCGTAGAGGTAGTCCTCGCCATAGTACATCTGCTGCTTCCAATTCACGCTCTGTATGCCTACCGTGAAGCCCACATACAGCTTGCTGTCGAAGTTCATACCCAGCGCAATATCGTACTCGCCTATTGAGCCACGGCTCTGCATCTGCACCGTGTGACCGATGCCGGCATTTGCACCTATGCGGTCTGCTGTGGTGTAGAACTTGCCAAATTCATCCTCGCCCACATCCAGCAGCTCGCCGTTATATGCCAATATGCCACCCCAATAGTAGGCGTAGCGATAGTCGTCAGAAGGCAGGAAATTATCCCCCTCGGGAAAGAGTCCGCTCTGCCCCATCATCAGCGTAAAGACATCGGCAATAGAGCGCAGGGGCGCAACCGAAGGCTCGCTCGCTGACGAGAAGCCGTAACGATAGTTCAGGTCGGCAATGCGGTTATAGCCAAGACCCAGCGTAAGGCTCGTAAGGCGTGTGCTGCTGCTCTCGTAGATGTTAAGCGCAATGCCTAAGTTGCTCACCGCAAAGCGGCTCTGCTTGTTATCACCCCAGTTCACGGCGCTGTTGTCGGCGCTCTGAAAGCCCATCAGGGGCGAGAACGAAAAGTCATTCGAGCGGTACATACCCAGACCCGCAGGGTTCAGGCTCATAGAGGCCATATCGGCGCCAAGCGATGTGAAGGCTCCCGCCATACCCATCGAGCGGGCTGTGCCAAAGCCGAAGTTCTGCTGCGTGAGAGAGAATATATCGCTGCTCATCACACCATCGTGGTCCATCATAGCACCACCATACTTATATTGTGCCTGCGCCGTACCCAGAGCCAGCAGGGCTGCTGCCACGGCTATTATCTTTGTTATCCTGTTCATATCTGCATATTTTTTAAGGCTTAGGCGGCAAACACTATGCCGCCACGGTTTACTTCTCTCCTCGGCTAACGTCCGCCACGCGACGAGCCTGAGCCCGACCTGCTTGAAGAACCCGAATAGCCTCCCGAGTAACTGCTTCGCGATGAGGAGCCTGAGGAGTAACTGCTTCGCGACGAGGAGTTAGACGAGCTTGTGCTGCGGCTTGTCGAGGAGTTGTACGAGCTGCGTGAGGCAGAGCCTGTGCCCGCCGAGCGCACGCTGCCACTCCTTGACGAGGTAGTTGTGCCTCGGCTCGACACGCTGCCGCTGCGCGATGAAGAAGTTGTTGTGCCCGTAGTGACCGCTCCGCTGCCGTTATATGTTGCCGACCCTCGGCGCACGGTGTTTGTTGTGCGCTGCGTAGTGTTCTGTGTCGCGGTGTTCGACTCCCCTCGTGATGACTGCCCGTAGGTTGAGCCCGTGATGGGTGAGCGGTAAGGGGTCTGCACCGTTGAGCCACGGTTTACGACAGAGCCCGTGCGTGAAGGTGTGCCCTGAGGTCTGCCCTGTGGCTGCCCCTGTGGCTTCACCGCAGGCCTTGTGTTGCCTACCACACGAGGTGCGCCGTGACGTGTGCCGTAACCATCGCCGTGCCACCAGCCACCGCCTATGTGGTGAGGAGGATAGTGAGGGTGGTGAGGACGGTAGTGGTGATGATATGGACGCCAGGGGTGATAGTGTCCGCCCCAGCCCCACCAGAGATTTACGCCCCAGCCGCCGCCGTAGCATATATTCCAGTTCCAGTCCACCCACGAGTAGCGGGGATAGCCATACCACGAGTAGTACCAGGGGTCATAGCTGTGCCACCCTCCCCAGCCGTAGTACCAAGGCGAGTAGAGCATTGCCGTAGCGTTGGTTGCACCCCACGTTCCGAACATAGAGGTTATGTAACGTGGCTCAACCCACACCTGGTCGCCCGACACCATAATATTGTAGAAGGCAGGGTCGTAGGCGGTAACGTAGGTGTAAGAGCCCCCGTAACGCAGGTTGAAGTAGCTCGAAGGCATTCTGTATGACGCCGACTTAAAGCCCAGCAGACGACGTGCATAGGCACTCTCGTAGTCATCGGCCAGGAAGCTCTGGTAGGTAGGCACATCGTCATCAACGATAATAAGCCCGTCGGCATCGACCCTCTGCTTTGAAGCGGTGCTTGTGCCGCCCAGGCGTGCTATTTCGGCCTCATACTGCGCACGCAGAGCCTCAGCCTCTGCGCGGCGAGCCTCCGCCTCCGCCTGCTGCTTCTGCGCTATTGCCGTGCGGTTATGCGCTACATACATATCGTCGTAGGCACTGCTCGTTGCCGATGAGTAGAATGATGTGGTGCAGCCCACCGCCACAAAGGCAGCCGCTGCTATGGCTATTATCTTACGTAAATTTCTCATACGCACTCCTGTTTGAATGGTTTCTCTGCTTATATAACGCATAAAATGGTCTTTTTATTGTATGGCCGCCGAGCCCGCTGCCCCATTCATCTGTTGTCGGGCAACATTAAGGCGACAACAAAACAGCATCCGCCCCGCCCCACAACAGCTGCCACGCAACATCTGCCACGCAAAGCCGTAACGACCACAAATAATGCCACAAATGCGCTTCCCAGCTTTGACAAAGATACTCAAATAATCGGTATTTTTGTAGTTTTTATCCTGTTTTTGCGACTATTATAACAGAGCAGGTACAACGGCGGCAAAAAAACGCTATATTTGCGTAAGCAAACCTCCGTGGTTGCACCCCATTGAGTATAAACTAAAAACGAATATTATGGAAGAGATTAAGAACATCGAGGCTGCTCCCGCAGCGGAGGCGCCTCAGGCAGCACCCCAGCCACAATCACAGCCACGTCGTCCCCAGCCCAAGGCTAAGGGTATGAGCTTTGGCAATGTATTCCTGGCAGCTCTGCTCGCCGTGGTTGCAGGCAGTGTAGTGACATTTCTGTTTTGGATTGTTGTATTCTCAGGTATGTCGGCAGCCT
Source organism: Alistipes sp. (assembly GCA_045603645.1). Taxonomy (GTDB): domain Bacteria; phylum Bacteroidota; class Bacteroidia; order Bacteroidales; family Rikenellaceae; genus Alistipes. Next base: position 2,537 of record JAZUMN010000074.1, on the reverse strand, counting down.
TTCAGGGTGGTGCCACAGTCATCCCCGAGAGTGCTATCTTGAAGATTGACTTGAAGGAGGGCATCGCCGACGCCCCCTCGAAGACCCCTATGGCAAACTTCGACTTCGCCACAATGGAGCCCGCATCGCAGGTGACCCTGTTCAACGCCCTGAAAGCTATTGACGCAGCGAAGAATGACGACCGCATAAAGGGTATCTACCTCAACCTCAACGGCACAGGCGTAACAACCATAAACATTATGGAGGAGCTGCGCACCGCCATCGAGGATTTCAAGCAGAGCGGCAAGTGGGTTGTGGCATACAACGACATCTATACACAGTGGAACTACTACCTGAGCTCGGTGGCCGACAAGGTGTACATTCAGCCCGAGGGCTCATTCGAGTGGGTGGGTGTTACCGCCAACACACTCTTCTTCAAGGGTTTAATAGACAAGCTGGGCGTCAGTGTCGATATTCTGCGTCCTACGGCCTGCAAGTATAAGAGTGCTGTGGAGCCCTTCTTCCTGACCAAGATGTCGGATGCCAACCGCAAGCAGATGCAGGAGATGGTGGATAATATGTGGGCGGTACTTATTGACGCCGTATCCGCTTCTCGCGGCATTGAGAAGGCTGAGTTGAACCGCCTCGCCGACGCTCTGGCCGTGACATTGCCCGCACAGGCTGTGGAGCATAAGTTTGTCGATGGCGTGAAGTATGCCGACCAGGTGGAGGAGTACTTCAAGACCGAATATGGCATCGAAGAGCCCGAATATGTTACCCTTAAAGAGTACGCCTCGGCATTGCAGCCCGACGTGGAGAAGATTACAGCCCCCAAGGTGGCTATCCTCTACGCCAACGGCGACATCGTCGATGGCGAGGGCTCGGATGACAAGATTTACGGCTACACCTTTGCACGCAGCGTGCGCGCGGTGGCCGATGACGACGACATCAAGGCCGTTGTGGTACGTGTGAACTCACCTGGCGGCAGCGCCTTAGCGTCGGATATCATCTGGCGCGAGATGGAGCTCTTGAAGGCCAAGAAGCCTGTGATTGTATCTATGGGCTCATACGCCGCAAGTGGTGGCTACTACATCTCGGCACCTGCCGATGCCATTGTGGCTGACCGCCTGACCCTCACGGGCTCGATAGGTGTGTTCGGCATCCTGCCTAACTTCGGCAAGGCATTGGAGAAGCAGGTGGGCATCACCTTTGACGAAGTATCTACGAACGCCCATTCAGGCATAGGCAATGGCTTCGAGCCGCTGTCGGGTGCCGAGCATAAGGCTATAATGCAGGGTGTTGACCGCGTATATGAGCGTTTCACATCGCTCGTGGCCGAGGGCCGTAACCTCACCATCGAGAAGGTGCTCGATATCGCCGAGGGCAGAGTGTGGAGTGGCACGCAGGCACAGCAGATAGGCTTGGTGGATACCTGCGGAGGTTTGAATGCCGCCCTCGCCATCGCTGTCGATAAGGCGGAGCTGGGCGACAACTTCCAGATTGTCGAGCACACAGACCCTCTGACAGGCTTTATGGCTATCTTCCAGGGTGCAAGCGCCAAGGTGCGCCAGGCCATTATCTCTGACTCGGAGGTGTGCGAGCTATACGATGAGTACCAGCAATTTAAGCAGATGGTTGGCACAAAGGGTATCTACACCCGCTGCCCATATATCTATCGCTTCTAACAACGTTCATACATAACTTCAAAGAGAAGAGAGGTTGTCCAACAAGTTTTTTGGACAACCTCTTTTTCTTGAAAAGGAATTATCTACTTTAATGACCGAGCAGCACCAAACCATATCCAAAAAAAGAGCTGCTCCCCGAGGGGGAACAGCCCTTTCTCTTTAAGAAATTTTGTATAACGGGAGCTATTTTGGAACTGCTCGAAGGCTGACAAAACACTGTTTACTCGGCGTAAATGAGCATTTTTCAGACAAGGCAGATGCCCAAAGAGCCCCGTCAGACGATTTCTCCCTTATTACATCTTCTTACCTACATTGGTCTTCTTAGCCACAGGAGCAGCCTTTGCCTTAGCAGCGGTTGCCTTAGGTGCCTTAGGAGCCTTTGTCTTCTTCTCTGCTACAACGGTAGCATCCTCAACAGCGTCAGTTGACTTCTTGCGTGAACGACGTGTCTTTGGCTTAGCTACCTCCTCAGTTGTAGGCAGTGTGCCCAATGTGTAAGCCTCGTTGAAGTCAACGAACTCGATGATGCACATATCAGCTGCATCGCCAAGACGGAAACCTGTTTTGAGGATACGGGTGTAACCGCCTGGACGCTCAGCAATCTTTGGAGCGATTGTGCGGAACAACTCTGTAACTGCCTCCTTCTGTTTGAGGTATGAGAAAACTACACGACGTGAGTGAGTAGTATCCTCCTTTGACTTGGTTACAAGAGGCTCAATGAACTGCTGTACTGCCTTTGCCTTCGCAACCGTAGTCTCGATACGCTTGTGCAGGATGAGCGATGAAGCCATATTTGAAAGCATCGCCTTACGGTGACCCGCCTGTCTGCCAAGGTGATTAAAATTCTTATTGTGTCTCATAATTAATCTTTAT
>JAZUMN010000073.1:0-44796 GCA_045603645.1 Alistipes sp. | reverse complement strand
TGGTTATAGCAGTGAGGTTCCACCTCTTCCCATTCCGAACAGAGAAGTTAAGCTCACTCACGCCGATGGTACTGCCTATTTAGGTGGGAGAGTAGGTAGTTGTCTTTTTAAGTCGGGTCTTGCAAAAGACCCGACTTTTTTGTTGTTATGCATAACAGATAAGTGGTCTTTTTTAGGAGAGACGTTTGCAGATGTTTAGCGGTCGGGTCTTTTGCAATGACCCGCTTGAAGAGGCGGGTTGCCGCCACTTATATTTACATTCCCTCCCCTCTGTCCCCTCCCTTTGTCAAAGGGAGGGGCTTGTCGCTCTTCCCGAATCCGGAGGAGCAAGATTGTGTGCTATATGCAGAAAGAAAAGGAATATGTTTGCAACTCTTGGGCGGCTACCTACCTCCACCTAAATATGATGGGTTACAATTTGTGGTTAGTGCGCTTAACTGCTCTGTGCAACAGAGGACGGTCGCAGCAGGCGAGCGCAGAGGGGATATACTATGTTGTATTGCACAAGAGCAGCTGAGGGCGTTATATCCACTCTGCCGAGCCGCCACCGACCGAAGCCGAGATAAGATTGCCACGGGCAATCCTCGGCAAGTTAAGCGAACGATTCAGGAAGCCCTGGTTAGAGAATTTAGTGAGTTTAGGGAGTTAAGCGAGCAACAAGGCTGATAGATTATAAGAAAATGGCTGATGAATGATGTTCACCAGCCAAAAGTTATTCAGAGTTAATTATCTTACCTTATCTTTTTTCTTTGATTCGATATAATCCTCCTCGTTGCAGTATTTACATTTTCTATGGGTGTGGAATGTAGTTACCTTATATGTCTCGTTTTGGGCATTTTGTTCAAAATCAGTATCTACTTTTTGTTTGTTTTGCTTAACCATAGCATACTTCTTTCTGCAATGAGGGCAGCGTGTACAATATCCGTGAACCCAAATTGCTCCGGCTACTGATAAAATACATACAACAATTGAGATAGTCGTTGCTGCCCATATAGGCATCTCAACATTCATGTCTATATCAGGGCTTAGAAATCCATATGTACATACGCCAGCACAAAAAGCTACAAAAATAAAAGTACTTTTTAAAGAATCTGACCAGAAATTTTTAGTTTGTACCATAATGTTAAATGTTATAAGTTTGATTATACTCGTTTAGTCCTTTTGGGAGGGTGGGGAAGACCAATAAAAAAGCGCGGACTACACTATTATTGTTCACTTGCGAGGTCTTGGACTACCTGATAACGAAACAATAAAGTAAATGCCCACGCCGATATACAGCGAGTACATCAACCTTTATTCCTCGTTAATCATACGAAAGTGTCCAAGTTTCGCAAGTAGAGAATAAAAGCTAACGCCTTTTATTTATATGTCTTTTTGTTGTTATTTAATCATAGGCAATTGGGTTTATATTGAAAATAATATTTTGTCAATACATTTTATCTAAAACAGCATACCCTCGTCGGGCTTGGGCGTGAAGCCCAGGTGCGAGAATGCCAACTCGGTGGCCTCGCGACCGCGGGGCGTACGCTTGATAAAGCCCTCCTTGATAAGGAATGGCTCATACACATCCTCAATGGTGCCAGCCTCCTCGCCGACAGCGGTGGCGATGGTGTTAAGACCCACGGGGCCTCCCTTGAACTTCTCGATGATGGTCGAGAGAATCTTATTATCCATCTGGTCCAGACCGCGAGAGTCTATATTGAGCGCTTTCAGCGCAATGCGTGTTATGTCGAGGTCTATATGTCCTTCGCCCTTGACCATAGCGAAGTCGCGTACGCGGCGCAGCAGGGCATTGGCGATACGGGGTGTGCCTCGTGAGCGCAGGGCTACCTCATGTGCTGCATCGTCGTCGATAGATATGTCGAGGATGCGTGCCGAGCGTTTCACGATACCCGCCAGAACGGGGGTGTCGTAGTATTCGAGGTGGCAGTTTATGCCGAAGCGTGCGCGCAGAGGCGAGGTGAGCAAGCCGCTGCGGGTTGTTGCTCCTACCAATGTAAATGGAGCAAGCTCAATCTGTATGGAGCGCGCCGAGGGGCCTTTGTCGAGTACGATGTCAATCTTATAGTCCTCCATAGCCGAGTAGAGATACTCCTCGACAATGGGGCTCAGGCGGTGAATCTCGTCAATGAAGAGCACATCGCCCGCATCGAGGTTTGTGAGCAGACCCGCCAGGTCGCCCGGCTTATCCAGCACGGGACCCGAGGTTACTTTCAGCTGCGCACCCATCTCGTGAGCAATGATATTTGCAAGGGTTGTCTTGCCGAGTCCCGGAGGGCCGTGCAACAAGACGTGGTCGAGAGAGTCGCCACGCATAAGAGCCGCCTTGATGAACACTTTCAGGTTATCGACAATCTTATCCTGACCGGAGAAGGTTGATAACTCCTGTGGGCGTATGCGGTTTTCAAATTCGAGGTCACTCTCGATATTCCTCATATTTCTATCGTTAGCCATCTTTGGTACAATATTTCTACAAATATAGTAATAATTTTGTATTTTGAATTTCGAATCGTGAATTATTACATATCTTTGTAGTATGGATTTCAAACTCGTATCAGATTTTGCCCCTATGGGTGACCAACCCGAGGCTATCGCTCAATTGGTTGAATCAATAGAGCGGGGAGGACGTTATAATACCCTGATGGGAGTTACGGGGTCGGGCAAGACCTTTACGATGGCTAACGTTATAGCCAGGCTGAACCGCCCGACAATAGTGCTGAGTCACAACAAGACCCTTGCGGCACAGCTCTATGGCGAGTTCAAGAATTTCTTTCCGGAGAATGCGGTAGAGTACTTTGTGTCGTACTACGATTACTATCAGCCTGAGGCGTATCTGCCCACCACTGACACATACATTGAAAAGGACCTCTCGATAAATGACGAGATTGAGAAGATGCGACTCAGCACAACCTCGGCACTGCTGTCGGGGCGCAGGGATGTGATTGTGGTGTCGAGTGTGTCGTGTCTTTATGGTATAGGCAACCCCGATGATTTTCACGCCACATCGATACGCTTGAAGGTGGGGGCTTCGCTGAGTTACAAGCTCTTCCTCTATCGATTGGTGGAGGCTCTGTATACTCGCACGGAGCTGGACCTGACGCCCGCAACTTTCCGCACCCGAGGCGATGTGGTGGATATTATGGCGGCCTTTGGTGACAACTGCTACCGCGTGACATTCTTCGATGACGAGATTGAGTCCATACAGACCATAGATGTTCAGAGCGGACAAGCCATAGAGAGCCTCGACGAGGTGACGTTGTTTCCTGCCAATATGTTTGTGACGACAAAGGAGCGCATAGACAGGGCGGTGGGGCATATATATGTGGACCTCGGCAAGCGCATATCCTTCTTCGAGAGCGAGGGCAGGTCTATGGAGGCGCAGCGTATAAAACAAAGGGTGGAGTATGACCTCGAAATGATTAAGGAGCTGGGTTACTGCTCGGGTATAGAGAACTACTCGCGCTATTTTGACGGCAGAAATGAGGGCGAGCGCCCCTTCTGTCTGCTGGATTACTTCCCCGAGGACTACCTGATGATTATTGACGAGAGTCACGTCACACTGCCACAGGTGCACGCTATGTATGGCGGCGACAGAGCCCGCAAGGAGAATCTTGTGGAGTATGGTTTCCGCCTGCCTGCGGCTAAGGATAACAGGCCTCTGATGTTTGGTGAGTTCGAGTCGTTGGTGCGCACGGCCTTATATGTGAGTGCTACGCCTGCCGACTACGAATTGGCAAAGAGTGAGGGTCTGGTTGCCGAGCAGCTCATTCGCCCCACGGGATTGATAGACCCACCTATCGAGGTGCGAGATACATTGAATCAGATAGATGATCTGCTGGAAGAGATACAGACAAGGGTGCGCAGCAATGAGAAGGTTATGGTGTGTACCATCACAAAACGCCTTGCCGAGGAGCTGTCGCGTTACTTCGACCGCCTGGGTGTCCGCAACAGATATATCCACTCGGATGTTGAGACGTTGGAGCGTGTGCAGATTCTGGAAGATATGCGTGCCGATGTGTTCGATGTGCTTATAGGTGTAAATCTTCTGCGTGAGGGCCTGGACTTGCCCGAGGTGAGCCTTGTGGTTATTATGGATGCCGACAAGGAGGGTTTCCTGCGTAATGTGCGCTCGCTGACACAGATGGCAGGCCGTGCTGCACGTCATCCAAACGGACGTGTAATCCTCTATGCCGACAACTGCTCCGACTCGATGCGTGTGACCATAGAGCAGAGTAACCGCCGCCGCGAGAAGCAGATAAAATATAACATCGAGCACGGTATGGTGCCCAACCAGGCCAAGAAGAGTGGTAAGGGTCAAAGTATGCTGCTGGCGGGTATGGAGCGACCAGCCGATATGAATGTCTATCCTATTCAGGAGGAGCACTATGGAGTGGCTGCCGATGTTCAGAGCAGGTATAATGCTACGCCTCAGATTGATAGGGAGCAACTAAATCAGTTGATAGATAAGGCACGCGAGGATATGGAGCGTGCAGCCAAGTCGCAAGATTTCCTTGCAGCGATACGCTACCGCGACAAGATGTATGAGTTGCAGAAGTTGCGCGACGGCAGGGAGTAGCCTGCTATCCCATAAGCAGACCTTGTCTTACTTTGTAAAGGTGAAATACCTGCCTGCGAGGTAGCTGTAAGCCACGCTTATTATGGTTGTGAGAGCCTTTGCCGGCGTAGCCCATATATCACACACTTCGACAAAGATTTTCATACATACATAATTCAGCAGCACGGAGCCCGCAACGGAGAGTGTATAGCGTATAAGTTGCTTGCCCTGCCCGAACTCTGTGGCACGGAATGCCACATTGCGGTTGAGCCAGAAACCCGTCAGAAATGTAATCGGGAATACGATTATAAGGGCGGCGATGTGAGGTGATATGACCATCACGCCCAAGTCGATATATCGCTCAGCAACAATGTAGTGGTATATCAGGAAATACCACACAATGTCGAGCACCATATTTGCTCCGCCACACACTCCATAACGGAATATCTCCTGTGGCAGAATCTTCGACCAAGGCGCAATGTAGAAGAAATCTATCGCCTTGCCTATCTTCTCGGCTATGCGCATTACTTATTTTGGTATATCCACAAATTGGGATAGATGTCGCGGTAGGCGTTGGCGTAGGTCATACAGTCGGCGCGCTTGTTGCTGCCAAATATCGTTACCATATGCTTATCCTTGAAGGGACGTACCACACACATTGCATCCTCAATATTTGACTCCACCTGCTTCACGGCCCGCTGGGCATTTGCCTCCTCCTTGAATACGCCCATAACGACATAGAAGGCATACTCCGCAGGCTGAGCCTCAGGCGTAGGCGTCACTGCAACCTGCTGCGTAGAGTCCTGCTGAACAACGGGCGTCGGCTCAGGCAAGTCTACAACCTCCTCGGTTGGGGCGGTGTTGGAAGATTCAGGAATGAGACCTCCCCACATTATAAGTGCAAATATGCCCAAAGCAAATATCACACACAAAGCGCTGAGGATATATATCCAGGCGTGTGACTTTTTCTTGCGCAACACAAGCACCTTTTCGCCCTGAGGGTTAAGGACTGCGATAAGACTCTCGTCGGTGGTGAAACTTTTGTCCACCAACTTGCCTATACCCTCAATCGTGATGGTCTTGTCGGTGCGGGTCTTTGAGAGCCAACGCTCATATATATCTTGTGCCTGTGCGGGCTCGCACTTGGCAATGGCGACAATCTCCTCCACAAGCGAAGGCGCCTGCTCCTGCGATGTGAAGTTCACAGCATTGCGTGGACTCAGCATCTTGTTGTCGGCAATCTTGCGTGCAGCCTGACGCTCAACATACAACGACCCGACCTCGGGCAGATAGACTCCTCTGCCGCTGACGAGCATATTGTAGATAATCTTATTTACCTCTCCTACCATTGTTCTTATCTTTTATTTCGTTTTGTCTGCTTGGGTGGTTGTGCTACGGGGAAGCGTCCTTTGAGGGAGTTCCAAATCATATATATAGCAAGAATTATAAACGGAATGCTCAGCAACTGTCCCATATTCATCGACATACCCTCCTCGAAGGCCTCCTGATTCTGCTTTACAAGTTCGACGAATGGACGTGTTACGAAGATGCCCACCAGACCTATGCCAAACATAAAACCGGGGCGTTTGCGACCCTCGTCACGCTTGTAATACATCCAGAGCAGAATGGCGAAGGTTATAAGGTAACATACAGCCTCGTATAACTGCGCCGGATGCTGTGTCGGAACACACTCTACGGGGATGTTGGGGTAGAGACGCATAAACTTAAAGCCCCAGGGCAGATCTGTGACCTCTCCTACAATCTCGGAGTTGAACAAGTTGCCGAGGCGCACCAAAGCACCACCCAACGCTACGGGAATCATAATGCGGTCGAGCCACCACACATAAGGCATATTGTGCTTGCGGCAGGTAATCCACATACCGAGCAGCATACCCAGCGCCGAGCCGTGACTCGCCATACCGCCGTTGCGGAACTCGGTGATGATAGCCCAGGGCTTTGCTATGTAGTATGAGAACTCGTAAAACAAGCAGTGACCTATGCGGGCTCCAAGTACGGCACCAAGCACTATCCACACAAAGCCCGTCTCGACAATCTCACTGCCAAAGCCTTCGCGTTTGGTATACCAGGCAAAGAAACGCTCGCCCAACAGGAATGTAATAGCCCACATAAGTCCATAGTAGCGTATTTCAAAACCTCCTATGGAGAGCATAACGGGGTCGAAGTTCCAAACTATGTATAGAAAATTATTCAGCATATCGAAAGCGAAAAACTACGTTATTTTGATGATGTCATTGAGGCCTTCTTCAAGGGGAAGGCGAATGTGGTACCTACGCCCAACTCGCTGCGTACGGTTATGCGCTCGCCGTGAGCCTCGACGATGTGCTTTACAATGGCCAGGCCCAGGCCTGTGCCGCCCTTCTCGCGAGAACGACCCTTGTCCACACGGTAGAAACGCTCAAATACGCGTGGCATATCCTCCTTGGAGATACCTACACCTGTATCCTCTACCTCGATGAGAATCTTATCCATCATATCGCGGAAGCGGATGCGTGTGCTACCTCCCTCTTTACCATAGTTGATTGAGTTGATAATCAGATTTACAAGCACCTGACCTGTGAAGTGTTTGTCTGCCATAACTCTAAATGGCGATGGAAGCGAGTTTGCGCCCTTGACCGATACCTTGATATTGCGCTTGGCAGCCTCCATTTCAAGCTGCTCGGTAATCTCCTTGGCGAGTGCGACGATGTCGAAGTCCTCCATCTTCAAACGGTTCATATCGTTTTCGAGCTTGTTGATGGTGTCGAGGTCGTTGACGATGTTTATCAGGCGGTCAATGCTCTTCTCGGCACGTTCAAGATACTTGCGGTTGATAAGGTCATCCTCCAAGCCGCCATCGAGCAGTGTAGATATGTATCCCTGAATATTAAAGATGGGGGTTTTAAGCTCGTGAGCCACATTGCCGAGGTACTGCTTGCGGAAGGCCTCGCTCTGTTTCAGGCGCGAAATCTCCTTGTCGTTGTCATCAGCCCACGCGGTGAGCTCGTCGGATATGTTTTCAACGTGCTTGTCCTGCATCTCCTCGACAATCTCAGATGTGTGAACGTGGCGTGAGAGCACCATCGAGTAGATGGGTTTGAGCTTATATGCCACATAGGCCTTCATCATATATAGCGAGAATATTGCCATCACGACAAATACTCCGACACTGACCGAAAGCACTATCCACCACGTCAAGCCACTAAGTGCCATAATTATTGCCACAATCGCAGCTGCTACCGCAGCCATCAGCAGTGAAGCATTCTCTTTTGTTTTGATAGTCATCATATAAGTGAAGTTTTTTATTTTAATACATTGTCACAAGTTAATACATTGCAAGGCTTGATACCACTCTGTACAGCCCCACAATGTCGTGCCTTTTAACCGTAACGCTATCCTGTCCGCCCTCTGTCGCTTCGAGGATGTACTCCGCGTCGTTCTCGGCGAAGAGTATCTTACGCAAAATTACAAAATTAGATGTAATAACAACGTAAAATCTGCCCGGAATAATTGATTGAGGGTCTGTTTTTTTTAGAAAAACTATCGAACCTGCCATAATATGACCGCCTATGGAGGTGTCGAAACTGCGGAAGGCGCAATCACAAGCCTCAATCATCGGCAGCGACAGCATAGCTACGGGACGCATCAGTTCGCTCGACAGGTGTCGGCAAGCCGAGATGTCCTGGTCATAGTAGGGTATGGCTTGTGTGGGATTGGAGGTGCACAACATCTCGCCCTCACCCGAAAGGAGCCAGCCGAGGCTTACCTCGGGGAATTTTTCAACAATGCGCTGTGCTAAGTTGTGTGATATGCCAAATCTGCCCGCCTTAATCTGGTAGAGGCTCTCGGAACGCGTGAGCCCTATGTGTCGGCCAAATGAATTGACAGACATATTTGCTCGCCGTATAACCTCTTCAAGTCTAAGCCACGGAAGATTTGTATTTGTCATATTCAAAAAAAATTACCATCTTTGCACTGCGACCCCGTAGTTCAATGGATAGAATATAAGATTCCGGTTCTTACGATGAAGGTTCGAATCCTTTCGGGGTTACAATCGGCTGCCTGATAAAGCGGGCAGCTTTTTTTAATATTATTCATCAAAGATAGTCAAAAACTTCGTTATACCAATACGAAAAGACGTTTTTTATACTAAAAAAAGTGCAAATAATATAATTTTTGGTGCCGCAGAAGTTGTCGGTATCAGACGGAGATGTGGAAGAATAGATATTTTTGCAGAGTAAAAAATAGTTTTTCCAGATTTATTATTATTTTTGTAGGTTAGATTTAGTGTTATGATAGACCACGCTACCGTAGATAGAATTTATGCCGCTGCCGATATTGTTGATATCATCAGCGACTACGTCACACTCAAACGTAAGGGTGTGAACTATCAGGCGTGCTGTCCCTTCCACAACGAGAAGACTCCTTCGTTTGTGGTCTCTCCATCCAAGGGTGTGTATAAATGTTTCGGTTGCGGCAAGGGCGGCAATGCTGTTACATTTATTATGGAGCAGGAGAGTGTGACCTATCCCGAGGCACTGAAAATCGTAGCCAAGCGTTACGGTATTGAGGTGCAGGAGCGTGAGCAGACCGAGGAGGATGTGCGTCGTAACAACGACCGCGAGAGTATGTTCGCGCTGAATGGCTGGGTGGCGGAGTATTTTGCCTCTTATCTTACGGGTAGCAATGAGGGTCGTAGCGTGGGATTGAGTTACTTTGCGCAGAAGCGAGGCTTTACCGAGGCAACGATAAAGAAGTTCGGTTTGGGCTTCTGCTCTGCCCAGGGTGATGCTATGTCGCAGGCGGGTCTGTCGGCGGGTTATAAGGAGGAGTTCCTGCTCTCGACGGGTCTGGCGTTCCGCCGTGAGAATGACAGTCGTCTCAAAGACCGTTTCCGCGACAGGGTGATGTTCCCCGTACATAATATATCGGGTCGTATAGTTGCTTTCGGAGGTCGTACGCTGCGCACGGATAAGAGCGTGGCCAAGTATCAGAACTCTCCCGAGAGTGAGATATATAGCAAGAAACGCGAACTTTATGGCTTATACTTTGCCAAGAAGGCTATCCAGCAGCAGGATTATGCCATAATGGTTGAGGGCTATACCGACGTTATATCTATGCACCAGGCAGGAGTGGAGAATGTGGTGGCATCGTCGGGTACGTCGCTTACCACCGAGCAGATTCAGCTCTTGCATCGTTTCACACGCAACATAACCGTCATCTACGATGGCGACTCAGCAGGTATCAACGCCTCGCTCCGAGGTATAGATATGATTTTGAAGGAGGGTATGAATGTGCGTGTAGTGCTGCTCCCTCCCGAGCACGACCCCGACTCTTTTGCACGAGCACACACTGCCGAGCAGGTTAGGGAGTATATCCAGCAGAATGAGGAGGACTTCCTCACCTTCAAGGCTAAGCTTATGCTCTCGCAGGCGGGAAAGGACCCTATCAAGCGTTCAGCTGTGGTGACCGATATGATTCAGTCTATTGCGCAGATACCTGATTCCATCCAGCGTTCGGTCTTTACGAAGGAGTGCGCACGCGTGATGGATGTGGACGAGAGTGTACTTATCGCGGAGGTCGCCCGTAAGCGTGTGCAGCAGGCCGGCGGAGGCCGTGAGGCGGCGGAGTTTATGCGTCGTCAGGAGCATTTTGTACAGCCGCAGCCATATCAGCCCGTGCAGGTAGATGTCACGAAGCCTATTGAGGCGGGCAGCAGTGTCGAGGCGTTGGAGTATGAGCTGGTAAAATATTTGTTGAAGTCGGGCCATAAGAGTTATGAGGTGCTGGAAGCAAAGAGTGTAGTGCCGATAAACATCGCAGATGAGATATTCCAGAACCTCGATGCCGACAAGATAACCTTTGTAAACCCTGTCTATCAGAGCATACTTGCGACATATCGCGAGCATTGGCAGCAGCTGGGCGTAGGTGTAAAGGTACCCGAGCAATATTTTGTAAATCACATCGACCCTGAGGTGTGTAATATGGCCGTTGATATACTCACCTCGGACGACAACTACATACCGAGCAATTTGTGGCGTCAAAAGGATGTGCACGTTGAGAGTGAGTCGGAGATTTTGTCGATAGGTGTTCCTAAGGCCATTATGCTCTACCGCTCGAAGGTGGTTGACAGGATGATTAAGTCATTGATGGTAAAGCTTGCAGATGACTCGCTGAGCGAAGAGGAGAGAGATGAGTGTGTCAAGCAGTTTACACGTTTGCTGAATGTTAAGACAGCAATATCGAGGGAGAGCCAGCGGTTGATTTTATAAAAAAGAGGTAGGAGCCGGAGCGTATGCGTATCGCTACGCATACAGTGTGCAAACAGAAAATAAACAGAAAGATGTGTCGTGTAAAACATATCAAAGATAAAGAAAGTTACCTTTATCCGGTCCTACCCGCTAATTAAAATGGCAAATATTATGCCATAAAAAGTCCTCGGAAGAGGTATAAAGAGTATGGGAGATTATAAAAACATAAATATTCGCAACAAGCGCGCAACCTTCGATTACGAGATATTGGAGGAGTTCGTAGCGGGTGTGGTCTTGGTGGGCACCGAGATTAAGTCCATACGTCTGGGCAAGGCCTCGCTGACGGACTGCTACTGCTATTTTAACGATAACGAGTTGTGGATTCGGGGCGTGAACATAGCGGAGTATGGCTGGGGAACGTGCAACAACCACGCACCCAAGCGTGACCGTAAGTTGCTGCTCAACCGCAAGGAGCTGAATAAGTTGCAACGCTCATTGCAGGATAGAGGTCTTACGGTTGTGGGGCTGCGTATGTTCCTCAATGAACGAGGCTTCGCCAAGATTGCCATCGGCTTGGCAAGAGGCCGTAAGGCGTACGATAAGCGCGAATATTTGAAGGAGAACGACGCCAAGCGAGAGATGGACAAGGCGATGAAGAAGTATAAGTAGAAAGATTTTGATATATGTCATTGATTCTGTGTATTGAGACGGGTACGGATATCTGCTCTGTGGCTATTGCGCGCGATGGAGAGCTGCTGTCGCTCAGGGAGAGCGACCAGGGGCGTGACCACGCCAAGAACCTTGCTGTGTTTGTAGATGAGTTGCTGCGCGAAACAAATATCAGCACCGGCGATATAGATGCTGTGGCTGTGGGTATGGGGCCGGGCTCATATACGGGTCTGCGTATCGGCGTGTCGTTTGCTAAGGGCTTGTGTTATGGCCTTAATATTCCGCTGCTTGCCGTAGGCTCGCTGGATGCTCTGGCTCAGGTCGCCATTGAAGATTACGAGGCTGGCATTATCAATGTTGAGGGGTGGAGCGATGCCGTGCTGTGCCCTATGGTCGATGCACGCAGAATGGAGGTCTATGCTCAACTCTTCGATGCGCAGTGCAATCCTTTGAGCGAGGTGGGCGCCGAGGTTGTTACCGAGGATAGCTTTGCCGAGTGGCGCAGCCGCCGTCAGGTGGTTATCTTTGGCAATGGTGCGTCGAAGTGTCGCGAGGTGCTTGCCGATGCAACATATATAAATGTTGTCCCTTCGGCTCGTGGCCTGGTGCGTCTGGCGCATCAGCGTTTTGAGGAGGGTAAGACGGAGGATATAGCCTACTTCGTGCCCTTCTATCTGAAAGACTTTGTAGTCATTCCCTCGAAGAAAAAGTTGTTATAGGGTTTTAGGCCACTCGCCAATCTCCATATCCTTTATCTGCTCGCCATCGATGGTGAAGCGTATGGCTGTGCGCACCTTGTGAAACCCATACTTGCCCGCAGCCCCGGGGTTGATGTGCAGGAGTGAATATATGGGGTCGTATATCACTTTCAGGATGTGTGAATGTCCCGCAATGAATATGTCGGGCTTGGTGCTTTGGATAAGCCGCACAGCGGCGGGGGAGTAGTTGCGTGGGTAGCCGCCTATGTGCATCATCAGTATTCGTTTCTGCTCGCACTCGAAGCAGGTAAAGTCGTTATATACGCGGCGAATAATACCGCCGTCAATATTCCCATAGACACCTTTTAACGGCTTGAAGGCTGCAATCTCATCGGCAAGTTCCAGTGACCCGAAGTCACCCGCGTGCCACACCTCATCCACATCTTTGAGGAATGTGCGTAGCGGCTCGTCAAAGCAGCCGTGCGTGTCGGATATTACACCTATGCGTTTCATATCTCCCTTTGTCTGCGACGATTACTTATATTTATCCTGCCACAAAGCCTTCATTCGTTCGGCAATCTTCTGCTCCTGCTGGTTGTGCAGGTTGGGGTGGTAGAACTGCTGCCCAACAAGAGAATCGGGCATAAACTCCTGATTGACGAAGTTGCCTGCGTAGTCGTGAGCATACTTGTAATCTTTGCCATAACCAGCCTCGCTCATGAGCTTGGTGGGTGCGTTGCGCAGATGCAGTGGCACGGGGCGGTTTGTAGTATCTTTGCCTACAAATGCAAGAGCCGCGTTTATGGCCATATATGCGGAGTTGCTCTTGGGGCTTGTTGCAAGGTATATGGTTGTCTCGGCGAGGGTTATGCGAGCCTCGGGCATACCAATCTTATGCACTGTGTCGAAGCAGGCGTTGGCAAGCAGCAAAGCATTGGGGTTTGCAAGGCCTATATCCTCCGAGGCCAGAATAACCAGGCGGCGAGCAATGAAACGGGGCTCCTCGCCTCCGGCCAGCATCCTTGCCAGGTAGTATATGGCGGCATTGGGGTCGCTGCCTCGAACAGACTTTATGAATGCCGAGATTACGTCGTAGTGCAGCTCTCCATTTTTGTCATACAGGGCAATGTTCTGTTGCAGGCACTCGGTGACGTACTCGTCGGTGATGTCGATATCGCCCTCGCTTGCTCCTACTATTATATCCAGGATGTTGAGCAACTTGCGTGCGTCACCACCCGCAAACTTAAACAGGGCGGCGGTCTGCGTAACCTTTATGTTGCGGCTGCTTAGCTCCTTGTCCGCGGAGAGGGCTCTGTCGAGGAGTGTCTGCAACTCCTCATCGGTCATAGATTTGAGGATATACACCTGACAGCGGCTCAGCAGTGGCGATATAACCTCGAAAGAGGGGTTTTCGGTCGTGGCTCCTATGAGCGTCACTATGCCCTGCTCAACGGCAGCAAGCAGAGAGTCCTGCTGGCTCTTGTTGAAGCGGTGAATCTCGTCTATGAACAGAAATGCCGACTTGCTCTGAAACAGAGAGTTCTTGCGTGCCGTATCAATAACCTCCCTCACATCCTTTACGCCCGATGTTACGGCCGAGAGAGTGTAGAAGGGTCGCTTTAAGTGGGCAGCAACCAACTTTGCAAGGGTGGTCTTGCCTACACCCGGAGGCCCCCACAATATGAATGAGGGTACGTTGCCTGTTTCCAGGAATTTGCGGAATACACCATTCTCGCCCACCAGGTGGGTCTGACCAATAT
The DNA here is from genome assembly GCA_045603645.1 of Alistipes sp. Classification (GTDB taxonomy): domain Bacteria; phylum Bacteroidota; class Bacteroidia; order Bacteroidales; family Rikenellaceae; genus Alistipes. The sequence goes on along the minus strand of JAZUMN010000073.1, from coordinate 30,866 downwards.
ACTCCTCAATGCTTTGTGGGCGTAATCGCTCTGCTAATGGGGTGCTCATCTGCTTTTAGGTTTATTTCAGATACTCTAAAATGTTGCCACTAATCTGCATCAGTGATATTTCGCATAGCTTGGTGTTGTACTCGGCCGTCAGGATGCGCTCCTCGGCATCGAGCAGGCTCTTCTGCGCCTCACGCATCTCAATACCGGGCAGGTCGCCGAGCAGGTAACGCTCCATGGCAATTTCGTAGTTCTCCTTGGCGGCTATGAGGTTCTGCTCTTCGAGCTTTATCACTTCAAGGTTGTTCGAGTATGCCTGCCAGAAGTTCGCAAGGTCGGCCATAAGGGATTGTTCCAGTTGCTCGCGGGAATATTTTGCATTTTCAACCTCGATGCGTGCATTGCGCTGTTCGCGGCGGCGGTTGCCATCAAAGATGGTAAAGCCCACGCGCAGACCTACGTTGGGGCCCATAGCTCCTCTAACCTTGGTGTCGCCCGTGCCGTAGATGTTGCGGTTGTATCCATAGCCGGCCGAGAGGTTAAGGTAGGGGTAGTTGCGCGACTTTACAGCCTTTAAGTCAAGTTCCGAGATTGCTGTGTTGCTGTGTGCTATGAGTAATTCAGAGTTCGACAACTTCATATTCTGATGTAACACCTCCCAGTCCAATGTCGAGTTTACATTTATTACCGAATCCTTGGCAAAGCATTGCTCTGTAATATTTTCATTGGCCATAAGTTCGTTAATACGTATGCGTGAGGCTGTGACCAGCTCCTGCTGAGTCATATACTGCGAGGAGTCGGCATTGAAATCAACTCGGGCCTGCAACCAGTCAAGACGCGAGAAGTCGCCTATGCGGTAGCGAGCCTCGGTAATGCGCAGTCTCTCGCGCGAAAGAGCCACGGCATAACGGTAGTTTTTCAGACGTATCGTTTGCTGGATGAGGTTATAATACTCTGCCGTCAGATTGGCTACAAAGTCCTCCACTTCAAGGCGTGTTTGCAGCAAGCCCAGAGCCTTCATCTCTTGCAGTCGCTTGTAGTTGGTTTGCAACTTCAAGCCGTTGAAGATGGTCCATCCAAGGGATATGCCCACATCCATAGCCTGGTTGTAGGCAGCCTTGTCGGTGTAGCTCTCGCCTTCACGAGGGGTTGTGTGCGTTTGGTCGGCAGTGCCCGTGTAGCCTGCCGAGAGGTCAATCGTGGGGAGCATTCCTGCATTACCCCACGAGGCGTTGTTGTCGGCTATCTGCTGCTTGTTGCGTGTTATCAGCAGGTCGTAGTTCTGTTTCAGTCCCACTTCCAGACACTCTTGCAACGAGAGAGCCTTTTGAGCTGCGGCATTGGCTGTGAGGGCGATACAAAACAGTAATGAAACTATATATCTCATATTCTTGTTGCTTGATGGTTTACTTTTTCTTTGTTTGCTTGCTTCTGTCGGTTGATACATAAGCATATATGGCGGGCACGATGTAGAGGGTTAGGATAGTAGATACGAGCATACCTCCAACAACCGCCACACCCATAGCTATACGGCCATTGGCACCCTCTCCCGTAGCCATTGTCAATGGCAGCAGACCCAAAATGGTGGATGCACTTGTCATAAGTATTGGACGCATACGTTGCAATGCCGCCGATTCGATGGCCTCCATAAGACTTTCGCCCGCCTCCTGCTTCTGGTTGGCAAACTCAACAATCAGGATGCCGTTCTTTGCTACCAGGCCAATGAGCATGATGATACCAATCTGACTGTAAATGTTCATTGTCTGCCCCGTAGATGCCATGAAAATCAGCGCACCCGCTATGGCCAGAGGTACGGTAAGCATGATGACGAATGGGTCCTTGAAACTCTCGAACTGCGCTGCCAGAATCAGATAAATCAAGACGATGGCGAGCAGGAAGGCGAACAGCAGGCTCGAAGAGCTCTCCCTGAACTCCTTCGAGTCGCCCGTAAGTGCCGTTCTGAAATCGTCGGGAAGCACCTCGGCTGCAATTCTGTCCATCTCGGCCAAGCCCTCGCCAATGGTCTTGCCCTTGGCAAGTCCTGCCGATATGGTAGCCGAGAGGAAACGGTTGTAGTGGTAGAGCTGAGGTGGCGCTACGTTCTCCTGCACTGAGACCATATTGTCCATCTGTATCATATCGCCATTCGAGCTGCGCAGATATATGGATTTCAGGTCGGCAGGCTTGTTACGCTGCTGGCGGTTAATCTCTGCCAAAATCTCATACTGCTTGCCGTTCATATAGAAATAACCCATACGTTGGCCACTCAATCCGTATTGCAGAGTTTGAGCTATGTCGCGAGTCGAGACACCCAGTAGGTTGGCTTTGTCGCGATTGATTGTGATGCGCGCCTCAGGCTTCGAGAATTTAAGATTCACGTCAGCCATCTGCAACACGTTACTCTCATAAACCTTCTCCATAAATTTGGGTAACACCTCTTCCAGTCTGTCAATAGTTGTTGCCTGCAATACATACTGCACGGGCATACCTCCACGGCGGCTGCCAAAGGTACTCTGCTGCTGCACGAATGCACGCGCCTTGGTTTGCTTCTTAACAACGGCAGAGAGCTTCTCGGCAATCTCCATCTGCGAGCGCTCGCGGGTAGATATGTCGTTCAGCGCAACCTGTATGTTTCCACGTCCACTGCTTACGCGGGCCGTAACATACTTTGACTCAGGTACGAGCGAGTCAATCATCTGATTGATGCCCTCGGTGTAGTCGCGCATATACTCATAGGTAGCACCCTCTGAGCCCATTGTGTTGATTGATATCTGCGAGCGGTCCTCCAATGGCGCCAACTCGGCAGGGATGGTGCTCCACAACCACCCGATAACAACAAACATAATGATTGTGATGGGTATTGCCAGCCAACGACGTTTGAGGAATGAGGCAAGTGTTGAGCTGTAAAAGTTATTCAGCCACACGAAGAGGGGCTCAGTCTTTTCGTAAAACCAACTCTGTTTTTCGGTTTTCTTCAAGATTTTAGATGCGAGCATAGGCGTTACCGTCAGCGCAGCGAATGTCGAGATGATAACAGCACCCGATATAACCAAACTAAACTCAATGAAGAGCTTTCCCGTCATACCTTCCATAAAGACGATAGGGAAGAATACGGCAAGCAGCGTGATAGATGTCGAGATGACGGCAAAGAATATCTCTTTTGCTCCCTCAATGCCCGCCTCGAAGGGTCGCATACCTCGCTCGATGCGTATGTATATGTTCTCGGTCATAACGATAGCATCATCGACAACCAAACCCACCGACAGCACCACGGCCAACATCGAAAGTACATTGATTGAGAAGCCTGCCAGGTACATCAGGAAGAATGTGCCGATCAGCGACACGGGAATTACGATGCAGGGGATTAGCGTCACGCGGAAGTTGCGCAAGAAGAGGAAGATGATGATTACCACCAGGATAAACGCCTCATATACGGTCTGCTTAACTTCGTTAATCGAGGCGCGAATAAATCGGGTGTTGTCAAATCCGTAGTTTAAGATTATATCATCGGGCAAATCCTTTTGCATAATCTTCACTCGTTCATACACAGCATCGGCAATCTCAATATGGTTCGCACCGGGCTGAGGTACAACAACGACGCCGACCATGGGAACGCCATTCATCTTCATGTAACTACGCGTGTCTTGTGGCCCTAACTCTGCACGACCGATGTCGCTCAGACGTATAATGCGGTTGTCGCTCTCGCGCACAACCAAGTTGTTGAACTCCTTGGCTGTATGCATAAGTCCCATGGTGCGTATGGTGAGTTCTGTGGTGTTTCCTTCGATACTGCCCGAAGGGAGCTCCACATTCTCTCTATCCAACGCTGTCTTAACATCTACGGGAGTAATGCCATAACCAGCCATCTTGGCGGGGTCTAACCATATGCGCATCGAGTAGCGTTTTTCACCCCATATCTGTACAGCGCTCACATCACTGATGGTCTGCAACTGCTCTTTGATGGTAAGGTCTGCAATCTCGCTAATCTCTAAAAGAGAACGCTTGTCGCTCTGCACTGCCAGCATCAAGATAGGCATGGCATCAGCGTCGGCTTTTGATACGGTGGGAGGGTCGCAGTCGCGTGGTAAAAAGCGTTGCGCTCTGGATACCTTGTCACGTACGTCATTTGCCGCAGTCTCCAAGTCCACCGACAATTCAAACTCTACGGTGATGCGGCTGCTGCCCTGCGAGCTGACACTCGACAGCGAGCGGATGCCCGGAATACCATTGATATTCTGTTCAAGGGGTTCTGTAATCTGGTTCTCGATGACATCGGCATTAGCACCCGGATAGGTGCAGTTTACCGAGATTATAGGATTGTCGACGCTCGGATACTCTCTTACGCCTAACGAACCGTAGCCTATCATGCCGAAGATGACAATGATAAGCGTTAGCACGGTGGCAAGAACGGGACGTCGTATGCTTAGTTCGGAAATATTCATATCTGGTGCGAAAATTACTTTATAACGTCTAACTTAACAGGCAGCCCCTCGCGGAGTTGGAGTGTTCCCGAGGTGATAATCGTGTCGCCCAGCTCAATGCCCTCGATGATGTGTATAAGGGCGTTGGTGCGCAGACCCGTCTTTACGGTTGTGGCGTGAGCCTTGCCCGAGCGGTAGAGGTAAACCTTGTCCACACCCATCTCAGGAACGATAGCCTCGGTGGGGATGGCAATGGCGTTAGGGATGTCGCTCATACGAATCTTCGCCGATATGAAGCGACCCGGCATCAGCTGACCGTTGGCGTTGGGATATATGGCGCGTATGGCAAGGGTGCGGGTCTGCATATCAACCTCAGCCTCCTTGGCATATACCGAGGCTTTGTAGGTGTGGTTGCGTCCCTCGACGGTGAACGTTAGTGGGGTGCCTACACTTATCTCGTCGGCATAGCGCTCGGGGATGTGCATATCAATCTTCAAGGGTGAAATCTTCGATAGCTTTGCCACCACGACACTTGGCGAAGCATAGGCTCCTTCGCTGACGTTACGCAGGCCGATGATACCATCGAAGGGTGCACGCAACTCCGTGAGGGCTATATTCTGCTTGACGATGTCGATGTCGGCATTGAGCATGGCAAGCTCCGTGCGAGCCTGCTCAAAGGCCTCCTGACTCACGGCGTCCTTCTCTAAAAGAGTGCTCTGGCGATATACGCGGTCTTGTGCCAGCTTTAACTGCGCCTCATATCGTTTCAGCTGTGCCTGCAAAGGCTTGTCGTTTACCTTGGCCAGCAAATCGCCCTTTCTGACAAGTGAGCCCTCCTTGAAGTTTATCTCTACTATTTTGCCCGAAGTCTCAAATGTGAGGTCCACCTCCTCGTCGGGGAGCAGGCTGCCCACCATAGCAATATCTTCGGTCAGCGATTGGTGCTTGATAACCAGTCCATTGATGTTGAGTGTGTTTTGCTTGCCCTTGGTTTGTGCGGGCTTAGTGTTTGAGAACTTCTCAGATTTGTTTTGCTGGTAATACTTATACCCTGCACCCGATAAGCAGAACAGAGCGATTACCGCTGTTGTGATAATCCATTTTCTTTTCATATAATTGGCCTTTTTATTTATCCGAATAATCATTCAAAGTTACGCATTTTATTGCAAATAGAGAAATATTAGGTCCTGAAATTATGATATGTATCATAAAATAGTTTGAGAGCTGCGGTGGTGAGATGGTTTGTTATGGAAATTGAGTCTATAAAATTGCGCTATATTGAACATATTTTTGGCGATATTGAATGTTTTTGAAATTTTTATTCTATTTTTGCCGTATGATTCTGTTGAAAAAATACACTTTTGGCGAGGAGCTTTTTAACTCCATTACGCACGGCATAGGTGTTTTGATGGGTGGTGCGGTGTGCACCTATTTCCTTATTTGGGGCTATGCCGACGGCTCGGCGCTGGTGCGCCTGGGTTTGTGGTTATATCTGTTTGGCGTTGTGAGCAGTTATCTCGCTTCTACGCTCTACCACAGCATATCGGCAAAGCACGAGGTGGCAAAGAGCAGGCTTCGCAAGCTTGACCACGCAGCCATATATTGGCATATAGCTGGCAGTTATTCCCCCATAACGCTTATTGCCATGCATCGTGCCGGCTTCGAGATGTGGGCGTGGGTTATTTTTGCGTTTGTGTGGCTGTGTGCCATTGTCGGCACGTCGCTAAGCCTGAGAAAGATGAAGATACACAGTTACTTCGAGACGGCTTGCTATGTGCTTATGGGCTTGACTATTCTTGTTGCTTTTAAGCCCTTCTACGACAGCGTAGGCTCGGTCGTTGTGCTGTGGGTTGTTGCCGAGGGGGTAAGTTACATCACGGGTGCTGTGTTGTATGGCTTCAAGAAGGTGAAATATATGCACTCGGTGTTTCATCTGTTTGTAGTTCTGGGTGATATCTTTCATTTTGTGGCAATATACAAAGTCCTCGATATGTTCACCCGATTTCGCGCACCTCTTGCCGCAATCTTTTAGCCGAGTTTGTGATTGCGAAGGAATTTTTGTATCTTTGCAATGATATTGTTAAAACAAAGAAGATGGAAAAGAGCGTTTTTAGAAGTAAGATAGAGCCCCAGCACGTTGATTTTACATCACGGGCATCCATTACGTCGATGTGTGATATAATTCTATATGTCGCAGGTCAGGATGCACACAACAGAGGCTTTGGCATAGATGCATTGGCGGGCAGGAACTTTGGCTGGGTGCTGTCGCGTATGTGCATTGAGCTGGATTACATTCCAAAGGAGTACGAGGGGTTTACCATTCACACCTGGATAAGCGACTACAACCGCCTTTCATCAACGCGTAACTTTACCCTCACCTATGACAGCGGTCGTCTCTTCGCGCGTGCCGTGTCGCAGTGGTGTATGCTCGACTTTGATACCCGTATGCCTGTCGATATGAATACTTTGGCGCAGGTGCACGACGGCACAATAGTCGATTGTCCTTCGCCTTGTGAGCGCCCTCGACGCCTGGGTGCTGTGGCAGGTGAGCCTATCGTGAAGCACAAGGTTGTGTATAGCGACATTGACTTTAATCGCCATATGAACACAATGCGATACATCGACCTTATTCTGGATACAATGCCCATCGAGGAGTTGGAGGCTTTGCAAACACTGCGTATGGATATGAACTTTATGAAGGAGTCGCTATATGGCGATATGCTTCTGCTGCGTGGCGAGAAGGTCGGTGCCAAGCGTGTGTATGAGTTTTGCAGTGAGCAGGCAGGGCCTCTGTGTCGTTTCTCTTTTGAGTTTAACAATGGCGAATTTTAATTAAGGCAAGATGACTCCGATACCATCATTTATATACAAGAGGTCCAACCAAATTGCGATGATTATCTTCGTGCCTATCTTTGCGTTGTTATTCATCACAATTTACCGACCATTTAATTTCGAGTACATAGACGAGGATGCCGGTCTTTTGATGTGGCTCAACATCCCGCGCGAGGTGCTGGTGCAGCTCATTACCATAGGCTTTATTCTGGTGGGTATGGGTGTTGTCGCCATCAGTCGCTGGATTATGGCGTTCTATACACGCACTCGTGAGATTTCGTATGTGGCATATATTGCGTGGGTGGCGTGTGAGGTGCTTATAATGGCGCTTATATTTACCATTGTGGCACTCTTCACCGACACAGACAAGAGCGTCGGCACGCTGTTTTATAACTCTCTGGTCAAGACTTTCTTCATCCTGCTCATACCCTATGTGATGTGCTATATCTATTTCATATGGCAGGAGCGTGTAGCGCAGCTGCGCAATATCAAGGAACGCCTTGCCGAGGATGAGAATGCGTTGCAGGCGGCATATATTCAGATTTTCGACGAGAAGGGCGAGTTGCGTCTCTCGGTGCGTCGTGAACATCTGCTGCTGTTGGAGTCGGCTGATAATTATGTTTGCGTTTGGTATATCAACAACTCATCGCCAAAGAAGGTGCTTGTGAGAAATACACTTACCCGCGTTGCAAAGGAGTTGGAGTCAACCCATATACAAAGATGCCACCGCTCGTTTATCATCAATCTTGATTTGATTAAGGTTATGCGTCGTGAAAAGGAGGGTATTTTCGTTGAGTTTGGAATGGATGGCGTGCCCGATGTGCCAATCTCAAAAACATATCTCGACAGCATAAATAAGTGGCTAATGGGCAATGCGAATTAGCTATATTTCTATATGGGATTAAAATTAAAGGCAGGGGCGAAATAAATTTTTCGCCCCTTATTTTGCGATTTTAGCCCCTATAAGTATTTCGTCCCACCACAGAGCACCGCGCCACTTAAATTTTATGGTTTGAACCTTTTATTAGATATTTGCATCCTGACAAGTGAATGTTAATTTTTGTGTGGTGTAATTATTAGTCGCCACGACTCAAATTTTATGCGACATTATCTATCAATTTTCCAACAGTCTGCACGCGAGAACTGGAATTCTCCTGCATTGAGCGATTACCAAGGTGCAACCTATACCTTTGGTGAAATTGCAACCCAAATTTCAAAACTGCACGCATGCTACGATGCTATTGGTGTTGTAGCGGGTGACCGCTTGGCAATAGCAGCCAAGAACTGCGCTCATTGGGCGATGAGCTTTGTTTCTATTGTCTCTTATCGCGGAGTGGCAGTGCCTATTCTTGCAGATTTTAACCCTATTGACATTGCTAAGCTTACAGCGCACTCTGACAGTGTGGCTCTTTTTACCGACCAAAAGACTTGGGAGGCAATGGATGTTGCGCAGATGCCATTGTTGAAGGTTGCTTTCAATGTTGAGGATTTCACGCTTCTGTACTCTGCAACTGAGGCTTTGGGTGAGCAGCTCAGCAAGATTCTCGCCGAGAATAAGGAGGTGCCTGAGTCAATGCGTGAGGCAATCACAGATTATAAGATTGGCGACTTGGACGATTTGGCAATCATCAACTATACATCAGGTACGACAAGCACTCCAAAGGGTGTTATGCTTACATCGCGCAACCTCTCATCAAATATTGAGTTCGCATTGGCAAATATACCTGTCAAGAAGGGCGACCAGATTATGTCTATGCTCCCTATGGCGCATATGTATGGTATGGCATTTGAGTTCCTCTACCCTCTGTTTGGTGGTGCACGGGTATTCTTCCTGGGTAAGACCCCAACGCCAACCCTCTTGTTGCAGGCTCTGGGCGATATCAAGCCATATCTCTTGATTACCGTGCCTTTGGTGTTGGAGAAGATATTTAAGAATAAGGTTATGCCTACGTTGCAGAAGCCTGCTTTGAAGATACTGACTGCTATACCAGGTGTCAATACGTTGATATATGGCAAGGTGCGCAAGCAGCTGATGACAGTCTTTGGTGGCAACCTATGCTCTATTGTTGTGGGAGGTGCAGCTATCAGCCGCCCCGTTGAGGAGGTTATGCGTAAGATTAAGCTGCCTTACACGGTAGGTTATGGTATGACCGAGTGTGCTCCATTGATTGGCTACTCACCCTGGCAGACCTTCAAGCTCGGCTCGTGTGGCCGTGCCGTTACAAATATTGACGTGCGCATTGACTCTGCCGACCCTCATAAGCAGGTGGGTGAGATTCAGGTTAAGGGCGAGAATGTTATGCTCGGCTACTACAAGACCCCTGAGGCTACGGCTGCCACATTTACCGAAGATGGTTATCTACGTACGGGTGACCTGGGTATTATAGACAAGCAGGGTAACATCTTTATCAAGGGCCGCAGCAAATGTATGATTCTTACGCCTAATGGACAAAATATCTACCCTGAGGAGATTGAGAGTAAATTAAACGCATTCCCAGGTGTTGGCGAGTCACTTATCGTCAGCCGAGGACATGCTCTTGTTGCTTTGGTGGCACTTACCGCTGAGGATCAGAAGAAAGGTGTGACCGAGGAACTTAAAGCGCAGTTGGAGCAGAACCGTGTGGAGCTCAATAAGTTGATGCCTGCATACAGCAAGATATCTTCTGTCGAGATTATCGAGGAGGGCTTCCAGCATACTCCAAAGCAGTCTATCAAGCGCTTTATGTATAAATAAACCGAATTTCTTTTACTTAAAGAAATATTTCCTGTAACATTTCATTTCGTCCCGTTGTTGGTGAGCGACCAGCGACGGGATTTTTTTGTGGTGTGTGAATTTTGGCGATAGAAAGTTGTAACTATGCTTTTGAGTTTGTAACTTTGTATAAATAACGTAATGCTATGTTGTCAAAAGAAGTGCGAGAGGCTATCGTAGCCCTTATGAAACGAGAAGTCGTGCCTGCCATAGGTTGTACCGAACCTGTGGCTGTGTCGTTGTGTGTGGCGCGTGCCACCGAGTTGCTGGGCACGGTGCCCGAGCATATCACAGCACGCCTGAGCGCCAATATCTTGAAGAATGCTATGGGGGTGGGTATCCCCGCTACGGGAATGATAGGCCTGCCTATCGCCATCGCATTGGGTGCGTTGGTGGGTCGCTCGGAGTATGGACTCGAAGTGTTGAAGGATGCCGACCCCGAAGCTGTTGAGAGTGGTAAGCAATATATCGCCCAGGAACGTATATCTATTGAACTCAAAAAGGGCATAACAGAGAAGCTGTATGTCGAGATTGAGGCTACGGCGGCAGGACATCGTGCTGTGGCGATTATCTCGGGCGGACATACCTCGTTTGTATATCTGAAAAGGGGTGAAGATGTGCTGCTCGATGTGCGCAGCAGTGGTGGCGAGGAGGAGCAGAGTGACGATGTGGAACTTACTCTGCGCAGGGTTTACGACTTTGCTATAACGGCGCCACTCGAAGAGATAGAGTTTATCCGTGAGTCTATGCACCTTAACAAGGCTGCTGCCGAGAGTGCCTTTGTCAGCGACTATGGTCACTCGCTGGGGCGTATGTTGCGCCAGCCTCGGGAGTTGAAGATTATGGGCGACAGCGTCTTCTCGCGCATACTCTCTTACACCGCCTCGGCGTGCGATGCCCGTATGGGAGGCGCGAAGGTGCCCGTTATGAGTAATTCGGGCAGTGGCAATCAGGGTATCACGGCTACCTTGCCTGTGGTGGTCTATGGCGAGGAGTGTGGCGCTTCCGAGGAGCAGATGATTCGTGCGCTTACGCTCAGCCACCTGACCGTCATATATATAAAGCAGAGTCTGGGGCGTCTGTCGGCGCTCTGTGGATGCGTGGTCGCAGCGTCGGGGTCGAGTTGTGGTATAACATACCTTATGGGTGGAGGATACGACGAGGTGGCGTGTGCTGTGAAGAATATGATTGCCAACCTTACGGGTATGATATGCGATGGCGCGAAGCCGAGTTGTGCCCTTAAACTCGCAAGTGGAGTATCTACGGCTCTGTTGTCTGCTATGATGGCTATGGAGGGGCGTTGTGTGTCTAAATTGGAGGGTATCATCGACGAAGATGTCGATCGCTCCATTCACAACCTTACAGCCATAGGTCGCGATGGTATGAACTCTACCGATGAACTTATCCTTGATATTATGACAAGCAAATAACCTCTATCGGACGATGGCTTCTGTGCTGTGCCGGTGCCCAAATATAACTTTAATTAAAGATAGTCTTCATAATCAGTGCTGTGGCACCCTGATTCTGGGTGGTGTAGCGCTTGGCTTTGCCGCTTACCTCCTTTAAGAAGGCGGCATCGTCGCGCAGAGGCTTAAACCACTCCAACAGCTCTTTCGCCGACTCAACCTTTGTCGCGGCACCTAAGGCTATCATATCACGAGCCTCCTTGAATTTGTGGTAGTTGGGTCCAAAGGCTATTGGGAGAGCAAAGGTGGCAGCCTCCAACGTGTTGTGGATGCCCACACCAAAGCCTCCGCCTATGTACGACCACTTGGCATAGCCATATACCGATGAGAGGATGCCTATGGTATCCAACACCAGCACCTGCGTTGAGCCGAAGTCGGTTGTCTCGTCACACTGCGTGTAGCGAAGTGCGCCGCCTTTGGTTGCAGAGAGTATTTTGGTGATGCGACCCTCATCCATCTCGTGAGGCGCAACGACAAACTTAATATCCTGATTGGCATTTATCAGGTCAAGCAGGATATCCTCGTCGGGCCCCCACGTTGAACCGGCGACGAAGAGGTCGCTCTCGGACTTGAAACGTTCAACAAGCGTAATCTTTCTGGCAGCCTGAGCTAACTCGGCAACACGGTCGAAGCGTGTGTCGCCCGCGATGACAACATTGTCAAACCCTATGTCGCGCAACAAATCTTTCGACTCCTGATTCTGTACAAAGATAGTCTCGAAACTCTCCAACGCTCTGCGCCACAAAGTCCCATACCAGCTGAAAAATATTGATTTGGGGCGGAATATAGCTGAGATGATAAATGTTCTTATCTGGCGACGTCGCAGTTCGAACAGGTAGTTGAGCCAGAACTCATACTTTACGAATACAGCAATCTCAGGGTGTGCGATATCGAGAAATCTCCTTACGCATCGAGGTGTGTCAATGGGAAGGTAATATATATAGTCTGCGCCATTGTAGTTCTTGCGTATCTCGTAACCCGAGGGTGAGAAGAACGTGACAAGAATCTTATATTCAGGCTTCTCGCGCCTTATATGTTCGATAATGGGGCGACCCTGCTCGAACTCGCCAAGCGAGGCTACGTGTATCCATACCACCTTATCCTCCTTGCCTATGGCTTGCTGCATTGCCGTAAAGATGCCTTTTCTGCCCTGGCTCCACTGCCGAGCCTTCTTGTTCCACACGCCGACCACCTCCACGATGCAGGAGTATAGCGCTATACAGATATTATATAGAATCATAGTTGGGTTGTTTATCAGGGCAAAGGTATATCTTTTTATTTGAACGTGCAACTTACCACCCAAACTCTATGCAGTTGGGTATGAAGCGAATGTTGTGACTCCCATCAGGCAGGACGTCGATGGCCACAAGGTCAAACTCAACATCGCCCAGGACTCTGTTTTGTGATAAGTAGGCCGCCGCGGCCTTGCGCAGGGCGGCAGCCTTTGTCGGAGTTATAGTCTGCTCGGGACTAAGAAGTGAGCCTGTGCCGCGGGTCTTTACCTCGACAATATGCGTTACGCCGTAGCGCTGTGCCACGATGTCTATCTCGTAACGACCCTGTCGCCAGTTGCGCGCGCAAATCAGGTAGCCATTGCTGCGCAGGTACTCCATGGCAAGCACTTCGCCTTGCTGTCCCGTTTGAGCCTTGCTGTTCATTACAGAAGAAAACTTAAATCGTCACCGGCATTTACCTCGAAGGTCTCGACTCCCTTCTTGAAGATGCGCATCGGGCGTGAACCTATAAGTTCCATCTTGCCGTCGTGCAGGTGCAGCATACATCCCTCGCGCAGGCCTGCGACCCAACGGCGGGGATTGGCCTCGATGTACTCCAATATGCGTTGCTCGCGTGTCTCGCCGGCATGACCCTCAGGGTTAGCATCCAGATAGTGAGGATTTATCTGGAACTTAACAGCACCAATGGCCTTGAACGACTCGGGCTGCACGATAGGCATATCGTTGGTGGTGCAGATTGTGGGGCAGCATACGTTACTGCCTGCCGACCAGCCTACATAGGGCGTTCCCTGCTTGATTTTACGCAGGATAGCCTGCATAAGACCCTGCTCCTGCATCTTCTTCGCAAGGGCGAAGGTGTTGCCGCCGCCTACACATATTGCCTCGGCTTGAAGTATCATCTTGCGAGCATCCTTTGCGCGGTGTACTGACCTTACCTTAACACCTATCTCGTTGAAGCGCGCCTGCACCTTTGCTTCGTAAGCAGCATAGGAGAACGTGACGGCAGCATAGGGTACGAATACCACCTCCTTGACACCGCAGAGGAACTCTCCTATTTTTTGTATGGGGTATTGCAAATATGGCTCGCCCGCATTGGTGGAATTAGATATAAGCAATAAGTTCATAATGTATTGGTTTTTAGCAGTTTAATATTGTTATAGGAGAGACGTTGTGTAAAATATTTGCCTTTCCATGCCAAAAATAATAAAAAAAGTGTTACATTTGCGCAGATTAAAGAGAAAATGATTGAATTTCAATCTAAAATTGTTAAACTAAAAAAATTAAAGTTATGTCAGAAGTACAGGCAAAGGTTGTCGAGATTATCGTTGACAAGTTGGGCGTTAAGGCAGAAGAGGTAGTTCCTGAAGCAAGCTTCACAGCTCACCTTGGTGCAGACTCTTTGGATTCAGTAGAGTTGATCATGGAGTTCGAGAAGGCTTTCGATATTCAGATTCCTGATGAGGACGCTGAGAAGATCACTACTGTTGGCGCTGCTATCGAGTACGTTGAGGCTCACACAAAATAATAATCTATTAAGATTTTATCCTTTGCCGCGCATATGCGGTTTGGGAGCGTGGGACGTACTGTTCTGCAAAAAGAGTTAGGGCTATATCGAGGAATTTGCGTTCCTCGATTTAGTCCATTTTTTGTACTTTGCTGATATAACGATTGTTATTCTTTATGCTTGATTTTCTGATTCGTCCTTTCCGCCGTAATTTCGGTAAGGACAAGATTTTTTACCGAGCCGTAGATGATATGTTTGGGTTTATACCCCACAACATTGAGTTGTATAAGCTGGCACTTATCCATAAGTCGGCATCTATTGTGCTGGACGATGGTCAGCATATCAATAATGAGCGTCTTGAATTTCTGGGCGATGCCGTTATCGAGAGTGTCACGTCGGATTATCTCTTTATTGAGTTTCCCGACAAGAATGAGGGCTTTCTGACCCAGTTACGCTCCAAGATGGTGTCACGCCAGTCGCTGAACGGGGTGGCAAAGCTCCTGGGACTGGATGACCATGTGATAACCAATTCATCGAATATATCATCGCAGAAGCATATCTACGGCGATGCCTTTGAGGCTATGATGGGAGCCATATACCTCGACCAGGGCTACAACTTTGTCAATCGCCTGCTTATAAATAATATATTTGCCAACTATCTGAAAGTGGCAAACCTGCTCGACGCCGAGACCGACTTCAAGAGCCGCCTGATTGAGTGGTGTCAGAAGAATCACCACACCATATCATTCTCAACGCAACATGATGCGACATACTCTTCGGGCAGACCATTTTTCTACTCGAAGGTACTCATCGATGGTATGGAGGTGGGCTATGGTGCCGGCGAGTCGAAGAAGGAGGCGGAGCAGCGAGCCTGCTACTCCGTGTCGCAGGGCTTTAATGATAAGGATTACACCAAGCTGTTGGATACCCTCGACGACATAGATGCGCAGCAGGGTGATGCGCAGCAGGAGACCGCAGAGCCTAACGCTGACGAGAAGAAGGCTCCTCAGCGCAAGGCAGCACAGCGTCGCAGTCCACGAAAAAAGAGTGCTCAGCAAAAGGAGGCACAACCTCAAACCGAGACTCCGCAAGCCGAGCAACCTGTACAACCTGCCGAGGCTCAACCTCAGCCGGAGCAGCCTGCCGAGACTGAGTCACAGCCCAAACCTGTGAAGCGAGCGCGTAAGCCACGCCCAAAACGTGAGAGAGATGAAAAATCTGCATGATAAACTCTTCTCACGCGGCGCAACGTCTATGACCGACGAGGAGTTGCTGGCTCTTTTGTTGGAGAGCAGCAGCGATAGTCGCGATCCTAAGCTTTTGGCATCAAGCCTGCTTGCCGAGGCAGGCTCACTGTCGGGGGTGTTGCGTATGGAAATTGGGCGTCTGCGTATGGCGGAAGGTATAGGTCTGCGACGCGCCGAGCGATTGGTAGTTGCCAGGGAGCTGGGGCGCAGGGTGGCACTTACAAGTGGGTCGGAGGTCATAAAGATTTCGACTGATGCCGATGTTGTGCGACTGATGCGTCCGCAGTTGGAACTTCTCTCCTACGAGGAGTGCTGGGTGCTGTATCTCACATCATCCAATATGATTATCGAGCGTCAGCGCGTAAGTCAGGGTGGTGTGCAGGCTACTGTGGTGGACCACAGGCTCATAGTTAAGCATGCGCTTGAATTGCTTGCCACACAGCTCATTATGGTGCATAACCATCCGTCGGGTATGCCTCGCCCAAGTGATGCCGACATACAACTCACCAAGCGCGTCAAGGAGGCTGCGGCATTGTTCGATATTAAGTTGCTTGACCATGTAATCATCTCCAAGGAGGGTGACTACTCGTTCCGCCGTATGCAGCAGTTGTAGGCGAGGCGGTAGTGCACGAAGTAGGTATTTTTTTAACTGTGATAAAATAGCCGACCAGGAGGGATGCTTTTTTGATGAAAATAACTATCTTTGCAACCAATAGGAAAAACATAAAAACAAGAAAGAGATATGACACAAGAGGAGTTGTTCAAAAAACTTATCGCTCACTGTAAGGAGTATGGATTTATATTCCCTTCAAGCGAGATTTATGACGGTCTGGGAGCCGTTTACGACTATGGCCAGAATGGTGTTGAGTTGAAGAATAACATCAAGCGCTACTGGTGGGATTCAATGGTTAAGCTTAATGAGAATATCGTCGGCATCGACGCTGCAATCTTTATGCACCCCAAGACCTGGGAGGCATCGGGTCACGTGGCAGCCTTCAACGACCCACTCATCGATAATAAGGACTCGAAGAAACGTTACCGCGCCGATGTGCTTATTGAGGATTGGATGGCTAAGCAGGACGAGAAGATTCAGAAGGAGGTGGATAAGGCCAAAAAGCGTTTTGGCGAGGCCTTCAACGAGGAGCAGTACCGCGCGACATCGCCTCGTGTGGCAGAGATTGCAGCCAAGCGTGACGCCGTGCATGAGCGCTTTGCGAATGCATTGAACGACAATAATTTGGAGGAGTTGAAGCAGATTATCCTCGACTGCGAGATAGTATGCCCTATCTCGGGTACTCGCAACTGGACCGATGTGCGTCAGTTCAACCTTATGTTCTCTACACAGATGGGCTCAACAGCTGAGGGTGCAAACACAATCTACCTGCGTCCCGAGGCTGCGCAGGGTATCTTCGTAAACTACCTCAATGTGCAGAAGACAGGTCGTATGAAGCTGCCTTTCGGTATTGCACAGATCGGTAAGGCTTTCCGTAACGAGATTGTGGCTCGTCAGTTCATCTTCCGTATGCGTGAGTTCGAGCAGATGGAGATGCAGTTCTTCGTGCAGCCCGGCACAGAGATGGAGTGGTGGAATAAGTGGAAGAATACCCGTATGGCTTGGCACCGCGCTCTGGGCTTTGGTGACGAGAACTACCGTTTCCACGACCACGATAAGTTGGCACACTACGCCAATGCCGCTACCGACGTGGAGTATAACTTCCCATTCGGCTTCAAGGAGGTTGAGGGCATCCACTCTCGTACCGACTTCGACCTTAGCCGTCATCAGGAGTTCTCGGGCAAGAAGATTCAGTACTTCGACGCCGAGCGAGGCGAGAGCTATGTTCCTTATGTTGTTGAGACCTCTATCGGTGTTGATCGTATGTTCTTGCAGATTATGTCGGCAGCATATTGCGAGGAGAAGCTGGACAATGGTGAGGAGCGCGTAGTGTTGCGCATACCATCGGCTCTGGCTCCTACGAAGGTTGCTGTTATGCCACTTGTTAAGAAGGATGGTCTGCCAGAGGTTGCCCGTAAGATTATAGACGACTTGAAGTACGATTACGTTGTAGCCTACGACGAGAAGGACTCTATCGGTAAGCGTTACCGCCGTCAGGATGCTGTGGGTACTCCATTCTGCGTCACCGTGGATCACCAGACGTTGGAGGATGGTACCGTTACCGTACGTCACCGCGATACAATGCAGCAGGAGCGCATAAAGATTGAGGCTCTGCGTGCTATGGTCGATGAGGAGGTATCGTTCCGTAAACTTTTCCAGAAGATTAAGGCGTAGGCATTGGAAATTCAAAATTCAAAATTCAGAATTCAAAATTTAGAATTTAGGGTTTTCGAACACCATAAACACATAACAATATGACTAAAACAAAATCTCGCCCTATGTGGGGTCGCATCGCACTTATCATCGCCGCCTGCTTTTGTGTGGGTTGGCTGATAGGGAAGGCTGTTGCAATGTTCTGATATGGGCAGAATTATAGCCATAGACTACGGCACCAAGCGCACAGGATTGGCTGTTACCGACCTCCTGCGCATCATCGCCACCGCATTGGAGACGGTTGATACCAAACAGCTGGAAAGGTACTTGGCAGACTATTTCTCAAAAAATGACGTTGATATAATAGTCGTGGGCAAGCCTACGCAGATGAATGGTGCTCCGTCGGAGACTATGCGGTTTGTTGAGCCGCTTGTGGGGCGTTTGCGTCACGCCTATCCCGACAAGCAGGTGGTGCTCTACGATGAGCGTTTTACCTCGGTGCTGGCTCACCGCACGATGTTGGAGAGTGGCATAGGCAGGCAGGCACGCCGTGACAAGGCGTTGGTGGACCGTATATCGGCTACGATAATCTTGCAGTCATATATGGACTCGGTGCTGATGAAGTAAAGTGAAAAATATGATATATCCAATTGTTATTTACGGGTCGCAGACATTGCGTAATAAGTCGGTAGATATCGCGCCCGACTACCCCGAGTTGAAGAAACTCATCGACGATATGTTCCTGACCCTCGACGAGGCTTCGGGCGTAGGCCTTGCAGCCCCTCAGATAGGTAAGAATATACGTCTTTTTATTGTTGATTGCACTCCGTGGGCAGATGACGACCCCTCGCTGGCTGATTATAAGAAGGTCTTTATCAATGCCCAGATATACGAGGTATCGGAGCAGACCGACCTCTTTAATGAGGGCTGCCTGTCGCTGCCGGGTCTGCACGAGGATGTGCGCCGCCCTGTGGCTATTAAGATGCGCTATCTGGACGAGAACTTTGTCGAGCACGATGAATTGTTTGATGGCCTTCCAGCACGCGTCATTCAGCACGAGTACGACCACCTCGAAGGTAAGGTCTTTACCGACAGGGTGTCACCTCTGCGCCGCAACCTGTTGAAGGGCAAGATGACTAAGCTGGCCAATGGCAAGTACCGCTGCGCCTATAAGACAAAGTAGGGCAGGCCTTGTTTGTTGATGTCGGGCAAGCGTAATAAATGAACGTTTCTTTTGGAGAAACGAAATAAAAGATTTATTTTTGCACCGCAAACATCACACGATGTTAAGACGATGGTTCCGTAGCTCAGTTGGATAGAGCAACAGCCTTCTAAGCTGTGGGTCGTGGGTTCGAATCCCGCCGGAATCACGAGCGATGCAAACAAACATCATTGGCAAGCCACTCCACTCGGGGTGGCTTTTGTAATATAAGCAGTTGCGGGTGCTTGCACACTTACAACTGCTTATATTGCAAAAGATATTCTGCATTGCAGAACTTGCCAATGATGTTTGTTTATATCCGAGGACTCCAAGGGAAAGACGCAGTAAAGCGAGGCGACTGCGTCAATCCCGCCACCAGCAATGCTTGCGCTCTCTATGCCGAGGACTCCAAGGGAAAGGCGTTAAGCGGAGCAGACCTTGGTCTGCGGAGTAGTCAATCCCGCCAAAGTATGACCAACTTTTACATCTTCAGAGTGAGGTTACAAATTCTGCGCAGATAACTTGCGTGTTCTATGGATATAAGTACATTCTCGATTCTATTTATTATGCAGAAGGGTAAGCCGAACGCCGAAGGCAACGCGCCCATCTTTGCCTGCATTTTATTTATGGACAACTCTAATAAATCTCATTGCAATTCAAAGTAAGCGCAGTGAGTATCGCGTGAGTGTAAATCTCAAAGCAAACACAACTTTTTGATTATTTGTGCGTTATGGGAAAGCATTGAAGCCACGGCGGATGCACACACCACTCTAAATCCACCTTATTCTTGTTTCTCAGGATAGGATTCTATATACATCTTTTCTATGACTCCTTGTGGATCAATAATATATACTCGTGGAACATAGGTCGTTGCATACAAATTGAAGATAGCTCGATTATTGTCGGCAATCATATCTACGGTATAGCCATTCTTGCTGCAATACTCTTGTAGTTGAGTTGTTGTAGCATCCCGTCCGATGGCGAGTACCGTCATGGCCATATCATCGCTCCAGGTTAGATAGTCTGCAAATAAATCTCCGCTATGTAGATCATCCAACAGTGTCTTGCAGTCGGGACAGGTGTGCGAAAACAGAATCAGCATCATATACTCACCTCGATAATCCGCGAGTGACACCGCCGTTCCATCGAGAAGTGTTGCACTGAACAACGGTGCATTATCACCCTCATTAACGAGGCTACTCTCCTCGTACGTTGGCAAATCTTCAATTACGAGCTCATTACACCCCGTAAATGTAAACACTGCGATGGCAACAATAATACAAAACTTTCTTATATTTACCATACAAAACTCTCGCTCAAATATCCACAATAAATGGTAATATATTCTTTCTATTTGCGTACAATCATCGCAAAAAGAACAAGATTTTTAATACTCGCCGAGTCTTCTCGCACCACAAATATACGACGATTTCACGAATATTTACCGCTTTTATAGTTCATAGTCGAAGAAATATCACATTTCCACTGAAATTTCTACCATTTTTACTTGGAGGGAGGGGGATTTAGTATATCTTTGTACGTTGTTACATACATGTATTCACATGTATTTGTGTGATGGTGTAAAGGTTTAATCAAACTACTAACAGATAATACGATGAGGAAGCTTGCTCTACTCATAGCATTTCTTGCATTCGGCGTTGCTGCATCCAACGCCCAAAATGTGGCAATCAAGACAAACTTGCTCCACGATGCGACACAATCGATAAACTTCGGCATCGAGGTCGGCGTGAGTCAGCGGTGGACTATCGACATCGCGGGGAACTACAACTCGTGGAGCAAAAACTCCAGCGTTAAGTGGAAGCATATCTACATTCAACCCGAGGCACGCTATTGGTTCTGCGACCGTTTCGCCGGTCACTTCCTGGGAGGACATCTGGTCTATGGTGCCTTCAACTTCGGGAACCTCAATAACGACATACGATTCTTGGGCACGGATCTCTCTCCGCTATCTAAATGCCGCTACCAAGGATTTGGCTACGGCATAGGCATATCGTATGGCTATGCCTTCATGTTGAGCAAACACCTCAACATAGAACTTGAGTTAGGCGTGGGTTATATCCTTGCTGACTATCAACAGTATGAGTGCGACGCGTGTGGTCGATACATCGACGAGGGACTACACAACTATTTTGGGCCTACGAAGGCTGCAATCAATTTTGTTTATCTCTTTTAACACATGGATATATGAGAAGAGTTTTAGCTATTTTGGTGATAACGGCCACCATCGTTGTTAGTGCATCAGCCCAAAGCCACGACGGTATTATGGTTGACAGATACTCTATGGAGCGCATTGGCGATAGCGTACGTCTCGACATACGTTTCAATACCACTGAGCTCGATATTCGCAACAACGAGGTTGCTGTGCTTACCCCCATGATCGTTAAGGGCGACGAAAACATCACCCTACGCTCATGTGGCATATACAGTCGCATGCGCGACATTTACTACACTCGCAACGAGCATCTTGCCCCCACAACCGATACGGATATGCGCTTTCGCGAAAGACGCGTACCTGCAACGATAGATTACAGTGTTGTTCTTACATATACCGACTGGATGGAGAATTGCTCGGTGGTTATCGCACATCAGGGCTATGGTTGCTGTGGCAGCAGGCTATGGAATGAGTGTGAGGAACTTATCGAGCGTTTCCCCTACGAACGATATAAGCCCGAGATGATATACCTGCGTCCCGAGGTTGAGGTTGTCAAGACTCGCACTCTTCGCGGATCGGCATATATCGACTTCCCTGTAAGTCGCACAGAGATATATCCCGACTATCACGACAATAGAAACGAGCTACACAAGATTACGGGAACTATCGACTCGGTTAAGAACGATAGCGATATAACTATCCGCCATCTATCTATCAAGGGTTTTGCATCACCTGAGAGCCCATATAAGAATAATACCCGTTTGGCAAAGGGGCGTACTGCATCATTGAAGGCGTATGTAGAGGATATGTACCACTTTGGCGAGGGATTTATCGACACCTCGTACGAGCCCGAGAACTGGGAGGGACTCGAGGCCTACGTTGAGAGCTCGGCACTCCCACACCGAAACGAGATATTGGCCGCAATACGCTCGGATCGCGAGCCGGATAACAAGGAGTGGTGTATTAAGTCTAATTGGCCTGATGATTATCGCCACCTGTTAGAGGTATGCTATCCTAAACTCCGCCGTTCGGATTATGTTATTGAGTATGAGATACGCAGCTATACAACACCTAAGGAGATAGAGACCGTAATGTTTACTGCGCCGCAAAAGCTCTCGCTCGAAGAGTTCTACGTCCTTGCCGAGAACTACGAGCAGGGCAGTGAGGCTTATAACGAGGTATGGGAGACGGCTATACGCATGTACCCCACCGATCCTGTAGCAAACCTTAACGCCGCAAATACAGCAATGATTAAGGGCGACTACGACCGTGCTATGCGCTATTTGGATAAGGCAGGCGATAGTGCCGAGGCATCATACGGCCGTGGTGTTTTGGAGGTGCTGCGCGAGGATTTCGACGCCGCACGACCATACCTACTCAAGGCCGAGAAGATGGGCATCACAAAGGCTCGCGAGGTATTGGACAACATACACAATAGATGGATTGTGACGAGTGACGATATCAAGACAAACAAATAATCAATCAATAATAAACATTTAATAAATTAACTTAACTAATTAAAACTATGAGAAAGTTATTAGTTTTGGCTCTTGTAGCATTCGCATTTGCTGCTTGTAGCGAGCATGACGACCACAACGTTAATGGCACCCAAAATGGGGAGTTGGAGCAGTCGTATGTATCTATTACATTAGCTGCGGACGACATGGGTACTCGTGCTGCTGATGGCGTGTATGAGGAGGGTACTGCTGCCGAGCGAGCTGTAAAGTCGGCATACGTATTCTTCTTTGATGATGGTGCAGCATTCCCCGTGTCATTCGATGGCACTACTACAAATGCCGGCCCATGCAACTGGCTTAAGGTCGAGCTTATAGGCTCGGCAAGCGACATGCCTAATGTCTCTGACGTCAAGGATGCCGTGCTGGTTATTCAAAACTACAAGGGCGAGTATCCTAACCAGATGGTCGCAGTGCTCAACTGGACTCCTGAGAAGAATAGCTATACACTCAGCGAGCTTCAGACAAAGATATCGGCACTTGGCAACGACACCGATGGCTACATTATGAGTAACTCGGTATATGCCAACGGCAAGAACCAGACTGTTGATGCGGTGGCTCTAACAGTCAACAACATCGCAAAGACCGCTGCGGATGCTTTGGCTCACCCCGTAACTATTTACGTTGAGCGTGTTGCAGCTAAGGTTGTCTACACTGCCAGCCAGGAGAAGTTTGCTATTGGCGAAAATGTGGATAACATTGAGATATATGCTCACATCAGGAGTTTTGAGTTATACAACGACTACGAGGAGTCGTGGCTATTGAAGCGTATCGACCCTACATGGTCAGGTATTGGCTTTGCATGGAACGACGCTGATTGGTTCCGTTCGTACTGGGCACAGTCGCTCGGCTATACCTTCACAAACAACACATTCGACTGGAACAACGACAACACTGCGTTGAACGAGTGGGACTATCTTGGCGAGAACACTCGCCCTGAGGTCGAGAACCGCACAAAGGTTATCGTAAAGGCACAGCTTGGCGATATCAATGGCAATCCCGTTGAGATTGTTAACTGGTATGGTAAGAGCTACATCGGTGAGGACAACCTCAAGATTGTTGTTGCTAATACGCTTAAGGGTCTGTACTTCTGGGGTGACGGCTCTTCATTCACCGGTGCTGCTTTCGAGGATTTGCAGTGCACAGCCCGACAGCCTGAAGATGAGAACGCCTACGAGGTTTACTTCCAGCTTTCAGCTACTGCTGCGGCAAAGAGCTGGTACAAGTACGAGAATGGCAACTACAACTCTATCAATGTGGATGATTTGAACGCTGAGCTTGCTAAGGTTCAGCCTGCATTGGTTTACAAGAACGGTATGACCTACTACTGGTTGGATATCAAGCACCTCGGTAATGAGGGCACCACAGCAGAGTATGGCGTTGTTCGTAACCATGTCTATAAGGTGAATATCAGTAATATCAAGGGCTTCGGTACTCCTATCTACGATCCCGAGGAGGACTTTATCGTTCCTGACAAACCCGAGGATGTAGTCTCTTATGTAGCTGCACAGATCAACATTCTATCATGGCGTATTGTTAATAACGACTACGAAATCTAAGAACCTAATTTAGCATAATTATGAAAAAGTATCTATTGATAGCATTGGCTGTCATTGGCTTGGCGGCTTGTGCAAAGGATGATATCAGTGGTGGTAACGGCCCATCACACAATGGCGAAGTCGAGGAGTCTTACATAGCAATTAGCCTTGCAGCATCTGAGGGTACTCGTGCCGATGGCGATGATGTCTACTTGGATGGCACCGAGATTGAGCGCAAGGTGACATCGGCCCATTTCTTCTTCTTCAAGGATGGCATTGCATTCCCTGTGAATGTAGCAGATGGCGCGGTAACAGCACCCGGCACAGGTGTTAATCACCTTACAGCAACTCTTAATCCAGGTCCAGATACTGGCTCAGCGCCTAATGTGTCGGATATTAAGAATTTAGTACTCCTGCTTAAAAACTACAAGGGCGAGTACCCCAACCAGATTGTGGCTGTTCTTAACTGGTCGCCCGACCCAAGCACAGCATACGATTTGGCAGATCTCGAGGCAGCGGTAAATCTTCATGGTCCTACAGTTGATAGCGAGTATTTCGTTATGAGCAACTCTGTATATCTCGCAGGTAATAACGTGATGAAGGCCACGCCACTTACCGTAGATAAGATTCACAAGACTGAGGGCGAAGCTAATGACAACCCTATAAAAATCTACGTTGAGCGAGTTGCAGCAAAGGTTACTGTTACGACAGCTAATGGCGCAACAAAGTTTCCATTGGACGATAGCGTTAAAGTTGATGGTGTAGATACCGATGTCTATGCTCACCTTCTTGGTTGGGAGCTTCACCTCGAGAACACACAGTCGCGCTTGCTCAAGGTGATTGACTCTTCGTGGACTGATGATGCGCTTGGGTTCACATGGAATAACTCTCCATACTATCGTTGCTATTGGGCGACATCATTGCCAGCACCATCAGGAAGTGACGAGTCTTTCAAGATGTTATACTCAACAACACCTCTTCCAGCAGGCTTTGCAACTGGCTATGGCCACGCTATTGGTAACAACAATAACATCCTAAATGGTGAATTCACAGAAAACTCATATTCATATATCGGCGAGAATACCAACCCAAGATATACTGATACTGATGGTAATGATCTAAACCCCTGCACCAAGGTTATTCTTAAGGCTAAGCTCGGCAAGGAGGATGGCACAGCGTTGGAGATTGCAAAGTGGATGGGTCAGCAGTACATTGGCGAGGCAAACCTTCGTACAGCCATAGCAAACACCCTCGCGTATACACTCTACGCCAAAACCGAAGAGGGTGGAAATGTTGTCTACACAAGCATTAAGCCCGAGGATTTGAAGTGTGTGGCAGGTGGTAATGGCGCTCATGCCAATATCATCGATGACAACAATAGCTATGTACAACTATCGGATTTGGGCGTGACTAAAAATTGGTATAAGCTTGTTAATGGTGAATATAAGCCTGTGGCAGCAGATCTTAACGTAGATGCGAATAGTCTTAATGCTACAAACGAGTTTCTTGCAAAAAGCGTAGAGCCCTCTGTTCTCTACTACTCAGGCGAGACATTCTACTACATCGACATCAAGCACCTCGGTAATGGCGAAGGCAAGCCCGGCGACTATGGTATTGTTCGTAACCACATATACAATGTAGTGGTTAAGACTATTGGTGGCTTCGGTAGCCCAACATATGTTGGCACCAACGATATCATCAAGCCGGAGTATCCCGAGGACCCCACGGCTCAGGAGTCATTCGTATCAGCGCAGGTTAATATCCTTGCTTGGCGATTGGTTAGCCAGGAGGTTGATGTTCAGCAATAACAATTGATACTTCAAGGGGTCGTCACACCTCTGGCGACCCCTTATATAAAATACGAAACTAAACATTAAATGAAAAGAGCGCAGATATTTAGATTGTGGATGGCGACACTGACGATGGTGGCGACAGTGTTGACATTCCTATCTTGTACGCGAAGCCATATCTTCGAGTACGAGGGCGATTGCAATGTTTACTACGACATACGCTTCAAGTATGACTACAACATAAAGTATGCAGATGCCTTTGCCAACGAGGTAAACTCCCTTGCGCTCTATATCTTCGACGAGGATGGTATCCTCATCGAAAAGGTTGTTACCACCGACAAGGAGGAGCTTGCGAAGGAGGACTTTCATATACGCTTGGAGCTTCCCGCAGGATGCTACACACTACTCGCCTGGGGAGGCCTCGGCGAGAAGGAGTCCTTCGATATGCTTGCCGACGAGGAGATTGGCATGACACGGATTGAGGAGTTGCAGGTCAGAATGCACCGTGCCTACGACGATGAGGGCAGGGCTTATAGCGACAAGGACCTCGCACCACTCTTCCACGGCATAATGGAGCTCGATGTTGTTAGCGAGCCGGGCACATACAAGAAGACTATGTCGCTAATGAAGAATACGAATGTGGTGCGTATTGTCCTAAACGAGATGTCGGGACATGCGATGGATAGCGGATGCTTCACATTCGAGATTACAGACCATAGCGGTCTCTACGACTACGACAACGCGCGCCTTGATGATGAGGCGATAACATACAAACCCTGGTATATAGAGGAGATATTCGCAGATTTCGATGCCCGGTTGACACGCTCTACGGATATAAATGCTGTGATGGCAGAGCTTACCATAGGCCGCATGATGGCCGGGGAGTCGCCGATACTCCGAGTGCTAAACAGCGAGACTGGTGAGCAGATACTTAGTCTGCCACTTGCCGATTATATGCTCCTTATAAAGGGTAACTACCACCATGCAATGGGCGACCAAGAGTATCTCGACCGTCAGGATGAGTACTCATTGACACTCTTCCTCGATGAGGGTGAGTGGGTAAGCGCACAGATAGTCATCAACGGCTGGCGCGTGGTGATAAACGACACCGGATTAAACTAAGCAGATAGGTTGCGAGTGAGGAGTTTGGTAAAATATATCGTCGTGCTACTATGTGGCATACTCTCGGTATCGTGTATATTCGATAACGAGCTATGCTACATTGTACTTGATGGTGAGCGTACCATATCCTTCACTATTGGGTGTGACGAATCTCTAACGCGCGTGGTGTGCAACCCAACAAACGAGGGCGTCCCGTTCGACTACTACATCGACCCTACGACCGTGCGGGCAATGTTGCTTAATCTTGATAATACCCCTATCGGCGAGATTAGTAGGCTCCAAATATGGCCCACAAATCAAGAGCAGACAGCGTTCAAAATCACTGGTGTACTCCCCGAAAACATGGAGATTAACCTGCAAGACCCAAGGTGCAAACTTGTGGTAATAGCCAACACCGTGCCCGAGACCTTTGAGAACGAGAAGACACACTACAACTATACGCAGCTCGATCCCCGCAACGAGGATAGCTCGATACCTATGTGGGGTGTGATGACAACCGACATCGCTCCACTGCTTAATGCCACACACTACGAGCTAACAGAAGATGTATGGCTCTTGCGCTCGGCAGCAAAGATTGAGGTTATACTATCAGATAAGCTCAAGGAGCAAGGTACAACGATAACATCGGCGACGTTGAAGTATTACAATATTGAGGGTAATGTTGTCCCTGCAAATTGGCAGACGTGCAACAATACGCAGGAGCTTAACTGTGAGGCCGGCATCAATGTCTACCGCCACGCAGCCGTGACCCTCCCCTTGATCAAGGATGAAGAGTCGGGTGACTACTATGTATATATTCCGGAGTACGATAATATTAACTACCCTGGTGAGCGTAACAAGATAAGCCTCTCGTTCTACGATCAGGGCAAAGAGAAGATATTTGAAGATGCTATCTCGTTCTGTGAATATAGCAATGGTAATAAGATTGAGGGCACAGACTATAACATCACACGAAACCATATATATAGATTTACCGTACGCTCTATTGCGGGCGAGAGCCTAATACTTGAGTACCATGTCGCCGACTGGGATGCCGAGGATTGGGGTAATAATGAGGACTACAAAGAGCACGATATCACCTATCCAACTTACCTCAATCCATTGGTGCCATACGACTATTTGGTATCAGAGAATAAAAAAAACTATGTAATTTCAGAATCGCCAAAAATGTACTTTAGTGGTAACGCCAATCTTGAAGCAGGAGCCTTTATCGCCTACTTTAAGATTCTCTCCCCAGGTAATGATCTTAATGCCGTGCAGTGGAAGCCTGGATTTATGGCATCCAAGGAGAACTATCGTATTAGAGTGTACCATATTGAAGATGGCGTAACCATTACCAAGCTCGCATTCGATTCTGGCGGCGACAGCGACCTGCAAAAGCTATTGCCTGCGTGCGAGACTAATGATTGGTATAAGATAGTCATCTTCCCATTAAGTGCCGATGGTGCAGAGAGTACCACTATTGATTTTGGAGTATCATACTATCAGGAGTGGACAGACCAGTACATAAATCTATTTATCAATGGCGAGTATGGCAATATTCGCTGGCCAAATAGCGGTACAAACCCGAAGATTATTGAGATTAGACATGTCGCTCAACCTATAAATTAGTGTCACGACAATGAATATACGAGTAATACATATAATGTCAGCACTTACGCTCTTGCTCCATATTGTGGGCTGCAACTCTCATTTTGAGGAGCATATCCCCAGTATGGACAATCGTATAAAGCTCTACTTTATGCCCTATGGCGAAACTCGCGCCACTATTGCAGATAATGAATATGAGTCATACCTGAGCCATCTTGACATCTTGTTCTACAAACTCAATGACGATGGCATAACATATAGTGGATTTTACCACGAGCGAGTATCAGTATCTGCAACTCCTGATGGCGTAGTATCACTTGGTCTTACCAAACAGGACTTTGAAGAGGATAGAGCCTACAAAGTATATGTCATAGCCAATAGTGATCATGATGAGAGCATATACTACAAAAACGGGGCGCTCGTTGAACATAGCGATTTCCTCAATCTTGACCAGACAAATAGCAACATACATCTTTCAGGTATTGAGTTTGGGGATCCACATAGTCACTATCCCCAGATGTTCCTTATGGATGGCGTGGCATATATGGGTGATAGCGAACCAGCGACACAATCTACCGTAATTATCAATAAGAGTGGTTCAACAGATGATGTGGTACTAAAAGCCACTTTAAGACGCGCTGCTGCCAAGATTATTGTTACTATCAAGCCTGGCAACAAGGTAATCTTCACGCCAGAGCTTATTGCTCAATCACAGGGTTACTTGATGCGAAATATGCCCACACGCACTACACTTGTTGAAGAGGGAGGCTACCCTCTAACAGAGGGTGGCGCGCGTCCATATTGGGCATCGACCACTATATCACAAACACCATATTACACACTCATTGAAGACTCCAATGGCATTTATAATCTACATATTACCGCCTACTGTTACTCACACACCTGGAATAGTAGTGAGGCATTCGAAAAGGGTGCATCATTGGTTGTTATGATTCCAATATTGTATAAGGAGAGCGATGATAGCACCCCTATGGAGTATATAAACAACTACTACCAGATATCTTTCAGCAAGATGGAGGGAAGTGTCGGCAATAGCTATCACCGAATTAAACGCAATACACTCTACGACCTACGCATTAACCTTAATGCACCAGGAGCCGAGGCCTACTCTGCTCCAGAGAATATAGAGGCGTTACACTACTTCACAACGCCATGGCAGAAAGTAGATCTTGAGGTCACGGGCGAAAACACAGTGAAATATCTAAAGGTGAATAAGAACAAACTTATAATGTACAACATTGATGAGGATCTTGAGTCTCTATACTTCTCATCCTCGTCACCAGTGACAGTAACCTATGTCCCCAATAGTGGTTACTATCTTAATAAGTATAGCGAAAAGGTGTTGTTAAGCAGCAGTGAGATAGGTAATATCTATGGAATTGTGGATGCCGATGCCACATCCGGAAATATCGGAGTACATAGCGATATGCCGATAAATAACACAACTCGCTATTTCCAAATTCAAGTAAAGAACCAGGATGGTCTTACAGAGATTATCAATGTTGAGCAGTATCCATTGATCTACATCACAAACTCACTGCCCTGGTTCTCATACCGCGATGACTATTTCTATCGCACCACGGATGGACATTCGTTTAGAGGCAATGTAAATCAATTAACCGCCGCAGGAGATGACCCTACGACATATCTATTCGAGCGCGACCATATCGTGAGCATCTATACAATTGACGATGTAGATCTTAACACGAAGAGTGTCAAATACACCTATTCCAGTGCTTCGCCGACAAATGGCTACGGCTGGACAGCCTCCAAGGTGCGAGGCAATAGAAACAACGATGGTAAGAGGTACGCCATCAACTATTACTCCTACACTTACGCACGCAGTGGCGGTAGCTGGTGGGGTGGTGGTAGCTATAAGTGGACAATGAGCACCTCAAACTGCGAGACACACAATGTGCGTAACTATAAGGTTCGTGTTATGGCAACGTCGCAAGATTATACCCTCGCGCGTCCCAACCTCGACGAGTATGGATATACAGCAGGAGATGATAATAATGCCAAGCTCGTATCGCCATCGTTTGTTATAGCCTCGCGCCTTGGTGCTGTGCTATCGACATATAGCAATCTTGACAAGCTTAGCAGTCGGGAGAAGTTGGTTGTCTTTGCCGACCACTGCAAGAACTATGTTGAGGTTGATGATATTAACGATGATGGTCAGGCTCCATATACGGTATATGATAACTGG
>JAZUMN010000072.1:0-2061 GCA_045603645.1 Alistipes sp. | reverse complement strand
GTGGGGGTCCATATAACGCAAGTAGTATGCTGAAGAGCCTGCGAAGCCCGGCATTGTCGAGTACTCCAATTGGTTGCCTTCGTAAGTCCAATCCTTCACGCGAGCCAAGGGAGGTTCGCCCTGCTCTGTCGGGCCGAAGTTTTCGATAGGAGGCAACTCCAGCGGGAGTTTCTCTTTAG
This sequence comes from Alistipes sp., assembly GCA_045603645.1. Classification (GTDB taxonomy): domain Bacteria; phylum Bacteroidota; class Bacteroidia; order Bacteroidales; family Rikenellaceae; genus Alistipes. The sequence continues at coordinate 1,882 of JAZUMN010000072.1, read as the reverse complement.
GTAGCGGATATGCTGTCTCGCCCTTGTAATATACGGGGAACGGCTCACCCCAATAACGCTGGCGTGAGAAGATGGCATCGCGCAGACGGTAGTTGATTAACTTCTTACCCAAGCCGCGCTTCTCCACCTCGTCGAACATTGCGGGGATAGCCTCTGTTACATCCATACCTGTGAGGAATCCCGAATTTATCATCTTACCTGCTTTGGCGTCATAAGACTCTACCTCGATATTGCCACCCTCGACAACGGGAATAATCTCTATGCCGAAGTGACGAGCGAAGGCGTAGTCACGTGAGTCGTGAGCAGGTACGGCCATAATAGCACCTGTACCATAACCCGACAACACATAATCCGAAATATAGATGGGAATAGCCTTGCCTGTGAATGGATTTATAGCGTAAGAGCCTGTCTTTACACCGCTTACGCGACGAGTCTCGGCTATACGCTCGCGCTCCGAACGCTTCTTTGTCTCGGCGATGTAGGCCTCCACAGCCTCCTTGTTTTCGGCAGTCGTCAGTTCCTCTACCCACTCGTGCTCGGGGGCAATAACCATAAACGTAACACCGAAAATTGTGTCGGGACGTGTAGTAAAAATCTCCAACTTACGCTCCGAATCCTTCACGTCGAAGAATACCTGCGCACCTACCGAGCGACCAATCCAGTTACGCTGAATCTCCTTCAACGAATCGCTCCACTGCAACTGCTCCAAGCCATCCAACATACGCTGTGCATAAGCCGTAACGCGCAGCGACCACTGCTTCATACGTTTCTGCTCAACGGGGAATCCTCCACGCTCCGAAAGGCCATCCTTAACCTCGTCGTTGGCCAATACGGTACCCAACTGCGGGCACCAGTTTACCATCGTATCGGCACGATAGGCCAGACGATAGTTCTGCAATACTTGCTCACGTTTTACTTCATCCCAAGAGTTCCACTCCTCGGCTGTGAAGGTCATAGGCGTGGTGCAGGCTGCATTTAATCCTATTGAACCATATTTAGGAAAATTTTCGATGAGTTCCTTGATGGGGCGAGCCTTCTGCTCATCGTTGCAGTAGTAGTGGTCGTACATTTTGAGGAATGCCCACTGTGTCCACTTGTAGTATTCGGGGTCGCAGGTGCGTACCTCGCGGTCCCAATCAAAGCAGAATCCTATCTTGTCCAACTGCTCGCGGTAGCGGTTGATATTCTGCTCGGTAGTGACGGCAGGATGCTGACCGGTCTGGATGGCATACTGCTCGGCTGGCAGACCAAAAGCATCGTAACCCATCGGGTGAAGTACGTTGAATCCGCACAGACGCTTGTAACGTGAGTAGATGTCCGATGCGATGTAACCCAACGGGTGACCGACGTGCAAACCCGCACCCGAAGGATAGGGGAACATATCGAGTACATAATATTTCGGGCGGCTGTTATCAACCTCCACTTTGTAGGTTTTGCGTTGCTTCCACAACTCTTGCCATTTGGTCTCAATCTGCTTAAAATTGTATTCCATTTGAGTAGTATTTTTTTTGTTTATTTGTTTTGTCAAAGTTGTGTGGTCGGGTAGATTGTTGCCAAAATCGCTCCCGCACCTATTTATATATAAAAATTCAATCTGCAAATATATAATAACTTGGGCGCAGTACAAAATTTTTCGGAATTATTTCTTTTAATGTTGTTGTGTCTTTGCGAGGCGGATTTTGGCCCGACGTGGTAATCTTCTACACCCCTTAACTCAAGAGATTAATCCGCCGAAGGCGTCTTTTCACCTTTTTAGCCGTAAAAAGGTGAGGCAACCGACGCTGCGGAGCGAGGGCAGAGTGAGTTTACTCACTTTGCCGAGCCGCGAGGAGGAAAAGCCACCCTTGTGGTGGGTTAAAAAGCGGCGCGGTGATAAATTTTA
>JAZUMN010000071.1:0-7157 GCA_045603645.1 Alistipes sp. | reverse complement strand
GGCCATTCAAAAGCAGCATGAGAAGGGTAAGTATACCGCACGCGAACGTATCGATATGCTGCTCGACAAAGGTTCATTCGAAGAGATGGACATGTTCGTAACTCACCGCTGCCACAACTTCGGCATGGAGAAGAAGCAGAGTCTCGGCGATGGTGTAGTAACAGGTTATGGTACCATCGGTGGCCGCCTGGTGTATGTTTTTGCACAGGACTTTACCGTAACAGCAGGTTCATTGTCAATCTCACTTGCCGACAAGATTTGCAAGGTGATGGATATGGCTATGCGTAATGGTGCACCATGTATTGGTTTGAACGATTCGGGTGGTGCTCGTATTCAGGAGGGTGTAAATGCGTTGGCAGGTTATGCAAATATCTTCCAGCGTAACGTGATGGCTTCGGGTGTTATCCCTCAGATTTCTGCTATCTTCGGCCCCTGTGCAGGTGGTGCTGTTTACTCTCCTGCCCTGACCGACTTTATAATCATGCGTCGTCAGACATCGAATATGTTCCTTACAGGCCCTAAGGTTGTTAAGACCGTTACAGGCGAGGATGTAACTCAGGAGCAGTTGGGTGGTGCCGATATGCACACAACAAAGTCAGGTGTTGCTCAGTTTGCAGTTGATACCGAGGAGGAGGGTATCGCTCTTATCCGCGACCTTATCTCGTATATGCCACAGAACAACCGCGAGGATGCTCCACGCGTAGAGTGCACTGACGACATTGCTCGTAAGGAGGATATCTTGAATGAGATTATCCCTGACAATCCTAACAAGCCATACGATATGTATGAGGTTATCCGCAGCATCGTCGATAATGGCGAGTATTTGGAGAGCCAGGCTGCTTATGCACGCAACATCATCACTTGCTTCGCTCGTTTCAACGGCCAGAGTGTAGGTATCATCGCTAACCAGCCTAACTTTATGGCAGGTGTGCTCGATATCAACGCAAGCCGCAAGGCTGCTCGCTTTGTTCGTTTCTGCGACGCTTTCAACATTCCTTTGGTGACATTGGTTGATGTTCCAGGCTTCTTGCCAGGTACAGGTCAGGAGTATGGTGGTGTTATCACTCACGGTGCGAAGCTTCTGTTTGCTTACTGCGAGGCTACTGTGCCAAAGGTTACAGTAACATTGCGTAAGGCTTACGGTGGTGCTTACATCGTGATGTCATCAAAGCACATCCGTGGCGATATCAACTACGCTTGGCCTACTGCCGAGATTGCAGTTATGGGTGCAAGCGGTGCTGTTGAGGTTCTCCACGCCAAGGCTTTGGCTGCATTTGAGGATGCTGAGGAGAAGGCTAAGTTCGTGGCAGAGAAGGAGCAGGAGTACAAGGATAAGTTCTCTAACCCTTACAACGCAGCGCGCTATGGCTACATCGACGATGTTATCGAGCCTCGCAACACTCGTTTTCGCGTAATCCGTGCTTTGGAGTCACTCACAACTAAGCGTGAGTCTAATCCAGCTAAGAAGCATAATAATATTCCATTGTAATAAAACTTTCTGAGGCTTATGACAATGTTAGCAATAAATTGGGGCAACACGTGGTTGATTACAGGCGTGGGCTTTTCAATGGTGTTTGTGGTGTTGGTACTGCTTATCTTCATTGTTAAGTTGTTCGGTGTAATCTTCTACAAGAAGCCTAAGGCGCAGCCCGCTGTGGCTGCTGCTGCACCTGCTACCGAGGTGGGTGAGGAGGATATGGCTGCTATCGCTTATGCGTTGCATACGTTCTATAATATGCACGATGAGGAGAGTGATGTGCTCACAATCCGTCACGAGGATGCGGCTTATTCACCATGGAATCAGAAAAGTATAACATTCTAATTGAAAAGAAAATGCAGAAACTTAATTTCAATATCAACGGAAAACATTACGAGGCTACGGTGGCTGAGATTGAGCACAACGTGGCTGAGGTGGAACTTAACGGTAAGAAATATACCGTAGAGGTAGAGCGCTCGGAGAGTGTTGTTACTCCTATCGCAGCTCCAAAGCCTGTGGCTGCGGCTCCTGCTGCGGCTCCTGCGGCTGCGCCTAAGAAGGTTGCAGCGGGTGCTAACTCAATCACGGCGCCACTGCCTGGTAGCATTGTCTCTATCAATGTTAAGGTGGGTGACGCAGTGAAGGCTGGTCAGCAGTTGGCCGTTATCGAGGCTATGAAGATGGAGAACGAGATTCTGGCTCCTGCCGACGGTACTATTAAGGCTATCCACGCATCAGCAGGCCAGGCTGTTCAGCAGGGTGATGCAATTCTCGATTTGGCATAATCTAAAACTTTTGACCAATGAAGAGAATATTGAAATATACATTGATGCTCCTCGCTATTGGCGTGGTGGGTCTGTCGGCGCAGGCTTGGGCGCAACAGGAGGTGGCGGAGGCTGCTGCTGTTGCTGTCGAGGCCGTTGCGGATGCTGCTGAGCCTGTTGCAGTTGCCCAGACTCCCGCAGCAGAGCAGGATGCTATGCCTGAGGATATTGACTTGGGCGAGTCACTTATGAATTTTGTTGAGCAGTCGGGTATTAGTGGTATTATCAACGACTGGCGTGTGCTGGTGATGCTCATCATCTCGTGCCTATTGCTCTACCTGGCTATCGTTAAGCAGTTTGAGCCACTGTTGCTGCTGCCTATCGCCTTCGGTATGCTTTTAACTAACTTGCCGGGTGCGGGTATGTATCATACAGAATTGTTTGCTGATGGTCACGTGCATTGGACAACAGCCGACGGTGTTGGTTTTGACCGCATCGGTGGCTTGATTGACTTCCTATACCTGGGCGTTAAGCTTGGCATTTACCCATGCTTGATTTTTGTAGGTGTAGGTGCAATGACTGACTTTGGTCCGCTGATTGCCAATCCTAAGAGCTTGCTTTTGGGTGCTGCTGCGCAGTTCGGTATCTTCGCTACATTCTTGGGCGCTACCGCTATGGGCTTTACCCCTGCTGAGTCAGGTTCAATCGGTATTATTGGTGGTGCTGATGGTCCAACGGCTATCTACCTCACGTCGAAGCTCGCTCCTCACTTGTTAGGTCCTATCGCTGTGGCGGCTTACTCATATATGGCGTTGGTGCCTGTTATCCAGCCACCTATTATGAAGGCCCTCACAACAAAGCAGGAGCGCAAGATTTCAATGAAGCAGTTGCGTACAGTGTCAAAGACCGAGAAGATTATCTTCCCTATCGCTATGACGATGATTATCTCACTCCTGCTCCCATCTGCTGCTCCACTTATCGGCTGCCTGATGCTGGGTAACCTGATGAAGGAGTGTGGCGTTGTTGAGCGTTTGAGTAAGACTGTTCAGAATGAGCTTATGAACATCGTAACCGTATTCCTCGGTATATCTGTTGGTGCTACAGCTACTGCTGCAAACTTCCTTAACTGGCAGACTATCGGTATTATGGTGTTGGGTGTTACGGCATTCTGTATGGGTACAGGTGCGGGTGTAATTCTTGCAAAGGTTATGAATCTCTTCTCGAAGGAGAAGATTAATCCTCTGATTGGTTCTGCTGGTGTTTCGGCTGTACCTATGGCGGCTCGCGTGTCGCAGAAGGTTGGTCAGGCTGAGAATCCTTCAAACTTCCTGTTGATGCACGCCATGGGTCCAAACGTGTCGGGAGTTATTGGTTCTGCCGTAGCAGCAGGTATTCTGTTGGCTTTCCTGGGTCAGTAATACCTTATATATATTGTTATGGTTGCCACAGCTCTCGGGTTGTGGCAATCTTTTTTTATGTGTATAAATGAGGCTTTGAGTGAAAGTGATGATTTATAACTTGTATAAGTAGTTGATATTTAACAATATATCCGTTGGCTATATTGAAAATCATTGCAAAATGTTAATAAAATGAAATTATTTTGTTGAAAAAGTTGGATATTAAAAATTTTTAATATACCTTTGCCGAAGGTTTAAGGTTAGATAATGAGAAGTCAGCAGAATAGAATACTAACGCAGGTGACGATTTATTTCGCCACTGCGTTGGTGTTTGCTGCAATTATTACCACGACGATTACTACGACCACGACGACGATTACCCCTATGGGGGTGTAGTTTCTTTTTGCCGACAATGGCTCTCTGGGGTTTATATCTTTCTGCCGAGGTTGCAGAAACGGCTTGAAAATCATAAGTTACATTTTGTTAAATCAATCTTGCGTATTGGCCGCAAATGCGTTTTGTCAGGGCTTATGCGTTGGAGTTTAGTTATAAATTTATTACGATGAACAGAGTAAGAGTATTCGCGCCTGCAACGGTTGCCAATATGGGGTGCGGTTTTGATATTATGGGTATGACGCTCGATGGTGTGGGTGATGTGCTGAGTGTGGAGGTTGAGATGGGCGACGGCTTGGAGATTGAGAACCAAAGCGACGTGGAGCTGCCCGACGATATAGAGAAGAATGTAATCACGCCTGCCGTGCGAGCATTGATGGCTGCGTATGGCGAGCCACGCAAGGTGAAGGTTGTGGTTGAGAAGAAGATATCTCCGGGTAGTGGTATAGGTTCAAGTGCAGCCTCTTCGGCCGCAGCCGTCTATGCACTGAATAAGGCGCTGGGTGAACCCTTTGCCGATGAGAGGCTGGTAGAGTTCGCTATGGAGGGCGAGAAACTGATAAGTGGCGGCACGCCTCACGCCGACAATGTGGGCCCTTCGCTGCTGGGTGGTGTAGTGCTGCTCAGGGGTTATGACCCTCTTGATATTGTACATTTGCCCGTGCCTGATAACTTCTGTTGCACGGTGGCTCACCCTGCCATTATGGTTAGCACCCGTATGGCTCGCGAGGTGTTGCCAAAGGATATACCACTGCGCACAGCTGTTAAGCAGTGGGGCAATGTGGCGGGCTTGGTGGCAGGCCTGGCGTTGAAGGATGTCTTTTTGGTTGGCAGGGCTATGCGCGATGTTGTTGTGGAGCCTTACCGCAAGCAGTTTATTCCGGGCTTTGATGCACTGCGCGAGAAGGTTATGGAGGCCGGAGCATTGGCATTCAACATCTCGGGTGCAGGACCATCGGTGTTTGCGCTGTCGGCAGATATGGATGTAGCCGAGAAGGTGGGCGCGATTATGCGTGCGCACTTTGCCACGGTAGGCTCGGATGTATATGTGTGCAAGGTGTCAAACCGCGGCGCACGAGTGTTGAACGAATAAAATTAGCAGGATGAAATATTATAGTACAAGAGATAAATCGCAAAATAAAGTGGCACTTGCCGATGCTGCTTTTATGGGCTTGGCCGAGGACGGAGGTTTGTTTATGCCTGAACGTATCCCCCAGGTCGATATGAAACGCGTGGAGGCATTGGCAGCACAGTCGTATGCCGATATGGCTCTGTATCTGGCGCAACAGCTCTTTGACGATGTAGCTGCCGAGGATGTTGAACGTGTGGTGCGAGGGGCGTATGACTTTCCTATTGAGCTGCGACAGCTGGACGATAACCTCTCTACGTTGGAGCTCTTCCACGGTCCTACGCACGCCTTTAAGGATTTCGGCGCTCGTTTTATGGGGCGTATGACGGGTGTGCTGAATCGTATGGATGACCTTGTGGTTCTGACTGCCACCTCGGGTGACACGGGTAGTGCCGTGGCGCACGGCTTCTATAATGTCGAGGGCGTGCGTGTAGTCATTCTCTATCCCGAGGGCAAGGTGAGCCCGTTGCAGGAGGCTCAGATGACAACGCTCGGCGGCAATATCCATCCGTTGAAGGTGGCAGGCACGTTTGATGATTGTCAGCGTATGGTGAAGTCGATGTTTGGCGACAGGGAGTTGCGCAGTCAGGTGCGCCTTACATCTGCCAACTCGATAAATCTGCTGCGCTGGCTGCCCCAGTCGTTCTACTACTTCTACGGCTATTGTGAGTGGAAACGCAAGACGGGGGAGGATAACCCCGTGGTGGTTGTTCCGAGCGGAAACTACGGTAACCTCACGGCGGGTATGCTGGCTCGCAGGATGGGACTGCCGATAAAGGGTTTTGTGGCAGCATCAAATGCAAATGATGTGGTGCCTAAATTTTTGGAGACGAAGAAATATGCTCCTCACGCCTCGATACAGACCATCGCCAACGCAATGGATGTGGGAAGCCCAAGTAACTTTGAGAGAATGATGACATTGTGTGGCGGTGATGTCGAGCAGCTTCAAGCTGAGGTGAGGGGCTTTTCTTGTAGCGATGCCGAGATTGAGGCTGCTATAAGCGAGATATATGAAAAGTATGGCTACCTCTCTGACCCTCATAGTGCTGTGGGTTATCTTGCATCGAAGCACTACGGTGAGAAGGGTTTTTACCTCTCGACAGCCCACGCTGCCAAGTTTGGCGAGGTGGTGGAGCCTGCTGCGGGTGTAGCCCCTGAGCTTCCAGAGTCACTTGCCCGGGCAGTAAAGCGTGAGCGCAGAGCTATGAAGATGGCAGCCGAGGAGGCGCAGTTGAGAGATTATCTGCTTAATTTGTAATATTGGCGGTCGCAAGGCGGCCTTGAAAGAGCCTGCAAAGGGATAAAAGGTGGGTTATTTTCATAAAGTTGGAAATAATTTATTGTGAAAGGTTGATTTATGAAAAATATTGACTATCTTTGCGCACCCGAAATTATGCGGGAATTAGGATTACAATAAATTAAGTATTAACAAAACGTAAAAGATGGATTCAAGAAGTTACAAAACTATCTCGTTGAACGCCGCTACCGTGCAGAAGGAGTGGTACGTTATCGACGCTACCAACGAGGTATTGGGACGTCTTGCTTCGCAGGTCGCAAAGATTTTGCGTGGTAAGAACAAGCCTGGCTACACTCCTCACGTCGATTGCGGTGACTACGTTATCGTTATCAACGCCGAGAAGGTTAAGCTCACAGGCGCAAAGATGACCGACAAGGTCTATGTTCGCCACACAGGTTATCCTGGTGGTCAGCGTTTTGCTACTCCAGCAGACTACTTGGCAAAGAAGCCTGAGTTTGTTATCGAGCACGCTGTTAAGGGTATGTTGCCAAAGACTCGTCTTGGTGAGGCTATCCTGAAGAATTTGAAGGTGTATGCTGGTGCAGAGCATCCTCACACAGCACAGACACCAAAGGAAATTAAGTTAAACGAGATTAAGTAAAGAGTATGGAAGTTGTAAACACCGTAGGTCGCCGTAAGGCAGCTGTGGCTCGCGTATTCGTGAAGCCAGGTAATGGTCAGATTACAATCAACCACAAGG
>JAZUMN010000070.1:0-5011 GCA_045603645.1 Alistipes sp. | reverse complement strand
GCGTACAGTCTCGGCTGAACAATCAAATATTATTACATCTCTTTTAGTTCCCGATAAAGCTGAACAGCTCGTTGGCAAAGATACAAACTTTTCTACTTATACAAAACCTGCCTAACAAAAAACTTGTTAGACAGGCTCTTTGCAAGGAGCATAACAGATAATACCGTTTGTATATCACTTTCCCTACCCTACAAAGTCAAGCAGGGCCTGGGCGCAGGCGGTGGGCTCTTCGATAAAGCCCATATGGCCAGAGTCTTCGAGCCACACGACCTCAGCCTGGGGGTTCAGGGCGATGAACTCCTCGGCAGCCTCGACAGGTATGTAGGCATCGTGCTTGCCCAGGATGAAGAGCTGGCGCACGCCACACGCCGCGAGCATAGCATTCTGGTCCACGCGCTGAATCATACCGCCCAGCAGAGCAACAATGCCCTCATCCTCAGTGACATGTACGCACTCGACAAGGTCGTCGATATAATCTTTCAGGCGCTTGCGGTTATGTGGTGCGAAGCCCGTCTCGGGTGCTACGCGTGCCAGGGCATCCTTCTTGCCCGCCTTCACGAGGGCTATCTCCCTGCGGCGGTTCTCGCGCTTTAACTCCGTGTCGGGGAAGGGCGAGGAGCTGAGCAGCACAAGACCATCGAGGCGCTCGGCATACTTGGCACAGAATGCCAGCGTGATGTAGCCACCCATAGAGTGACCTACCATAGTCACCTTGTCGAGTCCCAGCACATCGAGCATATCGTGCAGAACATCAGCCACATACTCCATAGTGTGCACCTCACCCTGCACAGCCGAGATGCCGTGCCCGGGGATATCGACCGTGATGACACGCACCGAGGGTGTGAGCAGCGGCAGAAAGTCGTCCCACACATACATAGACTCCAAATATCCGTGCAGCAGCACTACGCACTTCTCGCCCTTGCCCGAGTCGGCTATGTGCAGAGGCGTCGTGCCCGCCATAATAAATTTCTCCTTCATAATCTTAGATTTTGCTTGCGTAAAAGTAACTATTTTTTTGTGAAAAACGAAATTCGGGGAGCTATTAGGAGTGCGTCGTGCGGCGTAGAGTGAAAAAATATTTGCTTTGCGAGAGAAATATTTGTATTTTTGAAACTTAAAAGGTTTTGCACACTATGCAGATAGAGATAATTAAGTGTCACGGCTCGGGCAACGAGTTTATAATGGTCGATTTGGTGGCGGGGTCGCTGCCCAATATGGCGGACTTTGCCCGCGAGATGTGTCACCACCCTGAGGTGGGCACTTGTGACGGCGTACTATATGTTGTAAGGCAGGGCGAGCACTACGCTATGCGTATGTTCAACCCCGACGGTTCGGAGGCTGAGATGTGTGGCAACGGCATACGTTGTGTGGCACGCTTGGTGCAGGAGAGATATATCTCAGGCACGGAGTTTACCCTTGCTTCGGGCAGGGGGCTCTATCGCATCTGCGAGGCGGAGCCAGTGAGTGGCGACATAAAGACCTACGGCGTGGATATAGGCGTGAGCCTCACAAGCCCCGACTTCGGCTTTGCGCAGGGTGCCCACATAGGCAAGGCGATAGCGTCGCTGGGTGAGGATGTGCGTTTCACGGCTCTCAACCTGGGTAACCCCCACATCGTGGCGGCGGTGGAGAGTGTGGATATGGAGCGTCTGACGGCGCTGGGCGAGCAGGTGCAGCAGTTGAAGGACGACTTCCCTCGCGGTGTAAATGTGAGCCTCTACTCCAAGTTGGGCGACAACGCCATCTTCGTAGCCACCTACGAGCGTGGCGCGGGCATAACCTACTCGTGCGGAACGGCTATGACGGCAAGTTCTACGGCGGCGGCTCTGCTCGGTATATGTCGCAAGGGCGAGGATATAAAGGTCTATAACCGTGGCGGTATGGTGCGCTGCCTGTGTCGCGATACGCAAGAGGGCATAGTGACACGCCTCACGGGCAATGCTACCTATATGTGGCGTGGCAAGTGCTGCTGGGATGGTGTGGCGTTGAGCATAGGCATAGAGAAACAGATGTATAGTGCTGAGCAGCAGGCTTATGAGGAGTTTGTCCGCTCGCTGCAAGAATAAGAGATGAAACAGTTGGCAGGAAAGATTTTGGCGGTGGCATTGCTCGGCATACTATGCTCGGGATGTAGCGTCACGCGCAAACTCTCACAGGGGGAGTACTTCCTGCAACGGGTGAAGATTGAGGCAGATAAGCAGACGCCTCGTGACGAGCGCATAACAGCCACAACGCTGGAACAGTATGTGCGCCAGACCCCCAACAAACGTTTCCTCGGCACCCACTTCTATGTGTGGGCGTATAACCTCGCCAACCCCGCCAAGGATAACTGGTGGAACAACTTCAAACGAAAGGTGGGCGAGGAGCCCGTGCTGCTCGATATGTCGCTCACGGAGAAGAGTGCCCGCAACCTGAAAACATATATGAATTCCAGGGGTTACTACTCGTCGAGCGTGAGCTTTGAGGTTGATACCACACGCCGTGCCAAGCGAGCTTATGTGACCTACCGCACTCATCAGGGCGAGCCCTACCGCATAGGAAGCCTCAGCTACGACTTCCGCGACCGCCAGCTGGCACCTATCATCGAGGCCGACACGGCGCAGTCGCTACTCAAAGTGGGGGGCATCTTCGACATACCTACGCTGGATAAGGAGCGCGAGCGCATAGCCCAATATCTCAACAACAGGGGCTACTACAACTTCTCCATCAATAACATCGAGTACCGTGTCGATACCATGGCGGGCAACCGCACGGCGGCCGTGCGTATGATTGTGAAGCCCAACATCGTGGGCTACGACGAGCGTGGACGTGCCATAATGGGTGGCAATAGGATTTTCCGTGTGAAGGAGATAAATGTCGTGCCCGACTACGACCCCGCCATTGCTGAAAGTGAATATAGGGCTACGCTCGTTGATACAACTCATTATCAGGGACTTAACATAGTCTCGCAGGGCAAGCCCAATGTGCGCCCCAAGGTGCTGCACACGGCAATACCGATGACCCCCAACACCCTCTACGATGCGTCGCTGGTGGACCGCACCTACTCTGAGATTATGTCGCTGGGCTACTTCAAGAGTGCCCGCATAGCCTTCGAGGAGATGCCTTCCGATGACTCCTTTGTCCACTATGCCGGTGAGGGTCGCACACCATATTCGCCCCGTAAGTTCGAGGATATAGCCGAGAGTAATCTGCGCTGCTACATACTCTGCTCGCCCACATTGAAGCAGGGCTACAACGTGGAGTTGGAGGGTAGCACAACATCGAGTTTCTACGGCCTGAGTGCCACGGTGGGCTACCAGAATAGAAATCTCTTCCGAGGCTTGGAGATGCTAAATGGCTCGGTAACATTCGGTTACGAGTATATGAAGGGTAAGCACGTGCAGCGCCGCAGAGCCAACGAGGTGGGTGTTGCTGTGGGTATGCAGTTCCCGCGCTTCATTGCTCCATTCCGTATCTCTACGCGTAATATCAATATGCCGCGCACCAAGTTGGAGCTCTCGTTCAACTACCAGGACCGCCCATACTATCGCCGCGACCTCTCGCGCATAAACTGGACCTACTCGTGGCGCAGTCAGAATGGCCGCTACCACTACCAGCTGCGTCCGCTGGACATAAACTGGATTAACGTGGGATATATCGATGAGCGATTCTTCTCCTCGTTGGAGAATGAGTACCTGCGCCAGAGCTACCTCACGCAGGCCATCGTGGGCTTGTCGGCAAGCTACACCTACAACAATCAGAACAAACACATAGGCGGCAATGCCACCCTGCTCAGGGCGAATTTCGAGTCGGCGGGCAACCTGCTGAACCTTGTCGAGCACCTCTTCTCGCAGAAAACCTCCGAGGGGCACTATGAGATTTTGGGGGTGCGCTACTCGCAGTATGTGCGTGGCGATGTGAGCCTGAGCCGTAAGATTGTGCTGGGCGAGCGCACGGCCCTCGCAGGCAGAATCTTTGCCGGTGTGGGTGTGCCCTACGGTAACTCCACAGCCCTGCCCTTCGACCGCCTCTTCTATGTGGGCGGTAGCAACAGTATGCGTGGCTGGACACCCCGAACCCTCGGCCCGGGTAATACCCCCGCACAAAATACCCCCTACCCTGTGCAGATGGGCGATATGAGGTTGGAGGCAAACCTTGAATTCCGCTTCCCTATATGGGGAATGTTCAACGGCGCCACCTTCTTCGACCTGGGTAATGTTTGGTATCTTGGCGGCGACAGGCAGAACATACCCGCCGACGGAGTCTTTAAGTGGAATAAATTCTATAAGCAGCTCGGCTTCAATACGGGTCTCGGCCTGCGTGTGGATATCAAGTTCGTCATCCTGCGTCTTGACTGGGGCGTGCAGCTTCATAACCCCAATATGCCTAAGGGTGAGCGTTGGATAAGCAATCTGCGCTGGAAGAATACTGCGCTGAACTTTGGTGTGGGCTATCCCTTCTAAGGAAAAAATCGTATAACAAGGTAATTTTGGTGTTACGCTTGCTTGTAAAATGCTCACATACATTAAGTATGCTGCGCTTTTGCAATCTTCGCGTGCCTAAAAATTCCTCTTGTTATACGATTTTTTGTGGTGGAGGGGGTGATAGTGAATTTAGATAGTTTAGCGAATATGGATGCTTTTAGGGTCGTGCCTTACAGATTTTTAATAAATGAACATAAAAAGTTAAAAAAAATTATAAAAAACGCCGTTTTATTTTGCAAATGCAGAAAAACGACTTATCTTTGTCGTAGCAAATGTGGGGCAACCCACAACTTCTCATTAACCTAACTAACCTGATGATGGCGATTGTTGCGAAACACTCGCCATCAATTTTTACCCATATTGTCTGGTGTCGTTCTGTCATTGCGAGGAGGGAAAGCCAACTTTCAGGGCTTATTGGTCAAAATAGTACATAAAATCGGGGCGGTTTTTGTTTATTGGTCAAAAATAGTACATAAATGTGGGCAAACACCCGCATTTTCTACTTGTATTTGAGCTTAAAATACTCGTCTATAAAGAGCTTACGATAC
>JAZUMN010000069.1:0-9599 GCA_045603645.1 Alistipes sp. | reverse complement strand
CCGACGCTGCGGAGCGAGAGCAGAGTAAGCTTGTTTACTTTGCCGAGCCGCGAGGAGGAAAAGCCACCCTTGTGTGGGTTAATTACTCAGCGTAAATGAGCATTTTCAGACAAGGCAGATGCCAAAAGAGCCTTGTTAGACAAATTCGGCTGTGGCTTGCGCCACGCCTACTATTAGTAGCCCTCAGACTCGATAGACGCGTAAGAGATTTTCAGGGCGTTAGCACGACGCAGCTCCTGCTTAACGTCGGTGATAATACCCATCTTGGTATCCTTATCTGCCTTGATGCTGGTGGTCATCTGAGCACGGTCAGACTCATTGAGCTGATCACGCTCGGCGGCGATGAAGTCACCAATATCCTTTGCTGTCTTGTAAGTGTCGTTGAGCTGAATCTTTGGAGCCGTACCATAGCGTGCCTGCATATGTGTCACAGGAACACCGATATGGATATAACTTACCAAATTCTTCTTTTCAAGCTTCTGTACTTCGGTAGCGTTTGGAAGCTTGTAGCGCACCAATACCTCCTGTTCTCGCATAGTAGTAGATACCATGAAGAAGAAGAGAATCATAAAGATTACGTCAGGAAGTGATGCTGTCGAAATTGCGGGTACCTCTTTCTTGTCACCCGACTTTTTCATTACTGCCATATTACTTCTTGATTGCTTTACGTGGCTCCGCCTCAGAAATCTTCTGTGGCACCGCCGTGGTTATTACTTTACGCTCAGCCTCATCGAGCTCGTCGAAGTGCTTTCCAAACTTCTGCATTGATACATCCTCACGAATCTCGTTGAAGACACGGGTAAGCTCATTCTGCACCTGGATATAGGTCTCGTAGCCTGTGTCGCGGGTTGTCTGCAATGAGATAACGCCCTTGCTGACAGGATAAGTCCACTTGGTGCCGTCGGGCATCTCAATCTCCTCATCCTCCTTCTCAGGCAAATTCTCATCGTCGTTTACGTTCAGAACGAACTCCTTAGCCTTGTCCTTCAACTGACGGATGTCCATAGTTTCGTCGGCAACCATCAACTGACCTGCGCCATTGACGAACACCAACAACACGTTACGCTCCTTCTGCTTCTGGTCCTCAACCTTCACATCCTCGGGTGGGATAGGAGGCAAGACACGAGAGAGACCCTTATCGGTGTTCATCGTCGTAGCAACGAGGAAGAAGATAAGCAGCAAGAACGCGATATCTGCCTGAGAGTCGGCGCGTACTTCCGGAGTTTTTCTCTTATTTAATGACATATTTAACCTCCTTTTTATTTAAGTGCGTCTGACACTGCTGAATAGATAGCCACTACGATAGCTGCAACAAAAGCAACATAAGTTACCAGGATGCTGGCATCGGTGATAACTGTCTCTGGACGAGAGAAGTAACCCTGATTGTTAAGGTCTACAATCTGGTAGTCGTGACCATTCGCGATGAAGTAAGATACTAATACGATAGCCACAATAGCAAGCAATGAGAGCATTGCGCCCTTGATGCCTGTTGGCTTTTGCATCAAATCCCAACCTGCGGCGAAGATTGCTACGGCAATAGCAACACCCAAAAGAGCATAGCCCCAGTAGAGATTTGCACCAACCGCTGTTGCGTTATCCACAGTTGCTGGATCTGGGGTGGTAAAGATAGCCCAGAACACCAACAGCAGCGTAACGCCGATAAGCGCAGGTGATAAATATTTAACAAATTTCTCCATTGTAAAATTCTCTTTTAAGGTCTAAATTATTTCTTGTTGTAAGCTGTCAAGATGTCAACCAAAATGATTGAAGAGTCCTCCATTGCATTTACCAGATTGTCAATCTTAGATACGATGTAGTTGTAGAACAACTGCAAAACAACAGCAGAGATAAGACCCATCAATGTAGTCAACAACGCAACCTTGATACCACCGGCAACAATTGTTGGAGAGATATCACCGGCAGCCTGAATCTGGTCGAACGCGCCAACCATACCTACTACGGTACCCATGAAACCCAACATAGGAGAAAGAGCGATGAACAAACCAATCCAAGAGAGGCCTGACTCCATCTGACCTGTCTGAACTGAACCGTAAGAAACAACAGCCTTCTCAACAGCGTCCATACCCTGATCCAAACGGTCCAAACCCTGATAGTAGATTGATGCGATAGGACCGCGAGTGTTACGGCAAAGATCCTTAGCAGCCTCAACACCCTCCTCGTTCAAAGTCTTCTCAAATGCCTCGATAAACTTCTTTGAGTTGATGTTAGAGAGTGAGAGGAACAACATACGCTCGATAGCAACTGCCAAACCGATTACCAAACATACCAATACTGGCAACATCCAGCCCCAACCTCCTTCAAGGAACTTCTGCATCAAAACCTGGTGCATAGTCTCACCTGCGAGTTCTGTCTCAGCAACCATAGCAGCCTCAGCAGCAACGGCAGCAGCCTCAGCAGCAGCCTCAGTAGCAGCGGCAGCAGCCTCCTGTGCGAAAGACTTTACAGTACCCAATACTGCAACTGCCAAAAACATAAGATTTTTTTTCATACCTTTTGAATTGTTTTTAATTAGTGTTTTGTATTAAATTATTTTATCAAATATCAATATTTATTCATCTATGCAATAAAAAATCACAACTTGCGACCGCCGCCAAAGCCTGAATCACAAATTCTCCCTCACAAATACATTTGCCGCCCCAACTTCGGCAACTATTTGCTACACAATAATTTACACCTTTGGAAACCTTGCCTGAGGCACCGCAGATGCATTTTTCGCATAGTTTACGGACCGAAATATAGCAATTTATTTTTTAACACGCAACCCTTTACAATGTAAACTCTCCTCGTAGAGGACGGCGCATAAGCTCTTTTGACTCCTCCAATGACAGCTCTTTACCCAGCACATACATCAGCTTGGTAATAGCCGCTTCGGTAGTCATATCGTATGCCGACAATACACCGGCCTTTTGCAGGCGCAGGCCTGTCTCGTAGAGTTGCATCTCAACCGAGCCATTGTCGCACTGTGTGACGTTGAGCACCAGCACGCCACGTTCCACCGTTTCGCGCATAAGGCGTAGAAACCACTCAGTCGTAGGGGCGTTGCCTGCACCATAGGTTTCGAGCACCACACCACGCAGGCCCTCAACCGAGAGTATCGCCCTGAGCGTATATTCGCCTATGCCGGGGAAGAGCTTTATGATGGCCACTCCCTCGCTCAAAAAAGTGGCTATACGCAGAGGCTCCTGACCCTGCTCAACGGGGGCTATGCTGGCTCTGTTGTAGGATATCTTGACCCCCACCTCGGCAAGCGGAGGGTAGTTCGGCGAACGGAAAGCATCGAGCTCCTCGGCACTCGCCTTGCGGGTGCGGTTGCCGCGATAAAGGCAACTATGGAACAACAATGACACCTCGGGGACCAGAGGCTTGCCGCCGCTGCGGGCACCTGCAATCTCGATGGCTGTGATAAGATTCTCCCTTCCATCGGTGCGCAGCAGTCCGATAGGTATCTGACTACCCGTAAAGACCACGGGCTTGGCGAGGTTTTCAAGCATAAAGCTCAGCGCCGAGGCGGAGTAGGACATTGTGTCGGTGCCGTGCAGGATGACAAAGCCGTCGTAGCGGTCGTAGCTTTGGCGTATAACCTCGGCTATGGCACACCAGTCCGAAGGCTGCACATTAGACGAATCTATGAGCTTGGGCATCGTGTGCACCTCGATATCGACATTGAGGCGGCGCAACGAGGGGAACTCGTCATAGATGCCTCCAAAGTCGAAAGGCACCAGAGCCCCCGTCTTTTCGTCGGTCTTCATTCCGATTGTGCCACCCGTGTAGATGATAAGTATCGACGAGCGGTAGCTCTCTTCAACGACATTCTGTTTCATATCTTCAACTTTATGTTACTCCTTGCCTGAAAACATACGTCGGGCATTGCGTGACGTGACCTCGGCAACCTCCTCGGCACTTATGCCCTTGATTTCTGCCACCTTCTCGCACACATACCTCACATACGCCGACTCGTTGCGCTTGCCCCTGTGTGGCACGGGTGTAAGGTAGGGGCAGTCGGTCTCCAACACCATATCTTCGAGAGCCATATCCCTGACAACCTCCGCCAGCAGGCTCTTTTTGTAGGTCACAACGCCTCCCACGCCAAACAGCCAATCGCCGCACGCCCTGAGACGACGGTAGGTGTTGACATCCTCCGAATAGGCGTGCAGCACACCTCTCAGACGCTCGCCACGGCTCTCGGCACAACGGCACTCCGCCTCCAACAACTCACACATATCATCCCACGCCGCACGCGTATGTATCGCCACAGGCATATCGAGCCGTGCCGCCAGACGACACTGCCCAACAAAGGCCTCACGCTGCTCGGCAACCCACTCCTGACTCCAATAGTAGTCAAGGCCTATCTCACCCACAGCGCAGAACTCCACACCCTGAGGCGGCTCGGCAAGGTAATGCTCCACCAACGCAAGCTCCTCGCGCCAGCGAGGGTTATCATTTACCGACGTAGGGTGCAGGCCCATCATCGCCCGACACTCACCCGCCCCGCGCACCAAGGCAAACAGACGCTCGTGGCTGAGGCTGTCTATGGCAGGCAACAGCAGGCGCTCCACGCCCGCCTCACGAGCCCGCAGCAGAGTCTCCGCCCTATCCTCGTCGAACTCCTCGCTGTAAAGGTGCGAATGTGTATCTATCAATCTCATATCAGTTTCTCGTATAACTTGCCGGGCAGCTGACGCACCGCCCCCGACAACTCCAAATTCATAAGCATAAGCGAGAGCTCACCCGCCGAGAGTCCACTGCGCAGCTGCAACACTTCAAGCGAGAGAGGGTCTGCGGCAAAGAGGGTCATAAACTGCGACTCCTCATCACTCAGCGGCAGCGGCTCGCACCTCTCATGAGGCACATCCGAGAGCCCGAACTCCCAATGCAGCTCCTCGACTATGTCGCGACCCGAGAGTATCATCTGCGCCTTGCGGTTGCGTATCAACGCATTGCAACCCATAGAGTTAGCATCGACAGCACGCCCCGCCACAGCCATCACCGCACGGTTGTAGCCATCGGCAAAGGCAGCCGTTGAGAGTGAGCCTCCCGACTCGGCACTCTCGACCACGACAACACCTGCACTGAGGGCTGCGATGATGCGGTTGCGAGGGATGAAGTAGCGACCATTCTGCTTCGTCTGCGAGTTAAGTTCCGTGACTACTGCGCCACCGTGAGAAATCATATCTCGCGCCAGCTGCTCGTGCACCGTAGGTGTAACGTTGGGCAGCGCATTGGCCACAACACCCACCGTCACTGCTCCTGACGCCAACGCCGCGCGGTGACACGCCCCATCAACGCCGTATGCCAGGCCACTGACCACAACAGCCTCGGGATAGACGTCGTGCAGTTCCGCAACCAATTTATCGCACATACGCTGGCCGTAGGAGGTCATCTTACGCGTGCCGACAAAAGCTACGGCAGGCCGCAGCAGAGCCTCGGCATTGCCCCGCACATATATCGCCGTGGGGAAATCCTCAATATCGCGCAGCAGCCGAGGGTACGCCTCCTGGTCGCACCCCAGAACCGTGATGCCGTGCGCCTTGCAGTATGCCAGCTCACGCTCCGCCTCCGCCAGACCACGCCTTGACACTATGCTGCGTGCCACATCGGCGCGTAACTCGGCACGCCCCACAAGCTCATCCTGCGAGGCGGCATAGACACCCCTCGCCGAGCCGAAGCACTCGACAAGGTAGGCAGCGCCCTTCACGCCCAACTGCGGCACAAAATTCAATGCTATACTTTCAAGTGGCATATAAAACTCTCTGCTACTAAACGAAAAAACGCTCTTCGCCAATACAAATATATAAAAAAAAGAAAAAATGCGGAAATTTTTCGCTTCTTCACAATAACTGCCCTACGGCCGCCGTTATAATGACAAAACAGAGTGCCTATGGAGAATACTGACATTGATTTATCTTCCAATCCGATTGCCAACGAAGAGCAGCTCTTTCACAACACCGTGATATGCGACGATGCCGAGTTGTTTTACATCGACTGCTATCTCAGGGAGCTCTTCCGCCAGGACAATGAAGCGTGAACTAAATGATTTGAATCATATAGTTGTGAAGCAGGATTGCTTCGATTTAGGGTTAGTTTATTAAATGAGGGCTGCCAACCGCAAAGGTTAGCAGCCCGTGTTTTAGGGGGGGGGTTTATGCGCCTACAACGCCTATTTTGCTACATTAGGTTCTGTATGGGTTCAACACTTTTGTCGCATTTTGTCGCAATGGGCGGATAGGTACTTACTCCTTGATAAGAACATGTAAATATTCCGTTGTAGTATCTGCCAAATGGTTGCGATTTTCTGCTTTATCTGCTCTAAACCGAGAGTATTCTTTATGGAACACTTGGTATCTACCGTATTTACTCATAATATGACGAATAGTGTCAATAGACATCAAGCCTTCATTATTGTATGATAGTACGATATACTTAAATTTCGCATCGGCAATCAAGCTCTCGAAAGAATCTTTTACAATAGATTTACTGCAATAGTCCGACTTGTTATATTCTCTTAATCCAGTCTTACCCTTTGGCTCAAACGCTTTGTATTCGGCAATTGTGTTTAGGAGATGATAATTTGCTCCGTATTGTCTAGCGTTATAAGGTGGATCGAGATACAAAATGTCGCCACAAATACTCTTTATAAGTGTATTCGCATCTTCTCGGTACACTTGATGATTATGACTATTGAATTGATAAGTTGCAGGTGCAATTACTATCGGCTTTTGAGCAGACTTTTTCAGGCTTTTCAGAAACGCCCCATACACCGATGTTGTATTAGCATATTTATCTGCACTTTCAATTAAACTGCAAAGGAGAAAATAGTACAAATCATCTGATATCTCTCCATTGTTTTTCCACTCTTCGATAGCTACCCTTGCAGCATCTATCTTTTTCCCGTTCTCATCTGAGAAATATTGGCGATTATTGCCACCGCCTAGGCAATATTGAGAATATATAAACCCATTATCAATGCCACTTAATTGATTGAGTTTCTCGATATACTCATCTTTGCCCTCTATTTCCAAATGATTGCCTATATAGTTACGATTGAGAATATAGCTGTAATACTCCCAATCATTTGATATCACTTGCCTTACTTGCGTCTTAAAGTGACGACCAACTATGCCAGTGCCAGCAAAGAGATCGCAAAACACAAGTTGCGACATATCCTCACCGACAACGCGTGCTATCGTGTGGTCTATAAAATCAAGCAGTGAGTATTTGGAACCAATATAGTTCATATTAACCTATTCTTGCGGATATAATTTCTGCATTATATACTCAGCCGTATGCTCTGATGCTTCTTTTGAAACTCTTAACACACAACTTTTCCTATATGCGACTGGATCATATTGATAACAACCTACACAGCCCAAAGCCTCAGTGTAATTATCATCTCCTTCGTAAAACGGGTATGGTTTGCCTTTTATATTTTGAGCATTCCATCTTTTATTTGTCAATTTGCATTCCTTACAGATCTGACGCTTTACATCGTTGGCAGCTTTACATAGTGGCTGAAAATCCTCTAACAATTGTGTTGCAGGATTAGAAACACGCCAATCCTCTTTTCTACCATCTTTGTGGTCAATTTCGATTTTTGTATTTTCCGAAAAACCACGAACACCGAGCATTACACAGCGCTCGCTTTTATAGTAGTCTCTAATATCCTGACGAATATTTTGATTAAATGTTTCTTCTTT
The DNA here is from genome assembly GCA_045603645.1 of Alistipes sp. Taxonomy (GTDB): domain Bacteria; phylum Bacteroidota; class Bacteroidia; order Bacteroidales; family Rikenellaceae; genus Alistipes. The sequence goes on along the minus strand of JAZUMN010000069.1, from coordinate 1,884 downwards.
CCTTAAACCAACTAATCTTACAGCATCAATCGAGTTGCACTTAGTTATAGGTTTATCAAACTCAACAACATATTTCTTAGCCAAAGTCGAACTAGCACGGCACCAACTACCACCATTGCCTAACTGCAAATCCGCATACTCTCCAACAAATTCTGTTGCATACACCCATCGGCTCTCACCCTTTTTGTTTGGGGTGGCTAGTTTGATAAATAATTCGGTCTTCGTCATATATTAAAGTTTTTTGAATACGAATATATACTCGTGCTTAAACAAAAAATAGTCACTTTTCAATGCACGATATTTCCAAATATCTTGTGCGCCAAGTTTCCCACGGTTACCTTCGATGTTCTTCACAATTACTCCTTTCATCTTCACTTTGAGAGTTTGTCGAACAGCATTCATTATCATAAATGCCAAAGGAACAACCTCGCTTTTCTTATAAATATCCCCAGCAACTATTGCAAAATAACCATTCTTTTTCAGATACTGAAAGCCTGTTGAAATGGCACTAGTCAATTTCTCTATGAACAAATCAACATCTGGTATATTTGATAAATCCCTTTTGTCATTAGTAAATTTTACAATATCCAAATATGGTGGATGTGCAATCATAAAATCTACAGATTCCCTATTCTGAAGCTTCAACCAATTCTCAATACTCATCGAAAACTCTGCCGAATTGGTAACATCTACATTCTTGATTGCATAGTTAATGGTTGTGCAGCCTTGCATCTTCTCATTAACATATTCAATAATCTGTTCATTGATATCAAAGCCGAGGTAATTTCTTTGCAAACTCTCACATTCGAATAGGGTTGTTCCACTACCCGAAAAAAGTTCTAAAACTGCATCGCCGGAATTTGTGTATCTTCTAATAAGTTGATTGGGAATTTGAGGCACAAAATTGCCGTGATAAACATTCTTATGCTTACCGCCTTTTGCCCTCTCAGGAATAATCCACAAACTATCTACATTAATATCAGATTGCTTCCAGACTTCCATATTGATCACAGTCCCCATATTCCGTACAAATTTATAAAGAATATAGCAACTTACAAAACATACAAAATTTGGTTCATGCAATTTTTCGCATAACAAGAGGAATTTTCAGGCATACGAAACCCGAGAAACCGCAGCATACTTTTCGTATGTGAGGATTTCTCGGGTAAGTATAACGCAGAAATTACCTTGTTATGCGGTTTTTACTCCCATTCGATTGTTGCCGAGGGCTTAGGCGACATATCGTAGCAAACGCGGTTTACGGTTGGAACCTCGTCGAGAATGCGCTTGGTAATCTTATCAAGGATAGCCCAGTCGATATGCTCGATAGAGGCTGTCATAGCGTCGATGGTATTCACAGCACGGATGATTACAGGCCAATCGTATGAACGGGCGTTGTTACGCACACCCACACTCTTGAAGTCGGGCACAATGGTGAAGTACTGCCATACCTTCTTGTCCAGGCCCGCCTTGGCGAACTCCTCACGCAGGATGGCGTCTGACTCGCGTACAGCCTCCAACCTGTCACGTGTGATAGCTCCCAGACAACGCACACCCAAGCCGGGGCCTGGGAATGGCTGACGATATACCATCTCATAAGGCAAGCCCAGCTCAACACCGCAAGCACGCACCTCATCCTTGAAGAGCTGCTTCAAAGGCTCCACCAAGCCGAACTGCATATCCTCGGGCAGGCCACCTACGTTGTGGTGCGACTTAACCATCTTGGCAGTCTTGGTACCACCCTCGACGATGTCGGGGTAGATTGTACCCTGACCCAGGAAGTCAATGCCGTCCAACTTACGTGCCTCCTCCTCGAATACACGGATGAACTCACCGCCGATAATCTTACGCTTCTGCTCTGGATCCTCAACGCCCTCAAGCTTG
>JAZUMN010000068.1:0-9448 GCA_045603645.1 Alistipes sp. | reverse complement strand
CCACTCAATGCCACTTCCTAGGGTTGGATGTTCCAATGTTGCATTGCTCGAAGCGAAACCCTTCTCGACCTTCACTTCCACCACCTCAAACTGAGGCGCTTCGTAAACTTTTTTCATTTCTCTGTTTTGTTTTTAATTGTTGTTATGTAGTAATAAAAAAGTTAATTTGCTATCTTGGTACACGCATTTGCGCACATTTTTATTGTGTAAATTGACGATGCAAGGTCTGCATAAATTCCTGAAAATCAAAATTAAAACATAGGTAAAATTACGCGGGGGGGGGTATTTTAGTTCAACAATGGCTACAAAATGACCAAACCTGCAAAAATGAACAACATATAGAAACTTATAGCGCAAATATATTTTGAAAAATCATCCAAAAAGCATATATTTGTGAGTCGTAGAAACCCAAATAACGATATGAACAGAGATAGTTGCGTAGTAGAACTTAAAGAGGTGTCGATTTATCATACCGATGGAGATTCCCGCACCCTGAAATCAGATGACGAGCTAGTGCTTTCGGATGTAAATTTAAGAGTAAATGCAGGTGAAATGGTCTATTTCATCGGGCGTGTGGGCAGTGGCAAAAGTACCTTACTTAAAACTTTATATGCCGAGGTGCAACTACTTGAAGGCGAGGGATATGTTGTTGGTATGAATTTGCGTCATCTGCGCCGCAAAGACATTCCCCATTTACGCCGCAGGATGGGCATTGTATTTCAGGACTACCAGCTCCTCGACGACCGTAATGTTTTCTACAATCTCTACGACGTTATGAGAGCCATAGGCTGGAAAAACGAGGCGGATATCCGTCGCCGCATAGACGAGGTGCTGCATCTTGTTAAACTCGACAACAAGGCCTACAAAATGCCTTTCGAGCTCTCGGGTGGCGAGCAGCAGCGACTGGTAATTGCGCGAGCTCTGATAAACTCACCACGTCTTATATTGGCAGATGAACCTACGGGCAACCTTGACCCTGTGACGGCTGACGAGATTATGCGACTCTTTCAAGAGATTACAGCCAAGGGTTGTGCTGTGATTATGTCCACACACAATACGGCTCTGATTGAGCAGTATCCGGCACGTACGATTATGTTCTCAAAGGGACGCATTGCGGAAATTGACATAGAGAAGAGTTTTACGGAGTAAAAAAATCCGATTTGATTTGCAGAATTGAATTAAAAAGCCTAATTTTGTACGTTTTAATTCTGCGAATAAATTACAAGTAAATAATGAGTACTGAACAGGAAATCATCAAGAAGAACGAAGAAGAATATTCGGCGTCCAATATCCAGGTCCTCGAAGGCTTGGAGGCTGTGCGCAAGCGCCCTGCTATGTATATTGGCGACATCGGCGAGAAGGGTCTGCATCACCTTGTGTATGAGGTTGTGGACAACTCTATTGACGAGGCTTTGGCGGGATATTGCGACAACATCGAGGTAACAATCAATGAGGACAACTCTATCACGGTAAAAGATAACGGCCGTGGTATCCCTACCGACTTCCACGAGAAGGAGGGCAAGTCGGCATTGGAGGTTGTTTTGACAGTTCTGCACGCCGGAGGTAAGTTTGACAAGGGCAGTTACAAGGTATCGGGAGGTCTGCACGGTGTAGGTGTATCGTGTGTGAATGCCCTCTCTACCCTGCTCGTTGCCGAGATTCACCGAGGTGGCAAGATTTACAAGCAGTCTTACAGCAAGGGCGTGCCTACGTCAAAGGTTGATATTCTGGGCGACTGCGAGGATAGAGGTACATCGGTAACCTTCAAGCCCGACCCAACAATCTTTACCCACACAACGGAGTATAAGTATGATATTCTGGCTAACCGCCTGCGTGAGCTGGCGTTCCTTAACAAAGGTATCCACCTTACACTTACCGACAAGCGTAAGCAGGACGAGGAGAGTGGCGAATACCTCAGCGAGCACTTCTACTCAAAGGATGGTCTGATGGAGTTTGTTCAGTACCTCGACTCTACACGTGGCGAGCCTATCATCGAGAATATCATCTACATCGACACTGAGAAGAATGGCGTTCCTGTCGAGGTTGCTATGCAGTATAACAACTCTTTCTCGGAGAACGTACACTCTTACGTCAATAACATCAACACCATTGAGGGTGGTACTCACCTTACGGGTTTCCGCACAGCCCTGACGCGTACACTTAAAAAGTATGCCGACGAGTCGGGTATGCTCTCGAAGATTAAGTTCGAGATTTCGGGCGATGACTTCCGCGAGGGCTTGACCGCCGTTGTCTCTGTAAAGGTTGCGGAGCCTCAGTTTGAGGGTCAGACCAAGACGAAGCTCGGCAATGACGAGGTTGCAGGTGCTGTAAATGGTGCTGTGGCTGCGGCGTTGTCGCTCTACCTTGAAGAGCATCCAAAGGACGCCAAGGCTATCGTTCAGAAGGTTATCCTTGCAGCTACGGCACGTCACGCAGCACGCAATGCCCGTGAGGCTGTGCAGCGCAAGACACCACTTTCGGGAGCAGGTCTGCCCGGCAAGCTGGCCGACTGTTCGAGCCGCGACCGCTCTATCGCCGAGATTTTCTTCGTCGAGGGTGACTCTGCGGGTGGTACAGCAAAGCAGGGACGTGACCGTAATTTCCAGGCTATTATGCCTCTGCGCGGTAAGATTCTGAACGTCGAGAAGGCGTTGGAGCACCGTATGTGGGAGAATGAGGAGATTAAGAATATGTTTATCGCCCTGGGTGTTACTATCGGCACGCCAGGGGATAGCAAGGCATTGAACCTTGGAAAGCTCCGTTACGACAAGATTATCATTATGACCGATGCCGATGTCGGTGGTGCGCACATTGCTACGCTTATGCTTACATTCTTCTTCCGCAAGATGAAGGAGCTTATCGAGAATGGTCACGTTTATATCGCCACCCCACCTTTGTACCTTGTAAAGAAGGGTAACAACGAGCGCTACTGCTGGACTGAGGCCGAGCGTGACGAGCTCATTGAGCAGATGGGTGCTAAGGGCGTACACATCCAGCGATACAAAGGTTTGGGTGAGATGAATGCCCAGCAGCTGTGGGATACGACAATGAATCCTGAGACACGTATTTTGCGTCAGGTAAGCATAGAGAATGCTGCCGAGGCAGATAGAATCTTCTCAATGCTTATGGGTGATGATGTTCCACCACGCCGTGAGTTTATTGAGAAAAATGCTTGCTACGCAGATATCGACGCATAACGACAGCTGTAGTAGAAAGTTAACGCCATCATCCGCTTTTGGACGATGGCGTTACTTTTTCTTATATGGTTTCCGTTATATGCTCGAAGAGAATTTTGCTACCTATAAAGATAAGCACACAGCCGCCAAAAATCTCTGCACGCGACTTATATCTGCATCCGAACACATTGCCTATGCGCAGGCCCAGCATCGAGAGAATCATCGTTATAACACCTATAACAGCCACAGTAAGCCATATATCAGCGTCAAGGAACGCTAACGACACACCCACAGCCAGGGCATCTATGCTGGTAGCCACAGCCAGAAGAAACATCTGACGTGACGAGAAGTCCTTGCCCGACTCAATCTCGCATCCATCCTCCGATAGCGCCTCACGAATCATATTGACGCCAATAAGTCCCAGCAGAATGAAGGCTATCCAGTGGTCTACGTGACTTACTAGTGACGAGAAACTCCTGCCGAGCATATAACCTACCAGGGGCATCAGAGCCTGAAAGCCTCCAAACCACAGACCTACACTCATCGAGTGACGTGGCCCAATGTGCTTGACAGACAAGCCCTTGCCTATTGCTACGGCAAAAGCATCCATAGCAAGACCTACGGCGATGATTATAATCTCGGTGAGTCCCATATTACAAACCCGTTATCTTCTTTATCTCGTTGAGTTTATTGAGCGCCTCGATAGGAGTCAGGGTGTTTATATCCAAGCCTCTTATCTGGTCGCGTATCTGCACCAGCACGGGGTCGTCGAGCTGGAACATCGAGAGTTGCATATTACCCTGCTGCGCCACATCTGCCACCTGACGAGCCGATGGCTGTCGCTTGCGGCGACGTGAAGATGGCAATGCTACATCCTCGCTTTCCGGTTCCTTATCCTTTATCTCGTTATTCCCATATACGGCTTCGAGATTTGTCAAAATCTCGTTGGCACGGCTTACGATGGAGGATGGCATACCCGCCATACGGGCAACGTGTATTCCGAATGAATGCTCTGTGCCACCACGCATAAGCTTACGCAGAAAGACTATGGTATTGTCCACCTCACGCACAGCGACGTGGTAGTTCTTTATGCGCTCGAAGAGCTGCTCCATCTCGTTGAGTTCGTGGTAGTGAGTGGCAAACATAGTCTTGGCGCGTACCGAGGCGAAGTTGTGTATGTACTCGACCATAGCCCACGCAATGGATATTCCGTCGTAGGTACTTGTGCCTCGCCCAATCTCGTCCAAAAGGATAAGGCTGCGGTCAGAGAGGTTGTTCAGGATGCTTGCCGACTCCAACATCTCGACCATAAAGGTAGATTCGCCCTGCGAGATGTTGTCCGATGCTCCTACACGCGTGAAAATCTTATCCACAATGCCAATATGAGCCTTGTCGGCAGGCACGAATGAGCCCATCTGCGCCATAAGGATTATAAGGGCTGTCTGACGCAGCAGAGCCGACTTACCCGACATATTGGGGCCTGTAATCATCATAATCTGCTGGTCGCTATCGTTGAGCAGCACGTCGTTGGGGATATACTGCTCACCCACCGCCATCAGTCGTTCGATAACGGGGTGGCGACCCGCACGTATATCTATTACCTTACCCTCGTCCAATGTGGGGCGTGTGTAGTTATACTCCTGCGCCATCCTGGCAAAGGACTGCAAGCAGTCGAGCTGCGCTATGACGTTGGCATCGTGCAGGATGGTGCGCAGATGCGCCGAGAGGTCCACAATGAGGCGGGTGTATATCTCCTGCTCGATTTGCAGTATGCGATCCTGAGCACCGAGAATCTTCTCCTCATACTCTTTCAGCTCCTCGGTGATGTAACGCTCGGCAGCGGTGAGCGTCTGCTTGCGTATCCACGTCTCGGGAACTTTATCCTTGTGGGTGTTGCGCACCTCAATATAGTAGCCAAAGACATTGTTATAGCTAATCTTCAACGACGGTATGCCCGTCAGCTCACTCTCGCGCTGCTGTATTTGCAGCAATACATCTCGGCCGTGCAGTGCTATGCGTCTGAGGTCATCCAGCTCTGCCGACACGCCATCGGCAATCACGCCACCCTTCTGAATCTGATTATTCTGCGGGTCGGGATATATCTCCTGCGCTATGCGGTCACGCACCTGCGTTGCAGGGTCGATAAGCTCGGCTATGGAGTGCAGATGCTTGTCGTCAGTCGAAAGCATCAGAGCTTTGAGAGTCTCTACGGCTGTCAGGGAGTTTTTAAGCTGCACCAGCTCGCGGGGCAACACCCTGCCGGCAGCTATGCGGGAAGAGAGTCGTTCCAGGTCGCCTATGGATGATATCTGCTCACGCAGAGCCGTCGCCACATCGTTGTCAGAGAGGATGCTCTGGACAATATCCTGCCTGTGACGTATGCGCTCAACATCAACCAGAGGCATCGCTATCCAGCGCTTCAACATACGGCCACCCATAGATGTCAGCGTGCGGTCTATAATATCGGCAAAGCCACTCTTGCCCTCGCCCGAAGAGGAAGAGAAGAGTTCCAGATTGCGGATGGAGAACTTATCTATCCACACATAGTCGTTCTGGTCAAGGCGTGAGATTGATTTTATATGCGAAATCTCCTTATGCTCGGTAAATTCCAGGTAGTAAAGTATGGCTCCCGCAGCCGCTATGCCGTCACCGAGGTTCTCTACACCAAAGCCCTTCAATGATTGGGTGCCGAACTGCTTGCATAGCTTGTCGTAGTTCAGCTCCGCAGAAAATATCCACTCATCAAGGCGATATGTGTAATGCTTGCCCCCGAAGGCAGAGTCGAAGCGGTCCTCCTTGCCGCGCTGGAAGAGAATCTCCTTGGGTTGCAGGTTGGCTATAAGCTTGTCTATGTAGCGGTCGTCGCCCTGAGCCATAAAGAACTCACCCGTAGATATATCCAGGAATGCGGCACCTGTGCTCTTGGCTCCAAAATATATTGAGGCAAGAAACGAATTCTCCTTATTGGGCAGGATGTTATCACCCAGAACAACGCCGGGTGTCACCAGTTCAATAACGCCACGCTTAACCAGTCCCTTCACCAGCTTGGGGTCTTCCAGCTGCTCACAGATGGCTACACGCTCGCCTGCCCGTACCAGCTTGGGAAGATAGGCATCAATGGCGTGATGCGGGAAACCCGCCAACTCAACACTCGACGCAGCTCCGTTGGCACGCTTTGTGAGGGTTATACCCAATATGGAACTTGCCTTGATGGCGTCGTCGCCAAAGGTCTCGTAGAAGTCGCCCACCCTGAACAGCAGAATAGCATCGGGATGCACCGCCTTAATCTGATAATACTGCTTCATCAGAGGGGTCTCAACATATTTTTTCTCTATCGCCATCGGTTGCAGTTTTAGAGGACAAAGATAACTTTTTTTGCTATATTATTCAAAGAAACGGTCATCAAAATTAACCAAATACAACTTCTCCGTAGCACGCGTCAGGGCGGTATATAACCAGCGCAGCATATCCTTGCTCATAGACTCATCACCAAATAGGCAGCGGTCAATAAATACAGCCTTCCACTGGCCACCCTGCGCCTTGTGACACGTCACGGCATACGAGAATTTTACCTGCATGGCGTTGAAATGTTCATTCTCGCGTATCTCCTTGAAACGCTTAATCTTGCTCTTTACATCAAGATAATCTTTCTCCACCTCATAAAAGAGAGCCTTGCTCTGCTCCGAGGTTAGCGAGGGCGACTCCGAAGTTATGGTGTCGAGCAGTATCTTGCACTCCAATTCCAGGTCATTGTAGTCACCGAATTGCAGCACAGCATCGGCAAAATGAAAGCCGTATAAATCCTCAAAGCGGCGTATGCGTTTCAGGCGGGCTATGTCGCCGTTGGCAATGAAGTTCACGGGGCACGCCTCGATGCGCTCGGTGAAGTGATAATTATTCTTTACAATCATCAGCATATCGCCACTCTCAATAGCCTCCTCAGCCGAGAGGTTATAACGTCTGACGCCCTCATTGTAGCGGTTTGCACGCTTATTTGAACGGGTGATTACAATGGTCTCATCCTTGCCGTAACGACAGTAGCACTCGTCAATCTTTTCAATAAGCTCCCCACCCTGAATAGACTCAATGTCGGGATAGCCGAGGTCAAAGTGAGGCACTTCATAAATGCCGTTTTCGAGCATACAACGCACCATTGTAGCGTTGAACAGTATGCCCGAGGTGGCACTCTGACGCACCACATCGTCCATCGAGGCGTATATCACTTCGCCGTAACGACTCATTGTATCCACATCGAGTGCAGGGCTGAAATCGGCTCCCACAGGAGGCAGCTGCGCATTGTCGCCCACAAGTATCAGACGGCAGCGAACACCACTTCTCACATATTTTACAAGGTCGTCAAGCAGCGAGCCGCTGCCGAAAATCTGACCTTCGCCCGACGAGTCGGCAAGCATCGAAGCCTCGTCGATGATAAATACAGCATCACGCTCCTTGTTTATGTCCAATGAAAACTTTGATTCATACGCTGCGTTGGTGCGCTGGCGGTAGATTCGTTTGTGTATGGTCAGCGTAGGCTTGCCCGAATAACGCGAGAGCACCTTGGCGGCACGTCCTGTGGGAGCCAGCAGAATACTCTTTATCTTCAACTCGTCCAGCACCTCCACCAAAGCTGATATTAAAGTCGTTTTTCCCGTGCCCGCATAGCCATTCAGCACGAAAATAGGCGAATAATCGGGCAAAGTGAGGTACTCCGACAACTTTTCTACAACTTTTTTCTGACTAACTGTTGCGTCAAACGAGATTTTTGCGTAAATTTGGCGTGCAATATGGGCATTTAGCATTTTCCTTATGTTTTAAGCCTTATTTTGGTTACAAACTTAATAACAAATAATAAAAAATGAAAAAGGGAATACAAATTTTTCTTGGGTTGGTAATCATTGGTTTGATTTACGTTATTGCCTACCAGATTTACACACCTCTCAAATTTGAGAAGCAGTTGAAGGAGCGTAATGCAGCTGTCATTGCAAAGTTGAAGGACATCCGTTCTGCCGAGCGTGCTTTCAAGAGCAAGTACCAGCACTTTACAGCCGACTTCGACTCGTTGGTAAACTTTATCCTGAACGACTCGTTGGAGATGGAGCGCAAGCTTGTTGATGAGGATGACTCAGTTGCTATGGCAAAGTTGAAGAGAATGAAGAAGAAGAATGTTGAGAAGTATTACATCAATGTTATCGACACTATTTTCAGCCCCCGCAAGCTCTCTCAGGAGCAGGTTGAAAATCTCCGTTATATCCCCAACACCAATAATATGGAGTTTATCCTGGTGGCAGGCGTAGTAAACAAGGGTAACGTAGATGTTCCTGTTGTTGAGTGCCGCGCACCTTACAAGTCATACCTCGACACTGTGGAGTTCCGTCAGAACATCATCAACCTCATTGACGACAAGGTTAACAACTTTGGTCAGTATGCAGGCTTGAAGTTTGGTTCTATGGAGGGCAGCAACAACGAGGCAGGTAACTGGGAGGACTAATCTCACAGTTTCATATAGCAGGTATCCGCCTCACTTCCTGGGGCGGATATTTTATACCTTATATTATAATTAACGATGAGAATTGTCAGTGGCAGATGCGGTGGCAGAATGATAAGCCCACCCAAAAACCTCAGGGCACGCCCTACGACCGATTTTGCAAAGGAGAATCTGTTTAATGTTCTGGGCAATATGATTGACTTCGAGCAGATAGATGTGCTTGACCTGTTTGCCGGCACGGGCTCCATAAGTTATGAGTTTGCCTCTCGCGGAGCACAGTCCGTCACGTCGGTCGAGATTAACGCCGTGCATTACAACTTCATACGCCAGACGGCCCAGCAGTTTGGCTTTGCAAACCTCCATCCCGTAAAGGCAAATGTCTTTTTGTACTTGAAGAGCTGCGCGAAGAAGTATGACGTTATATTCTCGGATGCACCCTACGACCTGAGCGGCAGCGAGAAGGTTATCGAGCAGGTCTTCGAGAGCAACTTGCTTAAAGAGGGTGGCATCCTCATTTTCGAGCACTCCAAGTCAATGGATGTGAGCCACTACCCCCATTACAAGCAGACACGCAGCTACGGGAGTGTGCAATTTTCCATTTTCGAGGCGTAATTTTTTCGCCAAAAAGATTGCCAATTAACATTTTTGTACTATATTTGCAGTCGCAATCAGCAATGGTGCGTTAGTCCAGCTGGTTAGAATACGTGCCTGTCACGCACGGGGTCAGGGATTCGAGTCCCCTACGCACCGCAGGGGCTGTCTGACAAGAGATTGTTAGCAGCCTTTT